>CAYWXS010000012.1:0-89827 GCA_964462245.1 uncultured Anaerolinea sp.
TGGTAATCCTTATTCGCCAGCCTTTCTTGATTCCTACATGGCTGAGTAGTAACAATATTTTGCAAATACCTGGTTAGAAATGGGTGATCTTGGTCTTGAAGAATGTCATCTGTCCGATCATAATGGGGATAATAGGGTTGGGTTCCATATTTCTAATAAATAAATTATTTACAGTGACAGACTGTCTGGCGTATAATATTTTTACCGCATGGATCGCGAGACCGTGACGGTTTTTAAAAACACTTCTTCTTCATCCAGCACAGGGAACTTATAGCTGGAATGGACTCTACCGTATCGGAGGGTACCTTATGTCTACTGTACGTATTTTTCCCGCAGAATCTACTCGAAAAAAAATAACAACCTTGGCGTTTCGTCAGAAAAAGGAACATGGTGAACCTATTTCCATGTTAACTGCTTATGATTATCCGACTGCCATGGCTATGGATCAGGCTGGAATTGATGCAATTCTGGTAGGTGACTCGCTTGGAATGGTCGTTTTAGGTTACGAAAATACCCTGTCTGTGACGATGGAAGATATGCTTCATCATTGCCGGGCAGTTTCGCGTGGTGCGAAAGCAGCTCTTTTGGTAGGTGATATGCCTTTTATGTCTTATCAAGTTTCCATTGATGAAGCGGTACGGAATGCGGGTCGTTTTTTGCAAAGCGCAGGTATGGATTGTGTCAAGCTGGAGGGTGGCAGAGAGAGAGCTAGCACTGTTCAAACAATTGTAGCTGCCGGTATTCCGGTTATGGGTCACCTGGGTCTCACACCACAGTCAATCCATCAGTTGGGAGGATATCGGGCTCAAGGAAAAACTGCGATAGCTGCCAGGCAGTTGTTGGAAGATGCGCTTCGTTTGCAGGATGCCGGTTGTTTCAGCTTGGTATTGGAATCAATTCCGTCACAGGTAGCTGAATACATCACGCATCAGCTCTCCATTCCTACCATTGGGATTGGGGCTGGGCCTGGGTGTGATGGGCAGGTATTGGTCAGCCACGATATTTTTGGTTTGTTTGATCGATTTACCCCGCGATTTGTGAAAAAATATGCCGATCTGCATGCGGCGATGTTGACAGTAATTAATGAATATATTTCGGATGTGCAGTTAAAGCAATTTCCTGCATCGGTACATGCTTTGACCATGGATGAGGTAGAGTGGATGGAGTTTCTGCAGAATCTCGAAGGTGAAGCAATGTTGGGTTGATAAAGAAATCCGGTAAAGTGACTTAAAAAGATCACCAGGAAATTAAACTTTTTTATGAAAAACATCCTGATTGTGGGTAGTGGTGCAATGGCGACTTTATTTGCCTGGCGTTTGGCAGCCGCAGGGAATTCTGTTTCGCTTCTGGGTGGCTGGACAGAGGCTATCCGGACCATTAATCGCGATGGAGTTGGCCTGGTAATGCCAAATGGCAACAAGGTAAGCCATGAAGTACGGGCTTTTTCGGATCCATTGGAATGTCCGACTGTTGATCTGATCCTGGTATTGGTTAAAGCCTGGCAGACCTCACACGTAGCAAAACAGCTTGCACAAATTCCATCTTTGCATGGAACGGTGATCACTCTACAAAATGGATTGGGAAATCGCGAAATCCTGGCTGCCAGTCTTGGGTTCGAGCGGGTGGCCTTGGGGGTGACAACCCTCGGCGCTACTTTGCTAGGACCGGGTTGGGTATGCCTTGGTGGAGAAGGTTTGACCTCACTCGAGTTTCGATCGGGTATGGAGTCTGTTAGTGAGCAATTAAGCATGGCTGACTTCAAGGTGGAACTTGTTGCAGACGCCACTGCTTTGATCTGGAGTAAGCTTGTAGTGAGCTCTGCTATCAATCCACTGACAGCTTTGTTGAAGGTGCCGAATGGAGCTTTGCTGGAGAGGTCGTCCGCCAGAGTGCTTTTGAGAGTTCTCGCAAATGAGACTGCCATGGTGGGTAAAAAGCTGGGCGTGGTTTTTCCTTTTATTGATCCGGCTGCATTTGTAGAATCTGTGGCGCGGGATACGGCAAAAAACCTATCTTCCATGCTTCAAGATGTCAATCGCGGTGCGCCGACAGAAATTGATTCAATTTGTGGGTCAATCGTGAGGGAGGCCAATTTGCTTCAAGTGCCAGTTCCGATGAATTTGGCGATGTGGCAGTTGTTGAGCGCGCTGGGGTAAAGAAAATTGTAAACGAAGAAACAAAGTTTCCCGCCAGAATTATATGGTAATATCTTAAGCTAATTCCTAAATTGGAGGTTTTTATTTATGCGAAAATGGTTAGTTGTATTGGCATTGATTTTAATTCTGTCCCAGTCGGTACCGGCGTACGCTCAGAGCACCGTTATATTTGATACCTTTGATATCAGTGTCTGGCCTGAATATGATACACCGACCGTTCTGGTGATTAATAAAATTTCGCTTCCCCAACAAGCCTCGTTACCCGCCGAAGTTACGCTGCGAATCCCCGCTGGTGTGGGGAAGATATATACGGTGGCAGTTGGTAGTACAGCGGCTACTGTTTCAGATTCGGGTGTAGATTACAAATTTACACCCGGAACGGATTTTTCCCAAGTAACAATCAAGGCTGCTGCACGTTTTATTCAGATGGAATATTACGATCCGGGTTTGATTAAAAACGCATCCCAGCGTGATTATGCATTTGAATGGTTGGGCGATTACAAAGTAAATAATTTTCGATTCGAACTTCGGCAGCCTTTGCAATCTTCCAATTTAACGGTCGAACCCGCTTTAACGAATACAGTTCTGGATAGAGAAGGTTTTCAGTTTAGCGAATATAAAATGTCCGGGTTGGAAGTCGGTCAAAAGCAGGTATTTAAAATAAAATATCAGCGAGAGACTGATTCGCCCAGTACTTCTTTCTTGCAAGTACAACCCAGTACACCTCTGGATCAGAATATTTCGGGACAGTCCACCTGGACCACATACCTGCCGTGGGGTTTGGGAGGATTGGGTCTGGCATTGCTACTGATCGCAGGTTATATTTATTGGTCATCTGGGAAAAGTAGCCGTGCAACTGGTGCCTCTCGCAAGCGACATTCTACGGGGCAAAATAGTTCTGTTGAATCATCAATTGATGGCAACCAGCAGGTGCATTGTGCACAATGTGGTAAGCGTGCTCAGGCAGGTGATCGGTTTTGCCGGGCATGTGGCGGACGTATTCGGCGCAACGAAGATTAATTTATAAAATAAAAAAAAGGACGCCTGAAGAAGGGCGTCCTTTTTTTTATTTATTAGTTTACGAAATTATTTTTCCAGCGCGCCACCGTCAATCCATTGTTTGAAGAGGGTCAACTCATCGGGCGTCAGATTGACTGCGTGCTGTTTGCTCTGGACTTCAATAAGTTTACTTGTGCCAGAATTCCCTGCTACGATCACAGGGCTCTCAGAGCTTCCTTTCATCAATAAGGCATAGCTGGTCATTTCTAGGCCCTCAGGAGCTGAACTGCCCTGGTGGCACATTGTGCACTTTGAATTGAGAATGGCAGCAATATTTGCTTCGTAGGTTACATTACCTGTTGGAGCCGCAGGTGCCTGGGTGGGTACAACTGCAGAGGCTTTGGGGGCAATTGCTCCAGCATCAATCCATTGTTTTACCAGGTCCAGTTCTTCTGTTGCCAAATTGGCAAAGTGCTGAGCACTTTGGATCTTGACGAAAAGACTGTTGGCTGAATCCTTTGGGGCAATGACAGCGCCGTCTTTACCACCCTTCATCAGACCGTTATAGCTGCTGAGATCCAACCCGCCAGTCATGGATGTTGAGTTGTGACAGGCTGTGCACTTGGAAAGCAATGGTTCAATATTTGCAGTAAATTCTGGTGTGCTTCCGACGGCTGGTGCTGGAGCGGTGGTTGGTTTGGCTTCAGGTGTGGGAAGTTGAGCCTGGATGATTTCGCGCAGTTTGGGGGCGTCAAAACCAGCATAGGTGAAGGTTGAACCATGGCAGGCACTGTTTGAGCAGAATGAGGTGTTCGTAGTTGATCCAGCGTCTTTTGTGTCGTGACAGGCTGAACAACTTTGGTCAAAGACCTTGTTGTGCATGCTGATCCAGTTTGGATTTCGATGTGTATCCGGTTCTGGTCCACGACTGATTTCGATCTTGGTGAGGAAATCTTGTGGAGTGGCAACTACTGGGATCGAATGGCATAGGTTACATTCCATGCGAATCGCTTGCTGGTTTGCATCCAAGTGTTTGCCATCGTGACAGCGGAAACACCCTGCAGTTTGCATATGTCCAATATTGTTGGGGTGAGTTTCCCAGTTTACTTTCTGATCAATAAAAACGGTATCCGTATAGATTTTTTGGATTTGAGTGATGGCATTTTTTACACTGTCTGAACTTTTGGCGTAAAAATCGGCATAAGTGGTTTTATAAAAGTCATCCAGACCGGCAATTGCTTTCAACCCTTCATCTTGGGTAGTATATGCTACGCTGAGAACCTTTACGCCCTGGGCATGGATCTCGGGAATGGATGGGTCGATCAAGTTTTTCGTCAAATACTCATCCATCGATGTAGTAGGAGCTTTAAAGTTATGGGAGACACGATTGTGACAGGAAGTGCATTCCATAACACGCAGTTTACTTGTATTAATGGTTTTCGGATCGAGGCCAGATTGCACATCGGTATATTCGGTGGTGCTGCCATCTGGATTGGAAACACGCACATATGGGATGGTTTGGCCGAGGGAATCTGATTCAAGATATTCAACCTTGTTAACGATGTGCCAATGGATACCCTTGCCTTGACCATCACGTTTGGCACCGCCGCCGGTTTTCAAAACCAGGTAGATGCTGTAAGGGGTGTTGCTTTTGTCATCTTGAAAATGGGTTATAACTTTTAGCTTATCATCTTTAAATGCTTCCGGCAAATGGCAGGTTTCACAGGTCTCGCGTGCTGGGCGCAGACGGCTTGCCATTATGGGCAGCTCATAAGTTTTAAAGGTCTGAGCGTAAAGTTCACGCAACCCTTCGGATTTGCGTATCAGTTGATCACCGACAAAGGCTCGGCCTATATGGCATTCTTCACAGGCAACATTGGCGTGGGGGGATTGTTTGTATGTGGCGTCTTGGGGTGGCATAGTATGGCAGGATGTGCCACAAAACTTGGGTGAGTTAGTGTAGTCCCATCCATATACCCCACCAACCAAAACGAGTACGCCAAGAATTGCCAGTACCAGGTAAGGAAGTACGAATTGCCAGCGAGTTGAGCCGGCAGGTGGAAAGAAAAAGTTACTTAATTTTGTTTTAATCGCGTTCAACATACTTTGTCTCCTTGCACGTAATTATATGCGAAAAAATACATCGGGCTTCCACATTTTTATGTAGGAAGCCCGTTGAAATGATTGAATTACGGGTTGGTTGGGAACCTGATCATTTTTCAGGTGCTCCGGCATCGATCCATGCCTTGATATTGGTGATCTCTTCATCGGATAATTGCCCAGGGTGTCCACCGGCAGTCTGTTTCAAAATGAGTTTACTGGTTGCGCTATCCTTGGGTATGATTACTGGGCCATCATTCGTGCTGCCTTTAATTGCGTCTGCATATGTTGTCAAGTTGAGACCGGCCATAGCGGCTGCTCCGTGACAGGCAGTGCATTTGTCCTGGAAAATTTTACCAACGGACCCATCCCAAGTTAAGACAACTGCTTCTGCAGAGGCAGGCGGTGTGGGAGTTGGGGTAACCGGTACTGGAGTTTCAGTTGGCAATGGCGAAAAGATTTTTGCAGTTTCTCCGGTTGGTTGGGTGGAAAGAGCTGTCTTTTCATAACCAACAAGGTAATAAACCGCCAATCCTGTTGCTACGATGGTAATAAGCGCGAGAGGGGCAAATATCATTTGCCGATTACGTTTTACAGCAGGTGAAATGGGCTTTTGGTGCTTCCCGGCATCGATGGCAGCTAATTCGGCCGGGTGTTCGTGCTCCATCTCTGCCCTGGTCAAAGTACCAATGAACATACTTTTATTCAGCATTTTTAGATGAACGTGGTAAAAATGCCAGATTATAATGGCCAGTACGGCCAAAATTGCCTCGCCGCCGTGGGCTGCTTTGGCAGCTGGGATGGCTTCGCCTGGAAGTAAGTGCAGCGTGGTAATGGGATTCCACATCATAAATCCAGTCAAAGCCATTACTACCGTACCCCAGATCAAAGCCAGGTATTCCATTTTTTCGGCATACGAGTATCGGCCATAATAAGCTTTGTGTTTACGAAACCCTAGGTAATATTGAACATCGTGCAGCACATGTTGAATATCATTGACCCAGGGGATCATGCTGATGGGTGTTCTCAAAACTATCAACCCATAAAGCAGTTCTACGATGTGTACAGCGCTTATGAGGATCATCACGATGGCTGAATTGTGATGGATTGTCCGGATTACTTCAACACCGCCAAAAAAGTTGAAAATACCAAGGCTGATGGGTGAATCTGGAAATTTTTGTGGCAGCCCGGTGAATCCCAAAAGCGTGAAAGAAATCAGGAAAGTTAAGTGCTGAATTCTTTGAAGCTTGGAAAAACGCATATATTTCTGTTCTGGAGAGGCGACAGTATTTTTAGCCATTGTTAGCCTCATCATCTGATTTTGTGGATTTTTCTGCCTGCTCGACAGGAGGCTTTGTGCCATGTTTTGGTTTGGTGAAGCGGTTAATGGTCAACCGGCTGAAATCCATAAAAGCCAGGACTCCCATTGGGATCAATACCCCGGGAATGAGAAACTTGTAGAATAAATTAATATAGTAGACAATCGGGTATTTTTCCGGGCTAGGAATGTAATGGGACATCCAGGCATCCGGGAAGTTTGTATTGGCATCTGGATGACATTTTTGACATTTTGTCAAGAGATTGGCTTTGACCTGCAAGCCCTTGATTGGGTCGTTCACTTTGGAAATATCATGAATACCATGGCAGTCGTAGCATACAGGTTTGTTTGTGACAGCATCCGGTGATACTTTTTCGAAAATTGTGACAGTTGTACCGTGGAAATCTGCAACATACGTATTCAAAACCTGGGTGGAAATGCCATATTTATCCATCCGCTTGGGGTCTGTGTGGCATTTTGCGCACATCTGAGGTGATGCCAATCGGAAAGTATCTGTGGTGGGGTCACCAATATTATGAACGCCGTGACAATCGATACAGGTGGGCACGTCCGGGTTGTTATCATCTGTCAGGGCTGCGCCATGTACGCTGTTGCGATACTTCTCATAGATGGCGCTGTGGCATTTTTCGCATGTGGTGGGGATCCAAGTGCGTGTACCCGGTACAAGTTTACCGGTACTTGGGTCATTGATACGTTTTACCGCATGGGCTGAATGACAATCTGTACAGATGGCTGCTTCGGTTTTACCAAGCGAGCGAGCCTTGCTGTGCATACTGTCTTTTTCTTTTTCAGATTGGTCTTTGTGACATGTGCCGCAAGCTTTATTGAGGGTAAGTGTCACATCGCGCCGATTTGCAAAGGTGAGACCATGTCCCATGCCAGGTTCAAAGCCAACATGGCATTGTACACAGGTAACACTCTTGTCCCCGTGTACCGAATGACTATATTCTGTTGGGTCAACAAAAAGATTTAGATTTTCTTTTGCTTTGCCAACGGTAACGTTAAATTGTGGGTTTTGATGGCAGGCCAGGCAGGCATCGTTCTCACCGTCTGTAGAAAGTGAATTGTTTTCCACACTCGTAGTTAAAGCGGGAGCTGAGGCACTTGCAGTTGATACAAAAAGACCCAGGGTGACAACTAGAACCATCAACCCGGCAATCAAAAAGTAGGTGCGGTATCGCATTACTTGCCTTCTCCTGGTTGAACTTTGTTGTTTTGTTTGCGTTCCAGACGTTCCAGCTCTTTTGCGTGATATTCACGCATTTCCTTTTCTGTCAGTCGCCCGGTAAAAATACTCAGGTTCAATCTTTCGAGGTGAACGTGGTAAATATGCCATATAAGAATGAAAATCGCGGCGATAATAGATTCGGTGCTGTGCGCCAATTTGGCTGCTGGCACCACGCCACCTGGAAGAATTAGTGTGGTTTGAACCGGGAACCAGATAATAAATCCACTGATGATCATAAATAAAAAGCCGAAGAAGATAAACCAGTAAGTAACCTTCTGCTCAAAATTGAATTTTCCGAATTTTGGCTTTTCTTTACGCATGAAAAGTAAATATTGGACCATCTGGCCTGCATCAATTACATCCTGCCAGGTAGGCAGCATGTCAGCTGAAAGTTTGCGACGAATAATCTGGTAAATGGCACGACCGATATGGTAAACGGCCTCAATCACCAGAATAATTGCTGCAATGTGATGGATCTGGCGAATGAGCTCCAGTCGTTCTGGAGTGGAGAGTAAGTATTGACTCCATGATAATTCACGATATTTCTGTGGCAATCCGGTTAATAGCAAAGTGGTTGCCGATAACAACAATAACATGTGTTCCCAACGTTGGCCTAAATTAAAACGCTGGAAGGTCTTTTCTTGCAGAATTTGGAGTTTTTTGGTTACTTTATTATTACTATTCATGGCAGGCTACTCCTCACGCGGTCAACAATTGAGCGGATGATTTGCAGTACCACGTAAATGATGCAGATCCAGAGTACAAATGGAGTAAAAGATGTATAAAATGTCTGCACGTAAAAAAGGAACGGGGTGCGCTGCAGGCTGATATTATTATGACCAGTCCAGGCGTCTGTCCAATTGGGTCCAGCACCAGGATGGCATTTCTGACAGGTGGCTAATAAATTTTTGGGGTTGACCTTTGAAGCAGGGTCTTTTGTATTAAGAATATCGTGAACGCCGTGGCAGTCTGTACAGACTGCACTATCATGCCAGATGGTTGGCCAGCGGGATTTATATACAGAAACATCCACACCATGCCAGGATGTTTTGTATAAGCTGTAAACATCAGCCGAAAGACCATATTTACTCATCAACTCTTTGTTGGCATGGCAGCGCGCGCACATTTCAGGACTGCTAACGCGAAATTCTGCAGTACGCGGGTCCTGAATATTGTGAACGCCGTGACAGTCGGTACAAACCGGGACGTCCTGATTGTTGTCCTGAATTAAGGCTTTGCCGTGAATGCTTTGTTTATAGGTGTCTACAATTTTGGCATGGCACTTACTGCAGGTGGCTGAAATCAGGGAACGGGGTTCGTCTGGTTTCTTAACATCGTGCGCGCCGTGGCAGTCTGTGCAGATCGCGGCTTCCAAATTACCGCCTTCAGCAGCCTTGGCATGCATACTGTCCTGTGTTTTTGCATAGTTCCCTGGGTGACACTTTTGGCAAGCCAGGTAATATGTTCGGGAAAGTTCCCGCCGGGTTTTGAAATCCTGTTTGGGGTGTGGGTAAGTGCTAATGTTTGTATGGCAGGCTTCGCATTCAATTCCAAGCGGGCTATGAATGGAGTGTCCGATGACATCCTGTGAAACATACAGCGAAAGTGTTTCGCCACTGGGTAATGTAGTGCTTAATTTAGGATCACCGTGACAGGAAAGACAGTATTTTTCAGTTTCCTGGATTGGTTCTCCGGCACGTGCAGGTGAAACGAGTAAAAAGCTTAAAAGCAGGACAAGGACACCTGCTGCAATCAAGCCAATTTTTTGCCGATGCAGGTTGCGGATTGTCATGTGTTATGACTCCTTGGTGTTTGTTGGGGAGCTGTTTTCGTCATTGTCTGTATTTTCTTCTGGTTCGGGACTGTCAATTACAACCAGTCCAAATCGTCGAAGCAGGTAAGAAATCCCAAAAAGAATAGCTAATGGAACCAGGCAACGCAGAATGAATAACAACCCTACATATATTGGATTGGCAGTATCACTCATCGTTATTTCCTCCACGGCAAATCTAGCTTGCCGCCCGCGACGTATGTTGTAGGCATTGCGTCTCCGTGAAACAAATTTTTTGTCAGTTAAGTATAACCTAAACCTAAGATTAAGAGATTAATAGAATGCTATTATAAGGTTGGATAATGGCAGCGGTGACATTTGTTCTGCCTGAATTATGACAGGCTACACTACCTGAAACGTCCTTTGGTCATTAAGATAATATCGTGAGCCCATCCACCCCTTGGGAGAATGAAAATGATTAAGAGAAGTTACAAAAATTTATTCCTGGTTGTTTCTGCAATGATGTTCCTGTTGGCATTAGGTGTTTTGGTGGCGGCCCCCACTCAAAGCGTCGTTGCTGCTGAAAAAGAACAGGATATAGCGGAAACCTGCAAAGCCTGTCATGCGCAGGCAGCTACACCCTGGTCAACCAGCAAGCACGCTACTGGTAACGTCAACTGCCTGGTTTGTCATAAGTTGGGGCAAGGCGAGGGTGTACATCCTCAACTAAAATACACAGTTGAGAACGAAGAAACCACCTGCCTGGTCTGCCACACTGAAGTCGCCGGCGAGAATATTGCTGGACAGATGAAATTGAGCCAGCACGGCAAGGTTGGTCTAAAGTGTATTACGTGTCATGAACCGCATTCACAAGGCCCGGTTCTCTCCCCTGGTTCCAAGATTGTTTGCGAAAATTGTCATAAGAACCAGATGGAATCTGCCTTGAAATCAACCCATACTGCGGCAGGTCTGAACTGTATTAACTGCCACATGGGTCCTGATAGCAGCCATACGCTTAAGGTTGCAGGTGAAACTTGCGGTAACTGCCATACTGATATTCACGAGGCAAATCGTATAGTCTCCGCTGGTATTCAAGTAAAGGCTGTTGCAACCCCGATGGATGTTGTTGCAAAAGCTGTAGAACCGGATGAAAAGCCGGTACAACCTGAAACAGGCGGCGTACACCTACCCTCTTGGACATTGGTGTTGGCAGGCTTATTAGTTGGCGGTATTGGCAGCTGGGCTATATTTGGTAGGGATCCCGGTACGCCAGAAAAATAATCACTGACTGTCATCAAGGATGGTCTGTATGCTTCAAACCGTCGATTTTTTGGAGGCATGATAATGAAAGAAACTGATGAAAATCAGCAGGTACCCGAACAGGGTACTACATCCAGGCGCGATCTGATTAAGGTTTTAGGTGCGTTGGCCGGCGCTGCTACCCTTACTTCGTTTGTCAGTAGTGCCACTTTGGCTAGCCGTACTGCTCCCTCAGGTGGTGAAACCTCCCAGGGTCCGAAGTGGGGTATGTCAATAGATATTAATAAGTGTATTGGTTGCAAATACTGTACTTATGCCTGCCAGGCTGTGAATAATCTGGCAGATGATATGATTTATAACGTTGTTACCACCGAAAAAATGCAAAATGGCAAGGAATACTTCTTATCCCGACCGTGCATGCATTGCGCCGAAGCGCCCTGCGTGCACGTTTGTCCTGTCAAGGCGACTTATAAGCGTCCGGATGGGATTGTCATTATGGACTATACACTTTGCATCGGCTGCCGTTATTGCCAGGTTGCCTGTCCATATGACGCGCGCGTTTTCAATTGGAAAGAACCTATCAAGGTCAGTCCCAAGTCACCTAATTTCGGTTTTCAGGAAGTCCCCAATCGTCCACGTGGTGTGGTTGAAAAATGTTCGTTCTGTGTACAACAATCTGATTCGGGAATGGCTCGTGGAATGGTTCCTGGTGTGGATGCGTTGTCTACACCGGCTTGTGTGGTTGCTTGCCCTACAGGCGCAAGGGCCTTTGGCGACTTGACAGACCCAGGTAGTCCTGTTTCGAAGGTGCTGGAAGAAGCAAAAGCAATTTTGCGTTTGCGCGAAGACGAATTGAGCACTGAGCCTAGTGTTTATTACGTTCCTCCCGATACTCATACAAACAACCCTTTCCAGAAGGGGTAAACCATGCAAATATCTATTCACTATCCAAAATTACGCGTTGGTAAACACGCGATTGATGTTTTTCCATACTGGATTGGCCTGTTGGTGTTGGGCGTCTTGTTTGGTTTGACTGGTGTGTTTTTTGTATTTCGTGATGGACTTCAGGTAACCGGGCTGTCCAATCAAGTTCCTTGGGGACTTTGGATCTCAATTGATCTTTCATCCATCGCTTTGGGTGGCAGCGCTTTTGTCTTTGGTGCTATTGTCTATCTTCTACAAATTAAAAGGTTTGAATCAATTGGCAAGCTGGCCGTATTGCTTGGTTTCCTTGGATATTCCACTGCAGGTATGGTGTTGTTGATGGACCTTGGGCAGCCGCTGCGTTTCTGGCATCCCATTGTTTACTGGCAGCCGCACTCCCTTTTATGGGAAGTAACCATGTGCGTGGTGTTATATCTGACGGTTTTGTTGGCCGAGCTTATCCCGGTTGTGACAGAACACCCCAATTTTGAGAAACACGTTTTGCAGGATCGTTTCCCGATATTGAAGACCATGGCCAAGTTTGCAAAAACTTTGTCGGGTTGGCTGCACAAAAGTGGCCCGGCCATGGCAATTATCGGAATGACGCTTTCCCTGCTGCATCAGGCCTCATTGGGTGCGACCTACTCGGTTTTATATGGCCGTGGTGTCTGGTTCAACCAGAGTGCTCCCACTCAGTTCGTGTTTTCAGCTATGAGCGGTGGCATATCACTCTTATTTATCATGAGTGTCTTTGTCTTCCGGGTAATGCGCCCCGGGTTAGTGGATGATGATGCTCTATATGATGTCGCCCGCCTGGCTGGTGGTGTCACATTACTGTTGACTTATCTGCGTTTTTGGGATTGGGCTGTGACCAATTACTATAGTTTTGACCAGCAAATTTCACTCCAGACACAGCTATTGGACACGGTTGCACCATACTCACAAACTTTTTGGTTTGGACAAGCACTCTTCCCGGTCATAGCGGGGATAGTATTGTTGTATGCGAAGAAAATTGGCAAATTCCGATATTTGATGGCAGCCGCAGTTGTTCCAGTTTTCGCTGCTGTGCTCACTCGCTGGAACTATAATTTTGTAGGATTGATTGCAGCTACATCGTATGATCCCTATTCCCCAACTGTGCGTTTATTTTCTTACACGCCTACCTGGGTGGAATTTGCGGTGGGTACCCTGGTACTTTGTTACTGGCTGATTATGTTCAGTTTGGCCACCCGTTTCCTGCCCTTCCACGGTGAAAAACACACAGTACATTAGTTTGTTAAGGTTTTTACTTCTTCCGAACGCCCACGAATTTTCGTGGGCGTTTTGATATTCCTTTGGAAAATATAGAGAATTCTATTTTTTTTTGATAAATTTGGACTATTTGGTTTATTTTCATGACATTTGTCATGACGATTTAGGCCTAATTTTCAGGATTCATTAATGTATTTGTGTAGAATTACACGTGTATGAATGCTTTATAAAATTCACTGGAGGTAACAATGTCATCCCCTCGTATGAAATTCTTTCTTGGTGGTTTTCTCATTTTAGCCGCTGTTGTATATTTGATCGTCTCTTCTACTCAGGCTAGTGCCCAGTATTTCTTAACAATTGATGAGCTCAATGCCAAAAAAGCCAGCATGGTCGATAAAAATGTGCGTGTTTCCGGGGCTGTCATTGGGGATACGATTACCTATGATGCGGATACATTGACGCTCGGATTTACTGTTGCGCATGTGTCTGGTGATAATGCCGAAATTGAAAAAGAGGGTGGTCTGGCGGTTGTTTTGCACCAGGCAGTTATTGACCCGGAGCGTTCAAAGATGAAAGTGGTTTACGTGGGTGTTAAGCCTGATCTGATGCGTAATGAAGCTCAGGCAATAATGACAGGTCATCTTGGTGCAGATGGGGTTTTTTACGCAGATGAACTACTCTTGAAGTGCCCCACCAAGTATGAAGAAGCTGTTCCTCAACAGGCTCAAGGCAATTAATCTTCCCAATAGTAACGACCGAAGTCGTTACTATTTATTTTAACGGAGAAACAAATGCTCGCTGATTTCGGTTATGGTGTGCTCGTAATATCATTTATCCTGGCAATTTATGCCATTGGTGCTGCTTTTTATGGCTACAAAAGCGGTTCTCATAAGTGGGTCGAGAGTTCCCGGCTCGCCATGCAACTCACTTTTCCATTAATTTCATTAGCCGCTCTTACTCTTATTTATCTTCTGGTTACTGATGATTATCATGTGGCTTTTGTTTACGAAGTGACCAGCCGTTCGATGCCCATGTATTTGAAGATTACATCTTTGTGGGGCGGGCAATCGGGTTCCTTGGTTTTCTGGGGCTGGCTGATGTCTGCGTTTGCTACAGCCGTCACTTTGCGTAAATGGGACCGTGATCGCGAATTTTTGCCCTGGGTCGTGGTTGTTTGCAGTGTCACCCTGGCATTCTTTATCGGCCTGGTCATTTTGTATGAGAATCCTTTTGGTAAATTTTTCCAAACTTTTAGCGGCGAAGTAATTACGGCTATGCTTCAGCCTACCGGATCCGTTCCGTTCAGTCCTCCGGATGGTCGTGGTTTGAACCCACTCCTTCGTCACCCGGGTATGATTATTCATCCCCCTATGTTGTATCTCGGTTTTGTCAGTTTCGTTATTCCGTTTGCATTTGCCATTGCAGCTTTGGTGACGGGACGTACCGACGATCGCTGGATCCGAATTACCCGGCGTTGGACAATCGTTGCATGGCTCTTTTTGTCTGTCGGCTTGGTATTGGGTGGACGTTGGGCTTATGACGTATTGGGTTGGGGTGGTTACTGGGGTTGGGATCCGGTTGAAATTGCTGCCTTTATGCCCTGGCTTTCAGGTACAGCCTTCCTGCATTCAGTTATGATTCAGGAAAAACGTGGGATGTTGAAGTATTGGAATATGATCCTGATTATTCTGACTTATGCCCTCGTGATCTTTGGCACATTTCTGACGCGTTCTGGCGTATTGTCGTCGGTTCATGCTTTTGCGCAAAGTGCGATTGGTCCGGCATTCTTCATCTTTATCGGCCTTACTTTTGTAACTTCAGCAGCACTGCTAATTTACCGTTGGGGTGACCTCAAATCCGAATCTCAGATGACGTCGTTGCTTTCGCGTGAAGCTCTATTTCTTCTGAATAACCTGTTATTTATAAGTATTCTGGTAGTTTGTTTCTGGGGGGTTATATTCCCGCTTATTTCGGAACTGGCAACCGGACAAAAAGTTACCGTGGGACCACCTTTTTACGAAAGGGCTACGGGACCATTGTTTGCTGCCTTGGTTCTTCTGATGGGTATTGCGCCGCTTTCCGCATGGGGACATTCCACACTTAAAACACTTGGAAAAGCCATGTGGAAACCGCTTGTGGCTGCTGTCCTGGTCATGTTGTACATATTTTTTGGAGTTGGGATTCATGAGCCCTATGCCCTGGTGGGTTTCTTTGTTGTAGCAGCCAGTGCATTTATCACCTTGTATGAATTCTGGAGAGCAGCTCGCGCACGGGGCAAGGCTCAAAAAGAAAATTTACTGGTTGCACTTTGGCGATTGGCTGGCCGAAATCGGCGTCGTTATGGTGGTTACCTAATTCACCTCTCGATTGTATTAATGGCGCTCGGGATTATTGGTATCGAAATGTTCCAAACTGAGACCCAGGGAACCATTGCCCAAGGCGAATCACTCAAGATTGATGGCTATTCTGTAACCTATAAAGATTTGGCTGTCTTTGATACAAATGATAACCGTAATGTGGCGCGTGCGGTAATTTCGGTAGAACGTAACGGAAAATATCTGGGTGATTTGCATCCTCGCCGGGATTATTTTTACGAATCCCAGCAACCGATGACTATTCCGGGCGTTCGCTCTACGATGGAAGATGATCTCTACGTCATTCTGGTGGACTGGCAGCCGATACTTTCCTCGGGTGCTACATTCAAGATCTATCATAATCCTTTGGTTAACTGGCTTTGGATAGGGACCATTACCATGATTTTAGGTTCGCTGGTAGCTGCCTGGCCGGATAAAGAACCGGATTATGTTCCTGTGCGTACCCGTCGCGAAAAGAAAGTGGTTTACCAGCCTGGTTCAGCGGATTAATAGCAAGGACAGAATGTGTTTTTTTTGTAAATCGGAGAAGTGATGAAACGTAATATTTGGATTCTTCTGATCGCCTTGGTTCTGGCATTGGTGTGGGTCACCGGGGTTGCTGCTCAAAAACCTGTACCTTCGGACGATGAGGTAAATGCTGTTGCCAGGGAGTTATTTTGTCCTGTATGTGAAAATACCCCATTGGATGTATGTCCCACACAGGCATGTGCTCAATGGAGAGAGTTGATTCGCACCAAGCTTTCTGAAGGTTGGTCCGCAGAGCAGATCAAGCAATATTTTGCAACACAGTATGGTGCTCGTGTGCTTTCTGAGCCGCCAAAGCAGGGTCTAAATTGGTTGATATACATTGTTCCACCTGTTTTAATGTTGATCGGTGTTTATATCCTGTTCCGAGCTGTTCAATCCATGCGTAAACCGTTATCGGCAATTGAGCAAGAAGCAGAAACACCTTTATCGGATTCTGACGAATATCTGCGTCGTGTTGAAGAAGAGCTTAAGAAGAGAAGATAAATCAAGTCTGGTTTCTTGCATGCAAGCATGTCAGGAAAAATAGGAGAAGTATTATGACTGATTCAATTGCAGCTTCAGAGAAAGAGGCTGGTGTTGTACAGGTTGCGCCTAAGCGAGGTGTGCCTGTTTGGGCGCAGATAATTGTGTGGGTGGCGTTGCTTGGTCTGTTGACAGTTGTCGCCCTGAATCTGCGTCGTATCCAGCAGGGAACAGTCCAGATTGGAGATATGATCCCTGATTTTACGCTTTCTTTCTTTGACGGGTATCAGTACACGGGGAAAAGTGAAGTTAAGCTCTCGGATTTGAAGGGTAAAGTGGTTGTGGTGAATTTTTGGGCATCCTGGTGTAAACCCTGTGAACAGGAAGCTGCTGAAATGGAATCGGCCTGGCGTTCGTATGAAAAGAGTGGCCAGGTGGTTTTTGTTGGTGCTGACTATGTTGATACCGAGCCCGAAGCCCGTGGTTATTTGAAAAAATTTGAAATTACCTATCCGAATGGCCCGGATCTGGGAACTCGCATTTCGCAGATGTTCCGTATCCAGGGTGTTCCGGAAACTTACTTTATAGATCAGACTGGCAAGCTGGTGTATGCTCAGATCGGTCCTTTTTCATCTGAATCAGAAATTCATGCCATTATTGATCCGTTGATCAAGAAATAGGAAAACTATGGATATCGGTGCAATATTTTTAATTCTAGCGGTTGGTTTACTGGTTGGGTTGTTTGTTGCCCGGCCCTTTATGGAACGTCAAAAAAATTCCTTTGAATCTAGTGATGATCAAATTATTTCAGCGTTGCTCGCTGAAAGGGATCGGTTAATAGGAGCATTGCAGGAACTGGATTTTGACTTTACTTTGGAGAAAATTCCTGCACAGGATTATGCCCCTATGCGAGCTGAATTATTACAGCACGCTTCTGATGTATTACGTAAATTGGATACGCTTCAACCGCAAACAAGCGGTTCTCAAACCGCCGAGAGCCGTCTGGAGGCTGTAATTGCATCCCGACGTGCTGATGCTGCTATAGAAAAGAAACCTGTACTGCAGGCAGTTTCTGACGATGAGATTGAAGAATTGATCGCAGCTCGCCGTACTGTTCGAAAAGAAAAAGCGGCAGGATTTTGCCCAAAATGTGGCAAGCCGGTACTTCGGTCGGATCGGTTTTGTCCATCCTGTGGTAAATCAATTTAGTAAGCTGTAATAAAAGTTAAAAACTTCAATTAAGGAATTCTAATGAAATCTCGTTTATTTTTAATTATGGCAGCATTGGCTTTTTTGCTCAGTGCTTGCACTATCTCTTTGGCAGAAGACATAACTCCTCCACCAAATTACCAATCGCCAACACCTGGTCCAACCATGAGCCCACTTTTCCCTCAGAGTGCTCCCAGTCTGGCTTCAGGTGCCCTGGTTTATGCGGAAAAATGTGCACCTTGCCATGGTACTAACGGTCTTGGAGATGGGCCAATGGCCGCACAATTACAAAAAATACCTGCCGCCATTGGGAAACCTGAGAATGGTCGCAGAGCTGCCCCAGCGAATTGGTTTACAACGGTTACACAGGGGAATATAAATTCGTTTATGCCGCCTTTCAATGCCAGCTTATCAGATCAACAGCGCTGGGATGTGGTGGCATATGCCATTTCGCTTGGTGGTAGCACCCAAAAAGAAGCCAGTAACGGACAAGCCATTTACGAAACCAACTGCGTGAAGTGTCATGGCTCTTCTGGAAATGCCATTCAAGCAGCAGATTTTACTGACCAGGCATTAATGGCCAAGCTGACTCAGTCAGATATCGCCAATTTTGTTAATAAAGGTGTTGGTAGTATGCCTGGTTTTGGTGGTTTGATTCCGGATGAAGATATTTTTGCAGCTGCAGCTTTTGTCCGAAGCTTTTCTGTAATTCCAGGGGATGTAGCTGCCGTGGTGGTGCCCAGTGCTACTCCTCAAGCTGTGGTAGCCAACCCGACGCTGGAAGGTACACCTGCGGCACCCGATGCAACGGCAGAGGCAGCTGTCACCAGCATTCCCACGGATGTAGTGGGAAGTATTAGTGGAAAGGTAACGAATGGATCTGGTGGATCCATTCCGGCTGAAACAAAGATAGTCTTACATGTTTTTGAGCATGATACAGCCACTCAGAATTTTAGTGAAGTTTCCACCCAGGAAACTGTCATTGCTGTGGATGGGACTTATAAGTTCGATAAAATTACCATGACGGCCAGTCGGGCATTTTTTGTTTCGATGGACTACTCGAATACAAAATATGAATCTGACCCTGTTTTTCCAAAGGAAGGCGAGACTAGTCTTGACCTGCCATTGACCATTTATGAAACTACTACTGATGCTTCCGGCTTACAGGTTGATCAGGCTCATATCTTGTTGGATTACAGCAAGCCAGATGTGGTTCAGGTGGTGGAATTTTTAATTTTCAATAACCCTGGGACAAAATCTGTGGTTGCGGCCACGAAGGGCGGCCCGGTTGTAAATATTACTTTACCCAAGGGCTATGCCAATCTTCAGTTTGATCAAGGTGCTATTGGTGAGCGATACGTCAAAACTGATGAGGGTTTTGCTGATACAACATCTGTTACCCCCGGTAAAAATAAATACCAACTTGTTTTTGCAGTAGATATGCCACTACCGAAGGCAGGTTTGTTCGGCGGGCGTAAGTTGGAAGTTGTCCAGCCATTTCCTTTCAAGATTAGTGCTTTTTCAGTTCTAGCTCCTGAAGGTGTGACTGTGGAAGGAGAGGGGTTGACTGCTGGCGGCCTTCAGGATATGGGGACCAGTGCAAAATATCAAGTATTCAATGGCGGTTCGATTGAACCAGGGAAGACAATGAAGTTTACTTCCTCTGGCGGAACACAGAGCGCTGCCACACCGGCTGCAACAGGTAGTAATCCAACCCAAAGTATCATTATTGGTGTTGGTGTGTTTGGTCTGGTTTTAATTCTTGCTGGTGTCTGGATGTACTTGCGTGACCGAAAGCGTGTTCAGGACGACGATGATGAGGAAGATAATGATATTGATGATGAGGACGGTGATGAATTGACCAGTTCTGAAGAGATCATGGATGCCATCATGGCATTGGATGATCAATTCAAATCTGGCAATATTCAGGAAACAGCCTATAAAGAACGCCGGGCAGAATTGAAAGCCAGGCTCAAGGGTACGACTGATTAATTTGAAATAAGTTGCTGCAGAACCGGTATCAGGATATCTGTATAGCCGGTTCTGCAGCCAAAATGGAAGTCGGAAGAATGATTCAAGTAAAAAAATTGGTCAAGCGGTTTGGATTAAAAACTGTTTTACGTGGAGTGGATTTCCATGCTGAGCCAGGTGAATTTGTTGTATTGCTTGGCCCCAATGGTGCTGGCAAAACAACTTTTCTGCGGATTCTGGCATCTCTTTCGCGCCCGTCAATGGGAGAGGTAAAAATTGCTGGATTTTCGCTTCCTTCTCAATCTGCTGCTGTTCGCCAGCGATTGGGCGTCGTCTCCCACATGCCATTACTGTACGGTGATTTAACTGCGGAAGAAAACCTTCAATTTTATGGTCGCATGTATAACATACCTGACCTCCACGGTCGCATAACGGAAGTGTTGAACTTGATTGGACTTCCCGCGCGTCGCAGGGATATGGTGCATACTTTTTCCCGTGGTATGCAGCAGCGACTTGCCATTGGTCGGGCGGTCTTACACGATCCGGATGTTATGCTTTTTGACGAACCTTATACGGGCCTGGATCAGGATGCATCTGAAATGCTGGATGATGTTTTGAAAAATGTTGCCGCAGCAGGTCGTACAGTTGTGATGACTTCGCATGATCTTGCTCGTGCGGAGGAACTTGGCACCCGGTTTGATATTCTTTCGCACGGTGTCATAACCGCTTCTTCCTCTCGCGCAGAGTTGGGGAGTGGGAATTTACTCACCTTCTACAAACAGGCATTAATGAGCTGATATGTTAAAAACAGTTGAAAAACAAAAAAGACCAGCTGAAAATTATTTAAAAGCAGTACTGGCCATAACCTGGAAGGATCTATCAGCTGAGCTGCGGTCTCGGGAACTGTTGTCATCCATGCTGGTTTTTTCATTATTAGTCATTATGATCTTTTATTTTGCACTGGAGTTGGATGTTAAATCTCGAAATGGCATTACGGCTGGGGCGTTATGGGTCACTTTTGCTTTTGCCGGAACGTTGGGATTAAATCGTTCGATGGCAGTAGAAAAAGATCGCGGTTGCCTGGATGGATTATTGTTGGCACCGGTTGATCGATCTGTCATCTATTTTGGGAAGGCCATTAGTAATCTGTTTTTTATGCTTATCGTTGAAGCCATTGTTCTTCCGGCTTATAGCGTTATGTATAACGTAAACCTGTTTAACTTGGGCTTCATATTGGTTACTCTTCTTGGTTCGGTTGGCTATATTGCTGTGGGAACACTTCTGGCAGCCATGTCTGTGCAAACGCGTACGCGTGACGTGCTTCTGCCAATATTACTTTTTCCTCTTGTTATCCCAGTTTTGGTTGCAGCGGTAAAGGCCAGTAATGGATTTTTATTCGCAACTGATATGAGCGAAATAATGCCCTGGATAAACATCCTGGTTGTTTACGATGTGATTTTTATTGCCGTATCGTTTATGGTCTTTGACAGCGTGGTTGAAGAATAACTGCAAGATTATTGTTTAGTTAATTTCAATAAGGAGTTGAAAATGTCACAACAACCCAGAGCTTTAAAAATATTAAATGTTTTATCGCTATTACTGGTTTTGGTAGCTTTTCTGATGGCTATTTTTTATGCCCCACTCGAAAAAGTAATGGGTGAGGTACAACGAGTCTTTTATTTTCATGTTGCTACTGCCTGGGTAGGTATGCTTGGATTCATTGTTGCAGCCGTGGTTGCAGTAATTTATTTGAAAACTCAGGACCTGAAGTGGGACGTGGTAGGTTTGGCTGCGGTTGAGATCAGCCTGGTTTTCTTCCTGATCGCAATTTTGTTGGGTTCCATTTGGGCGCGTCCCGCATGGGGCACCTGGTGGACTTGGGAACCCCGCCTGACTACCGCTGCGATTCTTGAGATGGTTTACCTGGCTTATTTATTATTACGTCAGGGGATTGAGGATCCTGAGCGTCGCGCTCGTTTTGGAGCGGTTTACACCTTGTTGGGTGGGCTCAGTGTTCCGCTTACATTTGTTTCTATTCGAATCTTTCGTACCATCCACCCGGTTGTTATAGGGGGAGGTGGCAGTGAAAAAATGAGTATGACTGGATCAATGGTTTTGACCATGCTGTTCGCCATCGCAGTTTTTTCAGTAGTCTTTATCACCATGTTCTGGCACCGTATCCGACTTGGACAATTTGCGGATCAGGTGGAACAATTAAAAATGAAAGTGACTCAATAAGGAGCTGTATATGGATGCAATGCCCAATACTGTTAATTATCTAATTGGTGGTTACCTTGTCTTTGCAGTGCTGATGGCTGTTTATATAGTAAGCTTGATATCTCGTTGGAACAACCTTATGAGAGAAAAGCAAATGCTTGACGAAATTGATAGCCAGAAAAAGTAGTTAAGCAATCAATAATCCGCTATACTTATATGGTGGATTATTTTATTAGTACTCAGGATAATTGAATTGCGATCACGTAAGGTATTTTGGGGCTGGACATTGGCATTTATTGTCAACTTAGGATTGGTGTTTGTCATTGCATTGGCGATGAATCCAATTCCTGTGTCTGCAGCTGTGCCAACTCCAGTACCTTTGCCAAAGGGACCAGATCGTTTTACATCACTAAATATTGATGTAACTCTTTACGAATGGTGGATAGCTGCCTGGCGGGATAACAATGTTTTCTGCTCATTGTATGTTGATTATGGTGGCGTACCATCCGGTTCGGATGTGCTATCTGCCTGTGGGCAGGATTTTTACGATGAATGGAAAGCATATTCTGCTCCATGTCTGGAAAGAAATGCAGCTGATTGCCCGGGATATTATTTCATACCAATTTCCAGTAAGGTTGTAAAACGAGACGTGACTGTAAAATTACCTCCTCCGGATGTACGAGTATCCTTGGAGGGTTGCGCGCCGGATGATATGGGCTGGTGTACGCAGCAACCAAGTTTGGTGCTCTCGGCTGATGAACCATTACCAAATGAGAAGATTACATCCATCACTGGTGTTGTAGGCATTGACCCATTTAGCTGCAAAGGTAATATATGTAAATTTCAGCTTTCAGAAACAAACCTAACTGGTTTGCGTATAGCTTTTTGGGCATATTCAACTTATGGGGATAGTACGGCTGTTTTTGATGCGCTGTTACGTGTGAAAACTGATGGGACGAATACAGGAGACCGTCTTACTCCACGCTGGTATGTGGACGTGATATCTTCCCAGTGGACAGGCGCACCGATTGCATCGTGTGCTGCGGCATGGGAAGTGTTTCCCCCAACTGAAGGATTACCCCAATGGTTGAGTACTCCTGACACCAGTATTGGTTTGCAATCGAATATTCCCTATAACTATCTTGCCGCCAACTTGATTACCCAAGGTGTCACAGATGCTTCCACCTGTCCGGATAGTGGTTTGTTACCGGATGGTTCTGCCAATGCCTGTGGATTGCAGGCTGCAGCCAAAGATGTGGGGCAATGGCAAAATCGTTTTGATTCATTGATTTTTGATGTTGCAAAAAGTGGTGATGTTCCTGCTCAGCTGCTTAAGAATTTGTTTAGTCGTGAAAGCCAGTTTTGGCCAGGTGTTTTTCGGAATGGCAAGGACGTGGGTTTGGGTCAGATGACTGAAGGTGGGGCGGATACTGTTATGTTATGGAATCCGACTTTTTATGATAGCTTTTGTCCGCTCATTTTAAACGAAGATTTATGTCAAGCCAAAGGATTCGCAAATCTGACATCTGCTCAGAAGGCGATGTTAAGAGGGGCTTTGGTTCGTAGCGTGGATGCGCGTTGTGCCGATTGTCCTCTTGGGCTGGATCTTTCACGGGCCGATTTTAGTGTGGGTGTTTTTGCGCATACTTTACTTGCAAACTGTGAGCAGGCTGGAAAAATAGTACAAAATGTCACTGGTTCAATGCCTGGCGTAAATGTGGATTATGAGACAATGTGGCGTTTTACGCTGGTTAATTACAATGCCGGTTCTGGTTGCCTGGCAGATGCAGTTGCTCAGGCTTATGATCCTTCCGTTACTCAACCATTGAGTTGGGATCAAGTTTCGGTTGTTTTGGAACAGTACTGCCCAGGTGCTGCTGGTTACGTGAATGATGTCAGTCGTGAGGTGGATCTGTTAGCCCCCGCGCCAACTCCAGGCCCTGGACCAGATGGGTCAAATGGTTAATTCTTATGCTGGTTATTTGGAATCTTTCTGAAATATCTCGTTTACTTGCTAAAACAGGGCTGGGTTAATCTCCGGCCCTGTTTTTTAAGCGAATGGTCATATCTGTACGTGATAAAAGTTACTAATCAGATTGTTCAGAATCGCTTATGCTAATACTCGATGATATTGTCTTTTCTGATATTTATCATCAGAAAAGTTAAGGAGTTGTATTTATGATTAATGTCCCTGAATTAAAGGTATTTGTTACAGCCGCAGAAGAACTGAATTTCAGCCGTGCTGCTCAACGATTGCATTTGTCACAATCTGCTGTGAGCCAAAATATCCAGTCTCTGGAAAGAGCGTACCGGGTTGAATTGTTCGTCCGACATGGTCGTACTGTTCAATTGAGTGAAGCAGGTCAGACGATTTTACCCATGGCGCGGGATGTATTAAATTCAGCCAGATTGTTGGAAGATGCGCTGGCTAATGTAAATGGTGATGTGGGTGGAGAATTGATGATAGGTTGTGCCGCCACGTCTGGTCGCTATTTTATGCCTAATTTGCTTGCATCTTTTCAACATGAATATCCCCATGTGCGGGCAAGCTTAAGCCTCATGCGTCGTCAGGAGGTTGTCGAAGGTCTATTGGATCAGACTCTTAATTTTGGCGTAGTGGGCAGAAGCGTGGAACATCGCGACCTGGAATGTCAGCCTTTGCTTCAGGATCGTGTCATTATGATCGTACCTGCGCATCATCCCTGGGCTAGTCTTGAAATGGTAAAACCAGCGGACGTTTTGAATGAGCCGTTTATCAGCCGCGAGAATAATTCTGGGACTTTTGAAGTATTATTCGATAATTTGCGCCGGCATGGGATTGATCCGGAGAATCTGAAAGTTGTTATGCAGTTGGGTGATGCTGAAGCAGTGCAAATGGCAGTTGAAAATGGCATCGGTATTACTTTCATATCAGAAGTTATGGCAGCGCGAAGCCTGGCATTGGGGAGGGTTAAGAAAGTAGAAGTGGAAGGTTTCAAGTTGACCCAACAGGTCTTCCTTGTGCGCCATGTTGCACGAGTATTCACCCACGCCGAGACGAAATTTTGGGAATACATCGGTCTGCACCATAATGAGTTAATGTCGGATTTAATGTTTAACCTGGCTGATGTGAGCCTGATCTGACTCACCTGATAAAAGTTGGATTTGGGTGAATAATTTATTTCTATCAAAAAGCGGCAAATTCCCATATTCGTGGGAGGTTGCCGCTTTGCATATTTGAATTCTGCTGCTGACTTGAGGAGAACGTATGTTGACATTCATCGAGAAAATCTTGTTTGCAATTGCAGTGGGTGTATCTTTGTACTTCACATGGATGGGTATTCAGCGCATAATTAAAAACATCAATAGTGGCAAGGGTAAACCCGATTGGAAGATGGTTGGTAAAAAGTTGGGCACTGCAGTTATTAATTTCCTCACTTTTCAGCCAGTTTTTCGTTTTCGGTTTATTCCAAGTCTTTTGCATGGCTTCATTGGCTGGGGTTTTATCACTTTTCTACTTATTAATCTGAGCGATTTAATTTATGCTTATTCAGGCTGGCGTTTATTAAATAATTTGGGGATTTTGGGTGACTTATATCGGTTATTGGCAGATGCCGTTAATGTACTAATTTTAGTGGGCATTATTGCGATGGTTGTACGGCGTTTTGTCCTGCGACCTGTCACTCTTTCCACACGTGCAGCTACCCTTCTCGATCCAAAGGCAAGAACAGGCATCAACCGAGATTCTGCCATTGTGGCAGGCTTTATCTTTTTGCATAATTCCGGACGTTTGCTGGGCGAATCCTTTAGTATTGCTTTACATGGACAAGTTGATACCTGGCAGCCAATCATTTCATCAGTGGCAAAATTGTGGATGGGTGTAAATCCAGCCGCTCTGGAAGTTGGCGAGCATCTTATGTTCTGGTTGTCCATTGGTGCGGTGGTGGCTTTTTTGCCTTATTTTCCTTATTCCAAACACCTGCATCTGTTTTTTGCACCGATTAATTTCGCACTTAAACCTGAACGTAAATCAATTGGACAGCTGGATTATATAAATCTGGAAGATCAGTCCATTGAACAATTTGGTGCAGCTGTAGTGAAAGATCTTGGGTATGAACAAATTTTGGATTCCTATGCTTGTATCATGTGTTTTCGCTGTCAGGAGGTCTGCCCAGCTTACAATACGGGGAAGGTTCTTTCTCCTGCGGCGCTCGAGATCAATAAACGCTATAATTTTAATCATGGGGGTGGCGTTGAGAAGCCATTATTCGAGATCATTCCCGCAGAAGCTATTTGGGCCTGTACGTCTTGTGGAGCATGTGTGGATATTTGCCCGGTAGGTAATGAGCCAATGCGAGATATTCTGGATATTCGACGCAATCTCGCAATGATGGAGAGTGCATTTCCAAAGCAATTGGAAAATGCGTTCAAGGGTATGGAGAGAAACATGAACCCTTGGAATGTGCCGCAAGCTGATCGTATGAAATGGGCGCAGGGTTTGAGTGTGCCCACAATTGAGCAGAATCCGGCTCCGGAAATTTTATGGTGGGTGGGTTGCGCCCCGGCTACAGATGCCCGTGCTCAAAAAACCGCTCAGGCTTTTGCTAAAATTCTGAATGCAGCGGGTGTCAATTATGCTGTTTTGGGCAGGAATGAAACTTGTACGGGTGATTCTGCACGCCGGGCAGGGCGGGAGGATATATTCTTTGGTTTGGCGATGGGTAACGTGGAGCTATTGAATGAATTGAACCCAAAGCGCATTGTAACCACCTGCCCGCATTGTTTACATACTATAAAAAATGAATACCCGGCTTTTGGTGGAAACTATGAAGTAATCCACCATACACAATTGATCAATGAACTGGTTGGAATGGGTAAGTTGCAACTTGTAGAGGGCCCCGAAAGTCTGGCTGTGACTTTTCACGATCCTTGCTATCTTTCACGACACAACGGAATTACGGCTGCACCGCGTGATTTGTTGAGGAGCGCTGGATTACTGACGGTGGAAATGCCCCGTAATTCGGCCAAATCATTTTGTTGTGGTGCCGGTGGTGCGCAAATGTGGAAAGAAGAAGAGCAGGGTACCAGTAGAGTTAATTCAGTACGATTTGATGAAGCGAAAGCCACTGGCGCGGAAATTGTAGCTGTAGGCTGCCCTTTCTGCTTATCAATGATGTCAGACGCTGCCAAGGCTGATAACAATTTGATTCAGGTTCAGGATGTGGCTGAACTGGTTTTGTCCCGCTTAAAATCCTGAAATATTTTGTAACTGATGTGAAAATACCTGCTATTAAAAAGTGCACCAGAATTTGAGTCGATAAGATTATACATTTTTCCTGGTCTAGTGTAAAATTGATTATAAAACTAATGTCCCCGCCGCAAAGCGGCGGTACCTAAAACCACATAGGAGGAAATGCTCATGTACCACACTTTGATTCTTGTAGGAAATGTTGGTCGCGACCCTGAAATGCGTTACACACCATCCGGCCAGGCAGTTACTTCGTTTTCGGTTGCTACAAGCCATAAATATACCGCCAACAGCGGTGAACAGGTTAAAGAAACCGTCTGGTTTCGCGTTACGACCTGGGGTAAACAGGCTGAGACCTGCAACCAGTATGTAAAAAAAGGTAGCAAGGTACTCGTTGAAGGTCGATTGACTGCTGATAATGCCACAGGTGGACCGAAGATTTGGAAGGCTCAGGATGGTACTCCCAGGGCTTCCTTTGAGGTGAGCGCCAGTAATGTGCGTTTCCTTTCCAGTCGAGGTGAAAACGAAGGCGGTGGTGGAGATATGGGTGGTGGATCCTTTGTTGGTGCACCAGATGAAGATATTCCCTTCTAAATAGTCAGAAAGCCCTCGGAGATCGAACCTCTTCCGGGGGCTTTTAATTTCAAAAAGGATATTGAATGACAGTTCCCTCTGGACGTCCACAGCAAACTACATTGGAAGTCGCTGATGATATTAAACCGGTGTATTCCAATCTGGTGCGTATAGCTCATTCCCCTGCTGACCTTGTATTTGATTTTGCACATTTATTACCCGGCGAAACCAGGGCACGGGTTGGGGCTCGAATTCTAATGTCACCCTTGAGTGCCAAGCTGCTTTATCGGGCTCTGGGGGAGAATCTGGCACGTTATGAAGCTGCATTTGGCGAAATTACCATGCCGCGTTCTTCGCTGGCTGAACACTTGTTTAAACCATTTCAACAGCCACTTGATGGAACGGCACCGGACGAAGAAGGAAATTCATAGATGGAATATTTGGACTCGATTTCTGAACTTATACGTCTCCAGTTTGATGCTCGAACAGCGGCACGTGATAAGGCCCTGACCCAGGCGCGAGCACTCACCCGATTTTGTTCTCAGGCCATTCGGGCTGTGCATCGTGATGATGACGAAGGTATGCGTACCCAGTTAGCTGAAGCCCATAATATGGCGGATTCTTTGCGCCTGGCTGTTGCTGATTTTCCGGACTTGTATTATGCCGGATACACACAGGATGCGCTTAAAGAATTTGTAGAAGCCAACGTGACCTGTGCCCTAATAAAGAATCAGTCTCTGATTGGTCCCAAGGAATTGGGTGTGGAATATAACACCTACTTGAATGGCCTTTCTGAAGTTGTGGGTGAATTGCGCCGGCGCTGCCTGGACATACTGCGACATGGTTATTCAGCCGAAGCAGAGCGCCTATTGACTCATATGGATGATATATATGCTGTCCTGGTGACGATGGACTATCCAGATGCCATCACCAGTGGTTTGCGCCGCCAAACTGATATTGCACGCAGCATCATCGAGAAGACTCGTGGTGATATTACCTTTAGCTTGCGAGGTGAGCATCTTGAGCGAGCGATTGCGCGTTTGAGTGAACAAATGACGGGCGAATCTGGTCCAAATGGCCCGATGTTAAGTCGTTCCGGTGGTGATGAAGAGTAAATTGAAGTAAATGGTTTTAGTAACCTATTTTACTGATCTACAAAAAAGCATAAATTAACCGCAATTGTTTTGTGAATTTTGTCACTACTAATAAGTGACAAATAACTTTGTGATATTTTGAACAAAGTAGTATTATTAGGACTGACAAATGGCAATTAATTTGCACATCTTTGTCTCCTCCTTTGGCGAATGTCAGCACCGGGTCCTCCCCCCGGTGCTGACTGTTTTAATTGGTAGAACATAAAAAAACAGCCTGCTAATTTATAGCGAGGCTGTTTTTATGTTCTACCAATTAACTAGATGTGGATTGGGCTTCCGATTGCTCCATGAGCAGCTTCCATGAGGGCTTCTGAAATGGTTGGATGGGCATGGACATTGCGTGCGATTTCTTCCGTGGTCAGTTCCATCATGTGTGCCAAAGTTAATTCGGGCAGGAGCTCAGTGACTTCTGGCCCGATCATGTGCGCGCCGAGAATTTCGCCGTATTTTTCGTCAATCACCAGTTTGACCCATCCGGCGTAATCACCCAGTCCGAGGGCTTTACCGTTGGCCTGGAAAGGAAAACGTCCGATCTTTATAGTGTAACCGCGATCCTTTGCTTGAGCTTCGGTCAAACCAAAGGAGGCAACCTGAGGTTGGCAATAAGTGGCTCGTGGCATCATTTCGTAATCCAGAGTAACGGTTTTATGACCGGCTATGTTTTCTGCACACACAATACCCATTGCTGATCCCACGTGTGCAAGCATTAATTTTCCAGTCACATCTCCAATTGCCCAAATACCAGGGATATTGGTGGCCATTTTTTCATCAATTTCAACAAAACCTCGATCGCTGAGTTTTATCCCAATGTCTTCCAGTCCCAATCCCTTTGAGTTGGGGCGGAACCCGATCGCGACCAGAGCCTGATCTGCTTCCAGAACTTTGTTTTCGCCACCAGAAGAAACAGTTACGCGTACTCCAGTTTCTGTGGCTTCGACAGATTCAACCTTATGTCCAACCAGGGATTTAATCCCGCGTTTTTTGAAGGCTTTTTCCAGCTCTATACTGACTTCTACGTCTTCCAGCGGAACTATATGGGGTAGCATTTCTACAATGGTCACATCCACACCATATGAGTTCCATATGGTGGAAAACTCAACCCCAATCGCTCCAGAACCAATCACTACCACCGATTTGGGTAATTTTTCCTGGAGGATAGCTTCCGAATAGGTGACAACTTTTTCACCGTCTACTTTCCAAGCCCCTGGTACTGCACTGCTGGCACCGGTGGCAACGATGATATTTTTTGCTTTTAGTTCTGTAACCTTGCCATCTTTATCGGTCACTGTCAGGCTGTCGTTTGCTGTGAGTTTGGCTGTGCCCATGTGGACAGTGATATTGTTCTTTTTCATCAGGAAGCCAACACCTTTTACCAGTCGGTCTGAAACCTGGCGACTACGTTTTGTGGCTACACTGAAATCCAACACAAGATTGTCGAATGAAAACCCAAATTCCTTACTGCGTTCACGCAGAGTGTGAGCAACTTCTGCATTGCGTAAAAGTGCCTTGGATGGGATGCAGCCAACATTCAAGCATACTCCACCCAGCCATTGTTTATCTACAATGGCAGTTTTTTGGCCCAATTGGGCTGCGCGGATGGCGGCGACGTATCCACCTGGTCCCGCACCGATAACTACGACATCATATTGATCGGCCATGCGAATCTCCTCATTTAGAAAGCCGGGATATTCCCGATGATAAGTTAGAAACAAACAAAATGATTTTACTACGTCATTTCGCGCAGGGGTTGGTTAGCAGGCAGGACTCTTGCATTGCTATAATAATATTACAGAAATGCTCTTTTCACTAAATCCACCGTCTTACTTTTTGCAGGTAATCCAAGTATATTTGCCCGAATTTGTGCGTCAAGTATGTTTCTTCCCGTTCGATGATCAGGCGGTTATAGGCGTCCAGAACCATGGGAGAAAGAATCAGGCCCCAATAAGTGCCTAGGATTAATGGTATCCCAATAACCTGCGCCACATATCCAAGATAGATGGGGTTGCGTGAGAACTGGTAAGGTCCGCTCGTCGCGATCTGAGTTGTGGGTGTGCCAGGGTTCACGGAGGTATGTACCTGTTGCATGGCGCGCAATGCAGAAAAAACTAAACCCAGACCGCAGAGAATAATTATCCAGCCAATCAGTGTCATCCAAAAAGGGAAAGGGATGGGGATTGGCAGTTTCCAGCCAAACGCAAGAGCCACTCCCAAAAAAATTATCATCAAGTATGGCGGATGTATTGGCAACCTGACAGTATCTTTGACATCTTTTGTCATCGGATTTTCCCGGACTATTTTTGAGAATACCTGTTTAACTCAGTTTTTTAATTGCGCTGTCAATAAAAAGACCGGAAAGGTTTTTTCCTTTCCATCGATTAATTTGCGAACACCGAAGGCGGGAGTATATTGCACATCCATAAAGCCAGCCATTTCCACTTGAAGTTGTAGAGTTGAACGATCAAATCCAAGATGTACATCAGTTATGGTTGGCCCATGAAATGAGCCATCTTCTTTTTCCAAATCCGCAATGCATAGAAATCCACCGGGATTTAAGAGTGTTCTGAAGTACTTCAAAGTGTCATTTGTTTCTGGTAGGTGGTGGAGTGTTAGCAATGAGTAGATGATATCAAAGTGCGCTGCCGATGCTGGTTGAAAATCTGCATTTACCAGTAGCGGATGCATATTATCCACCCCTGAGCTCTTTATTTTTTCGGTCAGAACCTCCAGCATACCAGGTGAAGTGTCTGCCAGAGTGATCGAAGCAAAATCCTGATGTAGTGCAAAACTTAGCAGACCTGTCCCGCACCCGTATTCAAGAGCGCTCATACCGGCTTTGATTAGCTTTTTGCTCCGGATGACATTGGCCACTATTTGCGCTCGTTCCACTTTGGCAGGATCAGAATCCCATTGCTTGGCACGTTCATCGAAATGATTCATGAGTTATTTCCAGTTTTCCAAGGTATCTTTAATTTTGGAGAGAAACCAATCGGCTGAGGCACCGTCCAGTATGCGATGATCGAAAACAAAGGATAAATAAACCATCGGTAAAATGGCGATGGCATCATTGCCATTGGAATCTGTCACAACCATTGCGCGTTTTTTTAAGGCTCCAACGCCAAGAATACCACATTGGGGTTGATTAATGATGGGCATAGCGATCAGGGAACCACTTACTCCGTGATTTGTCAGGGTAAATGTACCACCTTTAACCTCATCAGGCATTAATTTTCGTGCGCGGGCACGTGCTGAAAGGTCATTGATAGCTCTTGCCATTTCGGAAAGTGAAAGAAGATTTGCATGTTTGATGACGGGGACGATTAAACCGGCATCGCCGAGAGAGGTGGCCATGCCCAGGTGAATGTCATTATGCACCGTTAGTCCATCGTCTCTCCAGGATGAGTTGACAAGGGGGAAAGCTTGTAGACCTGCTGTTATGGCAGACATGAAATAGGCTGTGAAGGTTAGGTTAATACCCTCAAGTATAAATTGAGCTTTGTTTACTGTACGGTGTGCCACTACGCGTGATAAATCCACTTCCATGACAGTTAACACATGTGGAGAGGTTTGTTTGGATGCCAGCATATGTTCCGCGATGGATTTTCGCATCAGGCTGTGTTTTATGAAAGTGTCACCGGTGGAGAGATTATGTTCTGGTCCTAAGGGCTGTGGTTTGACATTGTTGCCTTGCTGTATTTTTCTGTTCTGGATAAAGGCCAGCATGTCATTCTTGGTAATCCGTCCTCCCAGGCCAGAGCCTACTAAGTTCTGCAAGTCAATGTCATACTCGCTGGACATTTTGGCAACTACTGGTGAAATAAATCCTATATCGTGCTGTGCAGAGTTTGGGGTTCGATTTGCATAAGGCAGGCTTGGTTGGTTTTTTATATGCGGCTGTTGTGTGGTTTGTTCTGGCGAGCTTTCCACGGCTTCACCAGGTTGCCCGATCACTGCCAATAAATCGCCGACATGGGCTGTCATGCCCTCAGGGATGGCAATGGTCAATATTAACCCAGCAATGGGAGCTGGAATTTCGGTATCTACTTTATCGGTGTTGACTTCCAAAAGTGGTTCTAGATCGTTCACCCATTCGCCAACAATTTTTAGCCATTTGGTGACGGTTACTTCTTCAACGCCTTCGCCAAGTCTTGGAACAAGCACGTTTGTAGTCATGGGTATGCCTCTGTATATTTATTTCAAGTTGCCTGAATAATTCGTGTTATTTCCATGAGAAAAGCGTGGATTAATAAATCAATGGGTACCTTTTTGGATTAACTTCGTGCATTATGGAGTAAATAGCATCGTAGATGCTTTCTGCATTGGGTTTGGACCAATAATCTCCATCTGATCCATAAGCTGGGCGGTGAGGAGTACCTGTCAGTGTTTTGGGAGGGGAATCCAGCCAGTTGTAACCAGCTTGTTTTTCCAGGACTTCTTGCAGCATATATGCACTGGCTCCACCGGGAACATCTTCGTCCACGAAAATAATGCGGTTTGTTTTCCTGAGGGATTCGCTAATTTTGCCAGGCAGGTCAAATGGTAGCAGGGTTTGTATATCCACAACTTCGGTTTCAATGCCGTCTCTAGAAAGCCTGGCAGCGGCATCGAGCGCGATTCGGCAACATGCTCCATAAGTGACCAGGGTTATATCTGTGCCTGAGCGTAGAACTTCGGGCACGCCCAATGCAAGCCTGAACTCACCTATATTGTCAGGCAGGCGTTCCTTTTGACGATAGCCATTCAAGACTTCAATCATGATTGCGGGTTCATCTGCCTGTAAAAGACAGTTATAAAACCCGGCAGCGTGAGTCATGTCGCGTGGTACGAGCAGATGGATCCCGCGAACCAGGCCCAGGATGCCAGACATGGGCGACCCGGAATGCCAGATGCCTTCCAGCCTGTGTCCACGGGTACGAATAATAACCGGTGCTTTTTGCCCACCCGCGGTGCGCCAGTGCAGGTTGGCGAGGTCGTCGCTCATCAACTGCAGGGCATACAGCAGGTAATCCAGATATTGGATTTCAGCAATTGGGCGCAGACCGCGCATAGCCATGCCAATAGCCTGTCCGAGGATGGTGGCTTCACGAATGCCGGTATCGCTGATGCGCAGCTGCCCGAACTTTTCCTGAAGACCTCTGAAACCCTGATTGACATCTCCCAGTTGGCCCACATCCTCACCAAAGGCAATTATGCGTGGGTCACGGCTGATGGCGGCATCGAAACAGGCATTCAGGATTTCAAAGCCCATCAGGTTAGGTGAAGATGGTGTATAGATGGGTGCAACTTCTGGTACCTTTAGTGCTGTGCCAGTTTGAAGATGTGATCCAAAACGTTGCTCGTTGGTAGCCTGGTCTGAGATTTTCCAGTTTTTTAGTTTGTCATAGATATGATCAGGATCATTGCGCACGGTGCGTAGCACTTCGTGTGCAGCGATGTGCAGATCGCGCCGGATTGGATTGGGGATGGTGAAGAGTCCATTGCGAATTCGCGCAAGGGCGGTAGCCTGGCTGGAGCTTGGTACCAGATCATCAAAAATATCCAACAACTGTTTGCGTTCGGTCAAAATGGGCGTGATATATGCCTCCCATGCGGTTTTACGTGCAGTTTCGACTACTTCCCGGTCCTCATTTTCCCAGTACGACAGCTCATCTTCATTTGCAATTCCATTTGTAATGATCCAGGTCTTCATTTTGAGCAGGCAATCAAATTCTTGCTCCCACTTTAGGCGTTCTGCAGGTTTATATCTTTCATGTGAACCGGATGTACTATGACCCTGCGGTTGCGTGCTCTCTGTTACATGGATTAGGGAGGGTATATGATATTCTCGCGCTGTTTCAGCAGCAGCTGCAAAGGTTTGTAGCAAAGCCGGGTAATCCCAGGCATGCACACTATAGCAATCGTAACCACGTTCTGCCAATTCTGCTGGCAAGGACGCATCCCTTTCGAAACCGCGTAGAATTTCACCAATATTTTCTTTAACCATCTGAAACCGGTTAGGTACAGATATGCCATAACCGTCATCGTAAATTGTAATCACCGCAGGTGACTTTAGCACACCGATTGCATTGACCGATTCCCAGAACAAGCCTTCCGAAGTGGAAGCGTTACCGATCGAAACCCAGGTAATTTCGTTGCCAATATTTGAAAATAAGCTTTGGTTTGATAACTCAGGGATTTGCCGGTAAAGTCGGGATGCGTAGGCAAGCCCGACTGCGCGAGGCATTTGTCCTGCAGTTGGGGAGATGTCTGCAGCAATGTTATGCATTTCAGTTTGATTACGCCAGGAGCCATCCGGATTGAGAAATCGCGAAGCAAAATGCCCGTTCATGGCTCTCCCGCCTGTGGCAGGTTCATGGTTGATATCTGTGTCTGCGAAAAGTTGTGCAAAAAAATCAACCAGGCTGATCACTCCCAGTGATAACATCCAGGTTTGGTCACGATAATAACCCGAGCGCCAATCTCCTTTTTTGAAAGCACGAGCGATTGCCAATTGGGCGACTTCTTTACCGTCTCCAAAAATTCCAAATTTAGCTCTTCCACTTAGAACCTCACGCCGACCGATGATGGATGCCTGGCGTGATTGGTATGCAATCCGATAATCTTTTATTATTTCGATGTTTGGAAGTAAAAAAACATCGGAGGACTTTTGTCGGGGCATTTGTTCACCTGTTAAATTGGGTAAATATCATCTTATTATACCGAGTTGGAGTGAAAAATACACAGTGAGATTTTTCTTCATGGAAAAGTCATTATTCTTAATATTTTATGATTTCCCGGTGTTTTAAACTTGTATGACATGCTGAAGATATTTTGTCTGACAAATGGTGACATAATACATGATGACCATCATATTGACTTTACTTTCCAACTCGTGTAACCTTAGAGAGCACGACAAAAGGTCAAAACCCATATGATATACGTGCACGACATACTACTCTAAAAAAGCGGGCATCCGATCCGGATGCCCGCTTATAGTTTTTTTTAAACTTATACAGGAGAAAAAATGGCTGGACAAATCAATGCTTTTGAAATGGCTCAGAAACAGTTTGACGGTGTAGCCAAACTGCTTAATCTGGACCCCCAGATCGCTGAAGTCCTTCGCTGGCCGATGCGTGAATATAGCTTCCGCATTCCAGTACGTATGGATGATGGTTCCATGCGCGTTTTCCAAGGTTATCGTGTGCAGCACAATGATGCACGCGGTCCAAACAAGGGTGGTATTCGCTTTCACCCGAACGAGACCTTTGACACGGTTCGTGCCCTGGCTACATGGATGACTTGGAAGTGTGCTGTTGCAGATATTCCTCTAGGCGGTGGTAAAGGTGGCATTATTGTTGACCCTTCGTCAATTACTACTCCTGAAAAAGAACGCTTGTGCCGTGGTTGGGTACAAAATATGTGGAAGAATATTGGGCCACGCCAGGATGTGCCGGCCCCGGATGTTGGAACAACACCCCAGATGATGGGTTGGATGATGGATGAGTATTCCAGACTTAAAGGTGAGTACACTCCTGGTGTCTTTACTGGTAAACCTCTGGGTGGTGGTGGTTCTGAAGGTCGTACGGAAGCTACTGGTTATGGCGTAATTTATACAGTCCGCGAAGCCATGAAGTATCTTAAACTGGATCCTTCCAAGTCTGTTGCAGCACTTGAGGGGTTTGGCAATGTTTCACAATATGCTGCCATTGGTTTTGTTGAGATGTTGGGTGGCAAAATTGCCTGCGTTTCCTGCTGGGATCGTAACGATAAAACATCCTATACTTACAGTCACAAAGATGGCGTCAACCCGCGTTTTCTTTTGACCATTGTGGATCAATACGGCACGATCGACCAGAAAAAAGCCAAGGAAGCCGGCTACGTTATGGAAGATGGCGAAAAGTGGATCGAGAAGGAATGCGATGTGCTCATCCCAGCTGCCATTGAAGGTCACGTGAATGGCGATACCGTCAAGCAAATGTCGAGTAGGGTCAAGATTGTGGCAGAAGGTGCCAATGGTCCGTGTACTCCAGAAGCTGACGATTACTTTAAGAAGAATGATATTTTTAATATTCCTGACTTCTTGTGTAACGCTGGTGGTGTAACAACTTCGTACTTTGAATCTGTCCAGAATGATATGAATTTCTATTGGACAAAGCACGAAGTACTTGAAAAACTTGATATCAAGATGACCAGCGCTTTCCATGCTGTGCTTGATATGAGTTTGAAAGAAAAAGTTTACATGCGCGATGCAGCTTATATGGTTGCAATCGATCGTGTAGTAAAGGCCATGCAATTGCGCGGCTGGATATAAATTCCAAATAAATTTTGAAAGTAAAAAAGACTGGCAGTTCAAGCTGTCAGTCTTTTTTACTTTTTAAGTTGGTTAATGGCTTTAAATGAACCCCTTGGTTGTGTTAGAATCTTTTAATGGCACTTATGAATAAAAATCCCATTCTTTTACTGGCTTCTAATTCTCCACGCCGCAGGCAGCTTCTGGCTCTTGGTGGCTGGGCTTTTGACGTGGATGTATCCAATATTGATGAAACCCTCATACCGGGTGAGATCCCTGTAGATTATGTGCGCCGTTTAGCAGGGGAAAAAGCCAGGGCTGTTTTGTCTCGTGCCCGGCAGGAGCATGTTATTGTTGGCTCTGATACGGTGGTGGTAATTGATGGAGATGTGTTGGGCAAACCGGCGAGTACTCAGGAAGCACGCCAAATGCTCGAGCGCTTGCGTGGCACCACCCATCAAGTCTACACAGCTATTGCGGTTTTAAGAGTCTCTGATAAAAATCTGTGGACGGATGTTATCTTGACAAATGTGCCCATGCGATCTTATTCCAACGATGAAATTGAGCGCTATATCCAATCCGGTGATCCGATGGACAAGGCAGGCGCTTACGGTATCCAGAATCCTGTATTCCAACCAGTCGCTTCCATGGAAGGTTGTTATGCTTCGGTTATGGGGTTGCCATTGTGTAGCCTTGGTAACTTGCTGCGCCAGATAAAAATAGATCCCCATGCGGATTTAGCCCGGAATTGTCAGCTCACGATTAATTATCAGTGCCCGGTTTTTCAAAAATATCTGGGTGGCGAACTTTATCGATAAGGTGAAATGTATGAAATTCTATCGGTTTTTTAGTCTGATCCTTGGGATGGTATTGTTAGTTGGTTGTGTTGGACAGAGTGGAACTGAGGCAGCTAATGCTGCCGATACTCCCACCAATGCCCCTACACTTCCAGCACCTGTAATACACGTCACACTGGGACCAGACCCGCTCATCATCGTTCAGAAATTTCTAGATGGTTGGAAAAAAGATGACTATCCACTGATGTATCCATTGATCACCGAAGACAGCCAGAAAAATATTTCAGCGGATGATTTTGCGGCAAGATATCGTAATGCGATGGATGCAATGACCTTGCAGGAATTTTCCTATCAAATTACGCCTGGTGCTATAAATGCAGAAACGGCCAGTATTAATATTCATATGGATTTCAAAACCTTCATGGCTGGTGATTTAGCGCGGGACATGGTTGCTAATCTCAGGTTGGAGAATGGTTATTGGCGAATAGATTGGAATGATGGTTTGGTAATGCCCGATTTAAAGGGTGGAAACCAAATTAAGATGGATTTTAATGTCCCCAATCGGGGAAATATTTATGATCGGAAAAATAACCTGATTGTGTCACAAACAGATGTTATGTCGCTGGGCATCATTCCCACTCAGCTTGACCTTAATACTGAAACTGCAATGCTCATTGAAGTAGCTCGATTGACGGGTATATATCCAGGTCAAATTAAAGCGTTATATGATAATAAACGGGATACCGATTGGTATATTCCAGTTGGAGAGGCTGCCTTAAGTGAAATTAATCGCCTGGCTGGATTGGGCGGGGTGGTGATGAGTCAATACAATTCACGGTTTTATGTTCAAGGCGGAGTAGCCCCGCAATCGGTTGGTTATGTTGCTCCGGTTCCCAAGGAACAGCTTGGACAATATTTGCGAAGTGGTTATTCAATGAACGCGCATGTGGGTCAGACAGGGATTGAGAAATGGGCGGAAAAGTACTTGTCTGGTAAAACAGGTGGAACCTTGTACTTGGTAGACAAAGACGGTAAGGTGATTTCTACGCTGGCTAGTTCCAAATCTGAGCCATCGTCGGCTGTGACTCTAACCCTGGATGAGAATTTGCAAGTTCAGATTCAGAAAGCCCTTAGTGGTTTCCGTGGTTCGATTGTAGTTATTGAGCGTGATACTGGTCGTGTATTGGCTATGGCATCTTCTCCCAAATATGACCCCAACCTTTTTGATCCTAATAATACCAACAGTGGGTATGTTTTGGGCAATTTGCTTAGCGACCCGGAAACTCCATTACTGGATCGATCAGTTCAAGGACGATATCCGCTTGGTTCTATATTTAAGGTGATCACATTTTCTGCCGCGCTTGAAAGCGGTACTTATACCCCCGAAACCCAATATACTTGTGGTTATCATTTTACTGAGTTGGGAGACCGGGTTCTAGATGACTGGACCTGGCAACATTTCCAGGATGAATTACTCTCGACTGGTGAGGGTCATACCCAACCATCCGGGGACCTTGATCTTACTGGAGCATTGATGCGTTCCTGTAACCCATATTTCTGGCACATTGGTCTCGACCTGTATAACCAGGGTAGGGTAACTGCGATTGCAGATATGGCGCGTGGTTTTGGCCTGGGTTCGCCGACCGGTATTGGCCAATTGGACGAAGCCGCGGGTACCATCATAAATCCACCCAGTTTACTGGATGCTGTTAATCAGGCGATCGGTCAGGGAGATGTATTGGTAACTCCTTTACAGGTAGCCGATTTTATGGCAGCCATTGGTAATGGCGGTACGCTTTACCGACCGCAGATGGTTGAAAAGATAACAAATTCTGAAGGTGTGGAAACTATCATATTTAAACCCGAGGCACGCGGTGTTCTTCCTATCCGGCCAGAAACCCTGGCAGCTCTGCGGACAGCCATGTTATCTGTGATTCGTAATAAGCGTGGAACTGCTTATCAACGCTTTACTAATATTAGTATTCCCATCTATGGTAAAACAGGTACGGCTGAAACCAGTACGGGGGTACCGCACGCCTGGTTTGCTGGTTATACTGATGCAAACAACCCGTCCATCCCCGATATCGCTATTGCTGTAGTGGCTGAAAATGGTGGGGAGGGTTCAGTTATCGCGGCTCCTATGTTTAAGCGCGTTGTCGAAACTTACTTTTTTGGAGAACCTCGCAGTCCATTCTGGTGGGAATCGAGTTTTGGTATGACACGTACACCAACACCCCCAGTTACCGAAACCCCTACGCCGTGATCAGCAAAGTACCATGCGTTTGAAAGCGCATGGTACTTTAATAATTCAGGAACTTCAGCTTTTACTTCAGTCTTTAAAGGAAAAAATATTTGGATACGTCTGTTTCGAGTTTTTCCACAGGTCTCATTATTAGGGCTCAATCAGGTTTTTTCTTTGTATTAATTGATGGTCAGGATCAGCCAGTTACCTGTCAGCTTCGTGGAAGATTAAAACAGGGTCGTAGGGAAAGCGATATTGCTGCGGTTGGGGATCGGGTAAACTTTACGTTGTTGGACGATGGTTCTGGCTCTATCGAAGATATCCTGCCTCGCAAGAGTGCGATCGTTCGCCTGGATCCCCGCCCCCAGGGAGACTATCGTCAAATATTGCTTGCCAATCCAGATCAGGCTGTTTTTGTTTTTGCCTGTGCCAACCCGGAACCGCGTATGCGCATGTTGGATCGCTTCCTTGTGATTGCTGAAAAGCAGAATGTACCGGCGGTAATTGTAGCCAATAAAGTGGATATCATTGGAATTGAAGCCGCCAAATCTAAGTTTGGGTTTTATCCCGATTTGGGTTACCGGGTAATTTATACCTCGGCTCGGGAGAATATAGGCTTGGAAGAGTTTAGAGAAATTCTTACTGGTAAATTATCCGCCCTGGCTGGTCCGTCAGGCGTGGGTAAATCCAGTTTGATGAATGCTTTGCAACCTGGGCTGGGGATTGCGGTAGGTGAGATCAGTACCTATAATGATAAAGGAAAGCACACCACCAATTTTCGGCAGTTGCACGCCCTGGAGCAAGGTGGTTGGGTGGCGGATGCCCCTGGTTGGAAGTCACTGGCTTTGTGGGATACACAGCCGGAGGAGATGGATGCATATTTTCCTGAATTGACAACGCTGGTCCAGGATTGTCAATTCAGTGATTGCAGTCATATCCATGAACCGGGTTGTGCAGTTCTGGCAGCAGTAAAAAATGGCACAGTGCGTCCTGAACGATATGACTCATATCTGCGTCTCAAAGCCGGGCAGGAATAACTTTGAGTGACCGCAGGTTGCCATTCAGTAAACATATTGTGTTAAAGGTTTAGCAATGAATACTTGGGAAGTTTCTGGACATGATTGGGCGGTTGAGATGCTGCAGAAGCAGGTTCTAACGGACAGCCTGCGCCATGCCTATCTGCTGACCGGCCCAGCGGGAGTTGGTCGGCGGACATTGGCTGTCAGATTGGCACAAGCCATTAATTGTGCATCTCCATTGGCGCCAGCTGTTCCTTGCCGTATATGCCGTACGTGCAGACAGATCGAATCTGAGCAACACCCTGACTTGATGGTGATCCGTAAGCCTGAGGATAAGAAGGACATCCCGGTTGATAAGATCCGCGAATTGGGGAAATTCTTTTCTCTCAAGCCGTATATGTCACCCTACAAAATTGTTATCATTCTCAATTTTGAAGATGCTAATGCAAGTTCGCAAAATGCATTATTAAAAACGCTCGAAGAAGCCCCATCTTTTGGAGTTATATTATTGACAGCTGGTAATGCGGAACAACTCTTGCCTACTATTGCATCTCGATGTGAGATTTTACGTATGCGACCGCTGCGGGTTGAGTCTGTGAAGGATTTTTTGAGAGCCCAGGGTGTAGAGGTGGACCAAGCGAATTTCCTTTCCCATCTTTCTGATGGCCGGCCCGGGTATGCGATGCAACTTTTGGATGATCATAAAACACTTGCTTTTCGCTCAGAGAAGTTGGACGATTTACATCGATTATTGTCTGCCAAGCTGCGTGATCGTATCCATTATTCTGAAAAACTGGTCAAGGACAAGGATGCTTTTCGTCAGACACTTTTTATCTGGTTATCATATTGGCGGGATGTTATGTTGAAGGCTTCTGGTGCCCAGGTTGAACTTACCAATAGTGACCGGGTCGAGGAAATTGAAAATCTGGCCTATGCACTGGATCGCGTTCGGGCATATGCAGTTACCGACGGATTGGAACAGGCTATTGACCGATTGGATCGAAATGTAAATACACGATTGTTGGCTGAAGTAACCCTGATGGATTGGCCCAGGGTGGAATTTACCAAATGAATAAAAGTGTTCAGATGTATTGGCGGCAATTTCAAGACAGTCTACTGGAAAGGTCACCATACCGGTCCGAAATATTTACAGCCGAGGCTTGGGGGGATGGGGTGGAGATGGCCGATGAACTTGGCGCATTGATTGCTGCCGGGACCAAGACTGCCACATGTTCTGCTGTTTGGGAGTGGCAGGCCGAAGGGCAGGCGTGGCCTGTGCCGGGTGCGTTAACTGTAGTATTGAATGGCCATCAGCAGCCCCTGTGTATCATCGAAACCACCCAGGTGACAATCTCGAATTTTGATGAAGTGGATGCAGATTTTGCTTTTGAAGAAGGTGAAGGGGATCGATCGCTGACATATTGGCGTGAAGTCCATCGTAAATTTTTTGCGAACAGTCTGATTAAAATCGGCAGGCAGTTTTCAGAAGACATGCCCCTGGTCTGTGAGCGTTTTAGACTGTTAACTGTTTAAATTTTGAGAGGTTACCATGGGTTTTTCGTCAGCCCCGAATCCAAAACAATTTCAGGTGACGGTATGGGAAATTGCTCGACAAATACCGCCTGGTAAAGTTAGTACTTATGGACAGATTGCATCCATGATCCCGCCGCCGGGATCGCTCACATTGAAGGATTATGAAGCTTTTGGTGCACGCTGGGTGGGTGGTGCCATGGCAAATTGTCCAGCAGATGTCCCCTGGCAGCGTGTGATAAACTCCCAGGGTAAAATTAGTTCACGTCCAGGTGCTGAGGAGCAGAAGCAGCTGTTGCTCTCAGAGGGGGTGGATTTTGACGAAAAAGATAAGGTTAATTTTGATCTGTATGGTTGGAATGGCCCTAATCCGGAATGGTGCCGACAGCACGGTTATTTCTCACCCAAGCCACTTGGCAGGGCTCAGCCAGCATTGTTTTGAGAATTGCTCCACATTTTCCATTTGTTAAAACCCATCGCCAGCCGCAAAAATAAAGTAAAATTCTAACTCATAATTTCCGTTATTCATTCAACCAACCCATTAGATATCCTATGCCTTCAGATACCCAGGTAATTTATTCGATGAACAAGGTGGGGCGCATTGTGCCCCCCAATAACAAGCAAGTCTTGCGCGATATTTCGCTGGGCTTTTATTATGGTGCCAAAATTGGCGTGCTCGGTCTCAACGGTGCGGGTAAATCCACTCTCTTGCGCATTATTGCGGGGGTAGACAAGGATTATATTGGCGAAATTTCCATGTCCAAAGGCTATACTGTCGGGTTGCTCGAACAAGAGCCAAAACTCGACGATAGCAAAACCGTGATAGAGATCATTCGTGAGGCTGTACAACCGATTGTCGAAATGCTGGCACGTTATGATGTGGTTAATGCCAAATTTGGCGAACCGGATGCCGATTTTGAAGCCTTGATCGAAGAGCAGGCCAAACTTCAGGATCGTCTTGATCGGGTTGATGCCTGGAATCTCGATTCACATCTGGGTGTGGCCATGGAAGCTCTGCGATGCCCCCCGGCTGATACTCCTATTCGGATTTGTTCGGGTGGAGAGCGGCGCCGCGTTGCATTAACACGCCTGCTGCTAACCGAGCCAGATATCCTGTTGTTGGATGAGCCGACCAACCATCTGGACGCCGAATCTGTTGCCTGGTTGGAACATCATCTACGTGAGTACCGGGGCACGGTCATTGCAGTTACCCACGATCGTTATTTTCTGGACAATGTCGCCGGCTGGATTTTGGAGCTTGATCGCGGTTATGGTATCCCATGGAAAGGCAATTACACTTCCTGGTTGGAACAAAAAGGTGAGCGACTACGACAGGAAGAGAAATCCGAATCACGTCGTCAGAAAACCCTGGAACGTGAGTTGGAATGGATTCGCATGTCTCCTAAAGCACGCCAATCCAAAGGTCAGGCGCGTGTCACCGCTTATGACAAGCTGCTCAGCCAGGAAACTGAGAAATACCGTGAGGATCTGGAAATTTATATTCCACCTGGTCCACGCATGGGCGATATTGTGATTGAAATGAACAACATTACCAAGGCATTTGGTGATCGACTAATTATCGATAATTTCAGCTGTGTAATTCCACCCGGATCTATTGTGGGAATTGTTGGCCCAAATGGTGCTGGGAAAACGACTCTGTTAAAGATGATTACCGGGGAAGAAAAGCCGGATGATGGTAGTATTCGCCTTGGGGAAAAAATCAAACTTGCCTATGCAGATCAAACTCGTTCTCTGGACCCAGAAAAATCAGTCTACGATGAGATTTCTGGAGGACAGGAAATCCTGGAACTGGGCACCCGCAAGATCAATGCGCGCGGTTACTGTTCATCTTTCAATTTTCAGGGAACAGATCAGCAGAAAAAAATCAGCATGCTCTCAGGCGGTGAACGCAACCGTGTTCACCTGGCGAAAACCCTGAAAGAAGGTGCCAATGTAATCATGTTGGATGAGCCCACCAATGACCTGGATATCAATACTCTGCGTGCTCTGGAAGAAGCCCTGGAAGAATTTGCAGGCAACGCTATTGTGGTCAGCCATGACCGTTGGTTTCTGGATCGTATCTGCACCCATATCCTGGCTTTCGAAGGTGACAGCCAGGCACGTCTGTTTTTGGGTAACTGGTCGGATTATGAACGCGATTATCACGAGCGTTATGGTAAGTCAGTTGAAACCCCCAAGCGTGTTCAATACCGAACACTAAAGCGCTGATCCATATTTTTAAATGGATAAAAGGACGGAAACCAAACGTTTCCGTCCTTTTATCATTATTTGAGTATTGTTCTAAACTACTGGGGTTTCGTTATTTTCTGGTGCTGGGGCTACTACAGGAACTGGAGTGGCAACAGTGTTTGTTGCGGTAGTGCGCAAACCTGAGCGTTTACCTAACTGGTACATGCCATATAGCAGCAGCCCAAACAATGCCAGTGGCAGCAAGCGTAAAAGTCCGCCTAATAGCATAAAGCCTATTCCAAACCCAAACGGCATAAATCTACCACCGAATCGGCCATCACGGTTAAACATACGTCCGCCACCCATGCTTCTGCCATCGAAATTACCTCGTTGGTCCTGGATTGCGGGATGTTGCCAACCATTTTGGCCTGGCATCGAAGGTAGTGCTTGTGTATTTCCGCCGTTGTTAGCGACCATGTAACTCCGCATAACGAGGGGTATTGAAATTATTGCTGCTACAACGATAACTACAATTAGAATCCCAAGAATCCATTTCCATGTTTTACTCATATAAGTCTCCTTTTTTAATCTATCCAAATCATAGCATTTATATCTGAATAATTTGTGTAGATAGTTTGAAGATTTGGTAAAGATATTTCGAAAAGTGGATTTAGTATTTTTAAAAAAATGATCGCTATTTTCCAATTGAGAGGGCTATTAATTAGCTGCTTTAGAAGGCCTGAAATCAAATCCATCTGGTGATTCGCGTGTCAACTAGGGTAAAATCTAGCTTATGTCAAAACCGAAATACTCCCCCTTGATTTTCTTTTTCGGCGTTCTAGCCATTATTTTATTCGCCACATTTTTGGGTCCGGAAGAGAAAGCACTGGGTTCAAACGTGCGGATTGTTTACCTACATGGTGCATGGGTCTTAACGGCTGAAATAGCTTTTATTGCAGCCGCCCTTGCTGGTGTGATTGGTTTACTCTCGCATTTTGTGCAGGGTCTACGTGTGCGCGAGACATTTTTTATGCGCTGGTCTGAATCAATGGGGCGCACCGGGATTGTTTTCTGGGTTACTTATTTACCGCTATCGCTCTGGGCTATGCAATCAAACTGGAATGGATTGTTTCTGGCTGAACCTCGTTTTCGACTGGCGCTGACATTTGCGGTAGTCGGGGTCTTAATGCAGGTTGGTATATCCATTATTGGCAATACAATGCTGACAGCGGCTGCCAATATTGCCTATATTATTGTCCTACGCGTAATATTCGCAACAGCTGAAAATATTATGCATCCGCCGCCCTCTCCTATTTTTAATTCCGGGAATTACCCAATCATCGCTTTTTTCGTAGGGCTGAATTTACTCACCTGGTTGGCGGCTTATTTTATGGCACGTTGGTGGCTTACGCTTTCAAAAAAATAGCTTACCTAATTTTATTTTCGGATTGCTGGCTGTCTTTTGGTCCTTTGGACCTCACGGCAGCCGGTAATTTTTTTCTCATGGCTATATGATCTGGAACAAACATTATCAATGAAACTTAAATTACAGCTGGCTTTTTTCACTGTCATTCGAACAGTTTTAAATACCTCCCATCGCATGGCTTACCCTTTTCTGGGTGTTTTTGCGCGTGGGCTAGGTGTTGATCTGACTACTATTTCACTGGTGGTTTCATCCAGGTCCCTGGTTGGAATTTTTGTGCCTTTTGTATCATCGGTTTCAGATCATCGTGGACGCAAATTTGGAATGATGCTTGGGCTGGCAATTTTTACCCTGGCAGGTGGTTTGGTTGCACTTCACCCTTCATTGCTAACTCTCTCTCTTGCTTTGGTGCTGGCAATGGTTGGCAAGTTCCTTTTTGATCCGGCTATGCAAGCCTACCTGGGTGATCGAGTAGCATATGAGCGGCGTGGTTTAGCGCTCTCAGTTACGGAAATGGGCTGGTCTTTTGCTTTTATTGCCGGAATTCCATTAATGGGTTTACTGATTTCCAGGTATGGCTGGTCAGCCCCTTTCCCTCTTCTAGCTGTTTTAGGGTTTCTGCTCCTGATTGGTGTTTGGTGGATCATCCCATCTGAAGACCCACATCATGCACCATCGGCCGGACCATGGGCAAATTTTCGAGCAGTACTAACACATCGTTCTACGCTGGCAGCGATAAGCATAGGCTTGTGGGCCAGTGCGGCGAATGAAATGGTTAACCTGATTTTTGGGGTCTGGTTGGAAGATCGCTTTATGCTAAAAATTGCGGCACTTGGTGCAGCGTCTGCTGTGGTGGGTCTCTCGGAATTGAGTGGAGAAGGTCTGGTGGCCCTATTTACAGATCGGCTCGGAAAGCCCAAGGCTCTGGCTCTGGGTCTAATCGCCAGTGCAATTTCCTCGATTGCCTTGCCATTTTTGGGTCGGACTGAAATTGGGGCTCTGGTTGGTTTGTTTTTCTTTTATATTACTTTTGAATTTGTGATGGTTAGTCACGTGCCCATGATGACCGAAGTTCAACCGGCTGCCCGTGCCACAGTCATGTCATTTAATCTGACCGGCCATTCCATTGGACGGGGGATAGGTGCGCTCCTGGCAACATTTATTTATCAGTCTTATGGTTTCCCATTTGTCACGGCTCTGGCGATGCTCTTTAATATTTTCGGATTGCTTGCACTAAGGGAAATGCAAAAGAAGGTCTGATGTTTTACTTATTTGCAATTATCTTGTAATTGCCCACTCGTTTCTTGAAATATCAAATTCAACCTGGCTGTTTTCTTTCATTAGGTTGGTAAGTTATTCAAAATTCACACACCGAATCCATATTGCTGGCATATAATCAAATGGGTTGAAGATTATATTGTATACTGTTGATCATTAAGTGCATTCAAAACTTACCATCAAAAAGGAAAACCATGACTATACTGGAAAAGAAAGTTATTATTTCTGATAAGGCTCCCAAAGCAATCGGTCCATATTCCGTAGCGATTGAAAGTGGTGGATTTGTTTTTTGTGCCGGGCAAACTGGGATTGATCCTGCTACTGGTGAACTTGTCAGTCCGGATTTGGAAGCTCAGACTCACCAGGTGCTTATCAATCTCAAGAGCGTGCTCGAAGCTGCCGGGACAAGCCTGGACAAAGTCGTAAAAACGACTGTTTTCCTGCGTGATATGGCAGATTTTCCAAAAATGAACGCCATATATGCCAGCTATTTTTCGACTAACCCACCTGCACGCTCCACGATTGCTGTGGCGGGCTTGCCCAAGGGTGGAGTGGTCGAAATTGAAGCCATTGCCCTCAAGTAGTCCAACTAGAAAATTTTTGAAGTGCGCACACTGGGTGCTGAGTAGGGTATCCTAACAGCACCCAGTGTGCATGGTGGTAAAATAGATTTTCAGCAATCTATTATTCCCGGCCCGCTCAGGGTGAATAATAGAATTTTTTTACCAGCATTGAGCCAATTACGTATTGATTTTGAATGCTCCCATCAGTCTCTGTGATCGTACCCTGCTTAAACGAAGAAAAGCGTATCCGCAAATTATTGGATGCGATATATTCTCAAACCTATCCGGGTGCACAGTTAAGCGTAATTATTGCTGATGGTGGTTCAACCGACCATTCACGTGCAGTCATTACGCAATTCCAGTCTGAACATCCGTTTTTACGGTTACAGGTTGTCGATAACCCACTTGGAACCATCCCGGCTGGACTAAATTGTGCCATAAAAGCTTCGGATGGTGAAATTCTTCTGCGGTTGGATGCACATTCTGCTCCGTACCCCGATTATGTGGAAAACTCAGTCAATGCTCTATTGACTGGCAAAGGGCAAAATGTAGGTGGTGTCTGGGAAATCCATCCTGGTTCCGAAACTTGGATCGCCAGGTCCATTGCCCGGGCTGCTGCCCATCCATTGGGTGTGGGTGATGCTCTTTATCGTCATGCACAGAAGGCAGCAATTGTGGATACCGTCCCTTTTGGATGTTTTCGCAGATCTTTGGTGGATCAAATTGGTGGCTACGATGAGACTTTGCTCACCAATGAAGATTATGAGTTCAATACTCGCATTCGCCAAATCGGCGGTAGAATCTGGTTGGACCCTACAATTCGATCCGTTTATTTTGCCCGCCCAGACATGGTTAGCCTGGCCCAACAATATATCCGCTATGGGTTCTGGAAGTTAAAAATGCTGCGTCGCTATCCCGGCACGCTGCGTTGGCGTCAGGCTTTGCCGCCACTATTTACTGTCAGTTTATTGGTGGGTTTCGTTCTATCCATATTCTCTCGCTTATTTGGATGGTTACTGCTTATTGAACTTGCAGGATATTTCCTTATTCTAGGTTCTGTGAGTTTGCGCCTTGCGTTTAAAAATAAAGAATTTTTCCTGATCGCCGGTCTCCCGTTGGCAATTGCGGTTATGCATATAGCCTGGGGTGGTGGCTTTTTGTGGAGTATTTTTTCAGAAAAGTGGAATTCCTAACCAATGTCTTCTGAAACAAAACCTACCTGGCGCTTGCGACCAGGTGAACAACGTGCGTTATTATTCTTTGGCGACCTTGTAATGGCTGTTCTGGCATTGCTTGCCGGGCTTTATTTTTGGTTTGCCGGAGATGCCTGGTTAAAGAAATTTTCGCTTGAATTTTTCCGGTTGCGGGTTCAGTTTTGGTTTTATCTTCTGCCGGGCGTTTGGATGCTTTTATTAATTGAGATCTATGACTTGCACCGGGCTGCGAATTGGGGGAAAACACTTCGGGCGGTGACTATCGCTGGAATGGTGGCTGGCTTTGCTTATTTGCTAGTGTATTTTACAGCCATCGATCCTGGACGTATCAATCGGCGTGCCATTGCCGTTTTTATTATCCTGGCTATTATTCTGACGCTGATCTGGCGTTGGATTTACATTCGCATGGTAACCTCGCAAGGTATGCAGAGACGGGTGCTGGTAGTTGGTGCCGGTGGCAACGGCCAGTCTCTGGCGCAAATTTACAAAGCCATCAATCCACCGCCATTTAACTTGATTGCATATATTGACGATGATCCATTGAAGCAAGGTAAAGATGTAGAAGGGTTTCGTATCATAGCAGGTAGTAATAAGTTATTGCGACTGATTGACGAAATGAATGTTACCGAGGTGGTGGTTTCCATCACAGGCGAAATGCTGGGTGAAACTTTTCAAACGCTCCTGGATGTCCAGGAACATGGCATCGAAATAATCCGTATGCCAACCCTCTATGAAGAATTGTTGGGGCGTGTACCCATTCATCATCTCGAATCGGATTGGATCATTCGTTCTTTTGTGGACCAAGCTCGTTCAGGAAGTTTTTTCGAGATTGGTAAGCGTTTATTGGACATTATAGGCTCTATAGTAGGGTTACTGATCCTAGTTATTTTGTTGCCATTCTTGTCAATTGCCATAGTGATCGACAGTGGATGGCCTATATTTTATTCACAAGAACGTCTGGGCCGTGGAGGGCACCAATTCAAGATTATCAAATTACGCACCATGCGTCAGGATGCCGAAAAAGAAGGTAAACCCCAGATGGCGGGCGAAAATGATGCGCGGATAACGAGGGTGGGCAATTTTATGCGCACCACTCGCCTGGATGAAATCCCCCAGTTTTGGAATGTACTTCGTGGTGAAATGAGTATTGTTGGTCCTCGAGCAGAGCGTGCCCAATGGGTGTCTACTTTTCAACAGGAGATTCCTTTTTATCGTGCGCGCTTGATGGTTAAGCCGGGTATCACGGGTTGGGCTCAGATCAATTACGGTTATGCTGCCACGGTGGAGGATACCGCTGTAAAACTTGAGTACGATTTATACTACATCAAACATCGATCAGTGATGATGGATATTGTCATCATACTGCGTACCATTAGTACGGTTTTAGGCCGAAAGGGCAGATAATGAAGCGTTACCTGGTTACCGGCGGCGCCGGGTTTATTGGCTCACATTTGGTTCGTACCCTGCTTGAGCAGGGTAATTTTGTGCGCGTTTTGGATAATTTTTCCACTGGTAGATCTGAAAATTTGTCTGGTTTGGATATCGAGCTTGTTGAAGGTGATCTACGTGACCCGGGCATTACTGCTCGTGCTGTTGAAGGTGTGGATATTGTCTTTCACGAGGCTGCTTTTGTCTCTGTGCCGCAGTCAATGGAGGATCCACTCCCGTGTTTTGAGATCAATCAACATGGTACCGAAATTCTATTGGAATCTGCCCGTAAAGCTGGGGTAGGCCGGGTAGTACTGGCTTCATCTGCTGCGGTCTATGGTGAATCGCAAGATCAGCCCTTGAGTGAAGAAGCCCAGTTATATCCATTCTCGCCATATGCGGTTTCCAAGCGCGTTGATGAATTATATGCCGCGATGTATACCCGCTCCTTTGGTTTGGATGTGGTTGCTCTGCGTTATTTTAACGTTTATGGTCCAAGACAGCGTCCGGATAGCATGTATGCTGCAGCGGTTCCCATTTTTACCCGTCGTCTGATCGATTCCAAACCTATCAAGATCTATGGCGATGGTGGACAAACCAGGGACCTGGTTTTTGTAGGTGATATTGTCCGCGCCAACCTGATAGCTTCCGAACACCTAGCCGCACCCGGACAAATCTTCAATATTTGTTCAGGTTCTGAAATCCGTGTGAGTGATCTGGTGGAGGCACTCATGTTGTTCTTTCCCTCTGCTCAGGCGCCAGTTTATGCAGCTGCCCGAGCGGGTGATATTTACCGGTCGGTCGGAAGTCCACGTAAAGCGGCGGAACTGTTGGGTTTCCACACCCAGACCAGTTTGTCTGAGGGTCTAAAGTCGGTTGTGGATTGGATGAAAGCAGCAGGATAGGCCAGCTGCCTGTCTCCAGCTATTTCCCATTTCTATGAATCTACGTATTCGAAATCGCCTTGTTCTTCTTGTCGATCTTCTGCTCATCATTGTTTCGGTGTTGGGAAGTTATGCGCTGCGCCTGGAATTTACCCCGGACTTTGTCCGGTTTTATCTTCCAGGGGCTTTATGGCTGGCAGGGTTAGCTTTGCTGGTTAAACCGCTTGTTTATTATTTCTTTGGTCTTTATCGGCGTTTATGGATTTACGCAAGCATCAACGAACTCAAGCTGATTGCCACGGCGGTTTCCAGTGCGTCAATATTATTGTCGGTTATTTACGTCACTCTCTTCTGGTTGGGGGTCTTTGGGCCTGGCTTTCCTCGCTCGGTTCTGGCAATTGACTGGCTGCTCTCGCTATTTTTGATTGGTGGCACACGTTTTGCACTGCGGATTTTAGCCGAATCGGGCGCTCCTCGCAGGGCAGATAAAACGCGTAAGATCATCGTAATTGGCGCAGGGGATGCAGGAGCGTTGGTTGTCAAGGAAATGCAAAAAAATCGATTGATCAGCCTGGAGCCGCTTGGGTTCCTGGATGACGATCCTGCAAAACAGAACCATTCCCTGTTGGGTGTGCCTGTAATTGGGGTATTGACTGACCTGGTAAAAGTGCTGGATGAGCGCCCGGTTGATGAAGTTATCATTGCCATTCCCTCCGCTCCTGGGCGGGTTGTGCGCCTTGTTGCGGATATTTGCCGCCTCAAGGGTGTGCCTTTTCGCACCATGCCTGGTATTTATGAATTATTAGGTGGTAAGGTTAACGTCAGCCGGCTGCGCGAGGTCGAAATCACTGATCTTTTGCGGCGCGAACCAGTCCGGATCCATGAAGAGTTGATTGGGCAGGTATTGGAGGGAAAGCGTGTCCTTGTAACAGGTGCTGGTGGTTCGATAGGTCGCGAATTATGCCGCCAGATTGCGCGTTGGAATGCTGCCAGCCTGGTTTTACTTGGTCATGGTGAAAATAGCATTTTTGAAGCCCTATTGGAACTCAAGAATGATTACCCTACACTTGAACTAATCCCTGTCATAGCGGATGTACGTGATACTGTGCGTATGCAGGCAGTTTTTGAGCAATACAAGCCGCAGGTTGTTTTCCATGCTGCGGCCCACAAGCACGTTCCTCTGATGCAGACCAATGTCGAAGAAGCTGTTGCGAATAATATTCTTGGTACGCTGAATGTAGTTGAAACTGCTGATCGCTGTGGAGTGCAGCGGCTTGTGCTTATTTCTACAGACAAAGCTGTCCATCCTGCCAATGTTTATGGTGCCACCAAGCGTATGGCAGAAATGATTGTGCTGGATGCAGCCCGGCGAACCGGTAAGGAATTTTCGGTGGTCCGTTTTGGAAATGTCCTGGGGAGTCGCGGTTCGGTTGTACCACTTTTTAAACGGATGATTGCCAACGGTGGCCCACTTCAAATTACCCACCCAGATATGTTTCGCTTTTTCATGACCATTCCCGAAGCAGTGCATCTGGTTTTACAAGCTGCAGCCATGGGTAAGGGTGGTGAAGCCTTTCTACTCAATATGGGCGAGCAAGTTCGAATTTTGGACCTTGCGGAAGACCTCATTCGTCTTTCCGGTTTGGAGCCTGGACGGGATATTGAAATAGTCTTCACCGGCGTACGCCCGGGTGAAAAGCTGCGTGAAGAATTATGGGAAACTGATAAGACCTATGATCCCACTGCCCATCCGGATATTTTCCGTTCCATGGATGAAGTAATGGTCAGCAAAGAAGTGCTGCACACCAGCCTTCGCCGCCTGGTTGATCTGGTCAAAGATAGTTGTCCGGATGAAATCATCAATCTTTTGGATGAAGTTGTTCCGGGATCCGCCATCCGTGCGACTCTGTCTCCAGTGGATGTGACTGATGTGGTCTGACCTGGAAGGCTGATAAAACCCCCTATGCCCCTGGTTTCTATTTCTGAATGGCAGGCCTTTTTAACCCAACACCCTGAAGCCCATGTTTTGCAAACGGCTGAATGGGGTGCATTGAAATCGGCTTTTGATTGGGACGTGCTGCGAGTTGTCTCCGGTTCTGAAGGGGTACAGCTTCTGTTTCGGCACTTGCCGCTTGGTTTTAGCATCGCTTATGCCCCTAAACCATTAGATGGAACGGGCTTCCTCTCCTTGAGCGATTCGTTTCGGGCGGAGATTGACAAAGTTTGCCGTAAAAAGCGTGCAGTCTTCCTTAAAATTGAACTGGATACATGGGATTCGGAAACAATCACGTCCCTGCCGGATTCCTGGCCCTTGCTACCCTCTCCGCACAACATTCAACCACCTCGTACAGTCGTCATTTCGCTTATTGGCAGTGAGGAAGAACTTCTGGCTCGTATGAAACAGAAATGCCGGTATAACATTCGATTGGCTGAGAAAAAAGGGGTGACGATTCGTGTCTGGGATGATTTGGAAGGGTTCCACCAACTAATGCAGGTGACAGGTGGCCGGGACGGTTTTGGGGTACATTCCCTGGCCTATTATCGTAAAGCTTACGAATTGTTCCAGCCGGCTGGTATGGCTGAATTGCTGCTGGCTGAATTTGAAGGTAAACCCCTGGCAGCATTGATGATTTTTGCGAGGGGTAATCGCAGTTGGTATCTGTATGGTGCTTCCAACGATAATGAACGCAACCGTATGCCTACTTATCTGCTGCAGTGGCATGCCATGCAGTGGGCCAGGGCGCATGGCTGTACAGAGTACGACTTGTGGGGAGTGCCGGATGAAGACGAACCCGGTTTAGAATCACAATTTGAAACACGACACGACGGGCTGTGGGGGGTATATCGTTTCAAGCGTGGTTTTGGTGGGCAGGTTGTGCGGGCCAGGCAAGCGCTTGACCGGGTCTATCTGCCACTGCTTTACCGTTTTTATGTCTGGCGTATGGGTCAGGCTATCTAATTCTCCATATCGATCAGCGAGAAATTATTCTGCTTTGAGGATGTGCGTCAAAATGGTGGCTCCGCTGCCGCCAATATTCTGCGCCATACCTATTTTTGCACCGTCTACCTGACCTTTTCCGCATTCTCCCCGTAGCTGTTGGACTACTTCCACGATTTGGTACATACCGGTTGCCCCCACAGGGTGCCCCCGTGCTTTTAATCCGCCGCGTGTGCAAACCGGAATCCTGCCACCTTTTATCTGAATATCGTTGTCCAATCCCAGCCGTGGTCCCTGTCCGCGTTCTGCAAAACCGCAGGCTTCCAATGAAAGTGCAGCCATGATCGAAAAAGCATCATGCAGCTCAAACAGGTCAATCTGGTCTCTTTCAACCCCGGCCATTTCATAGGCCTTTTTTGAAGAGAGATAGGCAGCGGAAAGAAAAAGTGGATCTTTGCGGCTGTGAACTGCTATCGTATCCGTGGCTGAAGCTGATCCGGCTACGATGATCCGTGGACGTCCAGGCATTGAGCATACCTTGTCCGCAGGGACGATGATCACAGCAGCTGCGCCATCTCCAATTGGTGAGGCATCCAGTAAATTGATGGGGGTTGCCACCATCGCTGATCTTTCAAATTGTTCCACGGTGATTTTGTCGTGTAACCGAGCGTATGGGTTGTACATAGCGTTGGCATGGGCATTGATTGAAAACGGGGCAAAGTCCGCATGTTTCCACCCATATTCAAACATATAGCGCCGCATTATCAACGCGTTAAGTCCAACAAATGAGATACCCTGTTCCAGTTCATAATCTGCATCTGCTGCGGTGGCAAGCGCTGCCGTGACATCATGTCCGGCTTTGTCGGTCATTTTTTCCACGCCGACCACGAGGGCCGAATCCATTTCACCTGCGGCGACCGCCATGACCCCAGCCCGAAAAGCTGCAGAGCCTGAACCACAGGCCGCTTCTATTTTTACTGCTTCGGCGCCCCACATGCCCACCCAATCGGCTATAAATGTACCAAGCTGATTTTGACCGCCCACCAGGGGCGAGAGCATATTTCCGACAAATAATCCATCCGGATGCTCAACACCTGCATCCTGCATGGCAGCAAAGGCCGCTTCGCCCGCGATTTCGCGCAGCGATTTATCCCATTGTTCATCGATGATGGTTTGTCCAATTCCCAGGATTGCTACATTGCGCATACCGTCCTCCACAATAAATATCTAATTCAATTGTACCGGATAGTTCTCTCAGGAGCTATCCAGGTTTGTCAGAAAATATCAATTAGCCCGTTTGATTACTTTATAAGTAAAATTGGATAGCTCCGAACGTTTTTATCGGTAATTTTTTGGAGGCGTAAACTGCTTGTTTTTTGGTTAAATTGCAACTTTCATGCAGGTCAAGCATCTGATAAAATGCATAATCACAAAATAAACTTAATGAGGCTCAATATGTCTTTCAATCTAAGCAGTGTTAATCTCTCATCTGATCTGGTTGCAGAAAAACAAGTCAAAGTATTGGTGCTCGGTTCCGGACCCGCCGGTCTGACTGCAGCATTGTATGCTGCGCGTGCTGACCTTGCTCCAATTGTTCTAACCGGTACCGAATTGGGCGGGCAGGCAGCTTTGACCCACACCATTGAAAATTATCCGGGTTTCCCGGACGGGGTGGGTGGTGCAGAACTTGGTGAACTATTTCAAAAGCAGGCTGAACGATTTGGTGCTACTGTGGAATTTGATACAGCCAACCAGGTGGATCTCTCTACTCGCCCATATAAGGTCACTACTGATAATGGTACTTATCTGGCAGATACTCTGATTATTGCCACTGGTGCCCGCCCCAATCATCTGGAAGTGCCTGGCGAAGTTGCGTTGACCGGAAAAGGTGTTTCTTACTGTGCCACATGTGACGGCTGGTTCTTCAAGGAAAAGAAGGTTGTGGTAGTTGGCGGGGGCGACAGTGCTCTGGAAGAGGCCCTCTTTCTTACCCGTTTTGGTTCTTCTGTCACCATCATTCATCGTCGTGAGAGCTTGAGAGCTGGAAAAGTGCTTCAAAATCGTGCACTTACCAATCCAAAAATCAACTTTATTTGGAATACCGTGGTAACCGAAGTCGGTGGCACTGATAAAGTGCAAGAACTTAAACTCAAAAATACTCAGACTGGGGCCGAATCCAACATGTCCGCAGATGGGCTGTTCATCTTCATTGGGCATACCCCAAATACCCAAATGTTTCGGGGTCAGCTCGAAATGGATGAACTGGGTTACATCAACACTAATCATTTTATGGAAACCAACCGCACAGGTGTTTTTGTAGCAGGCGAAGTCTCGGACTCGCATTTCCGGCAAGTTATTACTTCGGCTGGAATGGGTGCCTCGGCAGCAATCCAAGCTACGCATTTGCTTGAAAAAGAAACTGCCAACGCTTGAACATTTCTGGTGCTGTTGGCGGGAATATTTTTTTGGTTACAATCTTTTAGAGATTATGTGACAAAATCTACTATGTTTGTTTTAGATTTGAATTAAAATTTATTTACTCCCGGGGAGAGGAATTTTCGGGAGATTTGGTTATCAAAATGTTATTACGGAGGAGTGATGGCAAAGGTATCTATTATTGGTGCCGGTATGACCGGTGCGACAACCGCCCATTGGCTGGCGGAACGTGAATTGGCTGATATTGTACTGGTCGATGTATTGGAAGGTATGCCGCAGGGCAAGGCCCTTGATATGTTCGAAGCGATGCCCATCATTGGGAAGGATGTGGACATTGTTGGCTCAAATTCGTATGAAGCCACCAAGGATTCAGATATTATCGTAATCACAGCCGGTCTGCCCCGTAAACCGGGTATGAGTCGTGATGATTTATTGTCCGTAAATTCGGATATCGTTGCCAAGGCTACTATTGAAACCTTGAAGTATTCACCCGATGCCATCTACGTGGTACTCACCAACCCGCTCGACACCATGGCCTACATGGTGATGAAGGCTGGCAATATTCCCGCCCATCGCGTTATTGGGCAGGCAGGCATCTTGGATTCAGCTCGCATGCGTGCTTTCGTAGCTTTGGAAACCGGTGTCAGTGTTGAAAATATTAATTGCTATGTTCTGGGTGGTCACGGCGATGAAATGGTACCCCTGACAAAGCAATCCAATATAGCCGGCATTCCTCTGCGAGATTATATCCCTGCTGATCGCCTGGAAGCGATTGTTAACCGTACCCGTAAAGGTGGGGGTGAGATTGTCAACCTTTTGAAGACCGGCTCGGCGTTTTATGCGCCTTCAGCCGCAATTGCTCAGATGGTGGAGGCCATTCTGAAAGACAAGCACCTGATCGTTCCCTGCGCCGCATATATGCAGGGCGAGTATGGTCTGAATGATATGTTCTTTGGTGTTCCGGTTATGCTTGGTCGGAAGGGCATTGAACGGATCATTGAGTACAAACTTGATGGTGAAGAACAGGCTGCCTTTGATAAATCAGCTGCTTCGGTGAAAGATACTATCCTGGCTCTTAAGAACCTGGTCAAACTCTAAAACTTACAGGAGCGAACTGCCATTCGCTCCTGTATTTATTGCCAAAGAGGAGAAAACAAATGATTTTACATGAAAAAATTGCTCAGCAACTGCCTGAATGGCGCAACCGTTACAAGTCACTGGCCAAGGAACATGCCGATGTAGTGGTCGATAAAGTTACTGTTGGGCAGGTTGTTGGCGGTATGCGTGATATCAAATCGCTGGTAACGGATATTTCCTTTGTTGATCCGGCCGAAGGGATTCGCTTACGCGGTAAATCCATTCCTGAGGTATTAAAAGCTCTTCCCAAGCCACGTGGCGCAAAAATCCCATATGTGGGTGGTTTGTACTATCTCCTGTTGGTTGGCGAAGTTCCCACCCGTGACCAGGCTTTGCAGGTGGAAGCCGATTGGGCCAGTCGCGCTGAGGTGCCGGACTACGTCTATAAAATGCTTAGGTCGATGCCCAAGGAAACGCACCCCATGACTCTGCTCTCACAGGCTGTTTTGGCCATGCAGAACGGGTCAAAATTTGCCCAGCAGTATCATGCTGGTATGAAAAAGGATGCCTATTGGGAACCGGCTCTGGAAGACAGTATGGATTTGATTGCGCGTCTCCCAGTGATTGCGGCTTTTATCTACCGCATGAAATATTTTGGTGAAACCAAGAAGCCAAAATACAGCGCCCGATTGGATTATGGTGCTAACTTTGCCAAAATGATGGGCGTTGCCGATCAAAAGGGCTATGCAGAACTTGCCCGGCTTTATTTCATTTTGCACAGCGATCATGAATCGGGTAATGTTTCGGCCCATACCATGCATCTGGTGGGTTCTGCACTCTCCGATCCGTATCTCTCGTTCTCCGCAGCCCTGAATGGATTGGCAGGCCCGTTGCATGGTCTGGCTAATCAAGAATGCCTGGGTTGGTTACTGGATGTGCATAAAATTTTTGGGGGCGTACCTTCTCGCGAGGATCTGTATAAGTTCGCTTGGGATACCCTCAATAGCGGTAAAGTCATCCCTGGTTATGGGCATGCCGTTTTACGCGTTCCTGATCCCCGCTTCACAGCCCAGATGAATTTTGCCAAAGAACACTTCCCACAGGATGAACTCGTCCGCCTGGCTGATATGGTCTTTGATGTAGTTCCGTCTGTTCTAAAGGAACAGGGCAAAGCTAAAAATCCTGCCCCCAACGTGGACGCCATTTCCGGAACCCTGCAATACTATTATGGTGTGCGTGATTTCGATTTTTACACCGTTTTATTTGGTGTTGGGCGCGCATTGGGCGTTACCCCTAACTATGTTTGGGCGCGCGCACTTGGTCAGCCGATTGAACGACCTAAATCTCTTTCTACCAAAATGCTGGAAGATATCGTCAAAGCCGCACAAGCTGCTTAATTTGAAAATCAAAACACGGACCTCAGCACCAGGAGGTCCGTGTTTATTTAACGAGAATTATATTATTTTCCCATTGCCAACTCGATCCAGTTCGAAATGGATAGCTATGGGGAAAGATAATGAGTTTTCGTCTTGAAGAAAACTCGGAGGTTTCCCTGAATATGGAGCATACGCCCCTTGTTCTTATTCTTGTAGATGGCATGCGTCCGGATGGTTTGCTACAAGCTCAGGTCCCCACGTTAAGGCGACTGATGGCGGATGGCGCTTATTCTATTTCGGCTCGAACCGTACTACCCAGCCTGACACTGCCTTGTATTACAGCCATGATGCTGGGGGTCAGTCCTCAGGTTCATGGCACACAGACCAATAGATTTGCTTCACATGGCTGGGATGGACCAGGTTTGATAGACTTGTTGCATGCCGCCGGGTTTACAACAGCTGCTTTCACCAATTGGGAACAATTGCGTGACCTTTCCCAACCAGGGTCGCTGGACCTGTCGATCTGTCTCAATACCTCAGAAACTTACAGTCTCCCGCTTGGGGAAAGCGATGAAAGACTGGTGACGATGACCATCTCTGCTTTGCATTCCCAGCCCATGGATTTTATATTCCTTTATCTGGGATGTGTGGATACAGCTGGACACAAATATGGTTGGATGTCTCCTGAGTATATCCGCACGATTGAGAATGCTGACCGTTGTATTGAGCAGTTTCTCTCTGAGTTGCCCGCAAATACGACGGTGATTATCACGGCTGATCACGGTGGGTTGGGGCATTCACATGGGCTTGATTCTGATGAAGAAATGTTCATCCCATTAATTATTCATAATGCAGGTCTGACTCACGGTGCTATTCAGCGTTCGGTTTCCATTCTGGATATCGCCCCCACAATTGCAGCTTATTTTGGCATCAGTGCGCCCACGGGTTGGGAAGGGATCAGTCTTATTCCTTGACCCCGCTTCGTTACTGTCCACAGGCTCGAATATAGGTGTTATCATCCACGTTAATGCTCACCTATTTGAGTGAGAAGATCGATTAGGGGCAAAACATGATCGATCCCCGTGGTAGTTTTTTTATTATACTGGTAAAAAATAGCAGTCATCAGAACCATATGATGACTGCCTTGGGAGATTAATTTATGCTTATATAAATAAGTAATGTATATATGGCTGATACTTTTCCATGTTCATGATGTATTCAGTACAGTCTTAATTTATTTTTGTTTCCTGGTCGCTTAGCTCGAGTCGGTCCAGTAAAAAGGCATAATCAAAGGCGATCTCTTTCAGGAAGTCATAGCGCCCGGATGCCCCGGCGTGTCCGGCATCAAAATTGGTCTTGAGCAGCAACAGGTTATCATCGGTTTTCAATTCGCGTAGTTTGGCGGCAAACTTGGCTGGTTCCCAATATGCCACACGAGGATCATTCAGCCCGGTTGTAATCAAAAGGTTGGGATAATTTGTGGCGCGGATATTGTCATACGGCGAGTAAGACATAATGTAATCAAAATATTGCCTGTCTTCCGGATTGCCCCATTGATCATATTCCAATGTGGTGAGTGGGATGCTTGGGTCACTCATGGTGTTGACTACATCCACAAAGGGTACCTTGGCAATCACCGCCTTGAACAGATCTGGGCGCATGGTCAATGCAGCTCCTACCAGCAAGCCACCCGCGCTCCCGCCCTGAATGGCAAGCTTTGTGTTTGAGGTATAGCCCTTTTCAATCAGGACCTCGGCGCAGGCAATAAAGTCAGTGAAAGTATTACGTTTGTTTAACATTTTGCCATCTTCGTACCAGGCCCGGCCCATTTCGGACCCACCCCGAATATGACCCATGGCAAAAATGAAGCCGCGCTCCAGCAGGCTTAAGCGGTTGGCATTAAAGGCAGGGTCTGTACTTGCGCCATAAGATCCATAGCTGTACAACAAGCAGGGGTTGCTACCGTCCATTTTTACCCCTTTTTTGAAGACGATCGAGAGCGGTACTCTGATTCCATCGGCTGCGTTTGCAAAGATACGTTCAGAGATATATTCCGTTTTGTTATACCCGCTTGGGATATCCTGTTCCTTTACTGCCTGCCAGGTTGCGTTATCCATCCCGTAATCTATGATTGAATTGGGTGTAACCAGAGATGTGTAGGTGAAGCGAAATAGTTGGCTGGTAAATTCTGGATTCTTTTCAGGCAGGATCACATAAGACGGTTCAGGAAATTGTACATAATGCACATTGCTGATGCCATCCTGTGCTGAAATCCGGATTTGGTACAGTCCATTTTTGCGTTCAATCAAGACCAGGTGATTCTCGAAGGCTTCCAGTTCTTCCACCAAAATCTCCGGGCGGTGGGGAATAACCTCGCTCCAGTATTCCCGGCCGGGCGTGTTGGTGGAGGTGCGCATCAGTCTAAAGTTCTGTGCGTCCTCGTTGGACAGGATGAAAAAATAGTCAGCGTGGTGGGTGGCAAAATACTCAATTCCGCGTTTGCGCTCCTGAATTAGCTTTAGTGCGCTTGTAGGCTGATTGGCGTCTAAAAACCGCATTTCACGCGTGTTGGTGCTGACGTGGTAGGTCATGATGAAGGCCTTGCTGCGAGTTTTTAACACAAATAAGAAAAAGGTTTCATCCGCTTCGTGAAAAACCAAAATATCCTGGTTTATGTCTGTTCCCAGATTATGCCGGTACAACTTGTATGGTCTGAGTGCCTCATCCTGTTTAACATAGAACAAGACCTGGCTGTTATCATCCCATTCCACTCCGCTGTGATTGTAAACCGAGCCCCAGGTGTTTTCAATTATTTCGGGGTAAAGTGTGTCATTTGTCAGATCCTTGATATACAATATACATTTTTCGGACCCGTCTGCATCCACCGAATAGGCCAGTTTGCAGCCATCCGGGCTGACCGAAAAGGCTCCAATACGGCAGAAGCTCTTGCCTTCGGCCAGTTTGTTTTGGTCAAGCAGGATTTCTTCTGGAGATTGGAAGAGATCTTTTTTCCGACAGTAGATCGGGTACTGTGCACCTGCTTCGGTACGGGTGTAATAAAAATAATTCCCATTTTTTTCAGGCGCAGAGCTATCAGTTTCTTTAATACGATCTTTCATCTCGAGGAAGAGATTCTCTTGTAGGCCCTGGGTGTGCTGCATCACCTCTTCCTGATAATCACTTTCAGCTCGTAGATAGGATATGACTTCCGGGTCTTCCTTGTGGCGCATCCAAAAATAGTTATCAATACGGGTTTGCCCGTGCTGGGTGATGCTGTGCGGACGTTTGGGAGCGAGGGGGGAGGAATGAAGTGAGGTCATGATCTGTTTCCTGTTATTTTACTCAGGTTGGAGAATGATTTTGCGCGATTGAGCGTAGCGCACCAGGTCGGGTGTCGGGTTTTCGTATTCCTGATTCATCAGATTGGATGAAATGATGAAATCTGCAGTGGCTCGATTGGAGGCAGTGGGGATATTGTACAAGACAGCCAGCCGCAGCAGGGCTTTGATATCCGGGTCATGTGGTTGTTGTTCGAGCGGATCCCAGAAAAAGATCAGAAAATCGATCTTTCCTTCTGCGATTTTTGCACCGATCTGTTGGTCACCGCCGATTGGTCCGCTTTTGAACTGCGTAATCGGCAGCCCCAATTCGTTTTCCAGCAGGCTGCCGGTTGTGCCGGTACCAAATAAGTGGTGACGGGAGAGGGTTTCGCGGTTAAAGCGTGTCCATTCCAGTAAATCTTTTTTCTTATTGTCATGGGCTACCAGCGCGATACGTTTTTTTACACCAATAATTGAATTGGGAAATGTCATTTTTACCTTGCCTTTTTTTTAGAATTGGTTCTTTTGGTTCCAATCGAATCTGGGAGAGTAAGTTCCGGTGGGGGACTGGTTTTTGACCATATTTTCGGAAGATATAAAAAATCCCCGCATGAGCGGGGATTTTCATGCTTATGGTTTGGGAGTTGCTTCCGGCGCTACGCCCTGCCAGGAAAAAACACGCTGCGATGATTTTTCGCCAGCACTATCCCAGAGAGGTTGTCCCTGGTCATCTGTGCCGGTTTGCCGTGCGGTGGAAATAAACCAGCGGAAGATGTGCGGTGCGCTATCCTTGGGACGGAATGAGACCGGCACGATATATTTTGTATCGTTAACGTAATCGATCAAACGGCGTCCCTGACCTTCGGTCACATCTTCGATGGTAACAACATAGGATTCATTGTCACGTAGTGTGCCAATCGAAGCCCACTGCAGGGTGATGTTGTCGTTTGCCAGCGTGAAGGATGCGCCGTCTGCAGGTAAGAGTAGATTGGCGGCTGGGTAAGGCGGTGGAATGGTGGCGGTGGGAGTGGGGCCTGGGGTTGCCGCCCGTTCGCAAAGTGGAATGGTCAGGTTCATCCCGAGGAAAACAGTATCGGTGCTTAACCCATTGTATGATTTGATTGCATCGCCAGGTACGGCGTAATTAGCCGAAATTGTTCCCAGTGTGTCGCCGTTCTGAACGGTATAAATTACCTTTTCACAGGCTGCCAGGGTGGCTGCGGCCGATTCCAGGGTACTCGTTGCTGCGGGAAGCGGAGTGGGCGTTGGATAGGGGATTTGGATGACCTGCCCAATTGAAAGACTGTTGCAGGAAGCTGGCAGGTTGTTCAGGATGATGATGCTCTGGACTGAGACGTCAAAACTGACAGCAATGGATGTACAGGTATCGCCGGTCGAGATAGTGTAATCGTGCGGCGGCTGTAAAGTTGCTGTCGGGATGGGTGTAGAAGTTACTGCTTCTGTGAATGCCACCGTGACAGTCAGTGTTGGGGTGGCGGTAGGTGTGCCTGCATTCGGGCTTGCTGCAGTGGTTTTGTCACCTGTCAGACGCAGTATAAAAAACACCAAAGCTGCGCCAACGATCAGAAACAATGCAAGCAGACCCAGCACAGCCGGTAGGCTGAGCGTAATTTCGGGCATGCGGCTGGCCTGAATGGCAGCTGGTTTTTTGGCTTCCATAGTCAGGTTTAGTTCCGTGCCGCACACCAGGCAGCGTGTGGCATTTTCCGCCAGGCGTGTACCGCAGGTGGGGCAAATTTTAGTATTTGGGGTTAATGTGGTTTCTGGACTCATACAAGCGAAAATTATACCATGCTAAAACAACCTCAAAACATCCGCGTAATGGTCGTTATGCCTATGATTTTATATCCTGACTCACCAACCTTTTACTCTGCTATAATTCAGCATGATGACCAATAACTATGATCTCTACTATAACATGCTGCTCATTCGCCGGTTTGAAGAGCGAGCTCTGGCAGAATTTTCTGCCGGAAAATTGTTTGGTACCACCCATGCTTACACCGGTCAGGAAGCGGATGCGGCAGCCATTTTTTCGGTCACCGCTTCTGATGACATCGTCTGGAGTAATCATCGTTGTCATGGGCACTTTCTTGCTTATGGGGGGGATCCTTACCGATTGGCAGCCGAGCTGATGGGTAAAGCTACCGGCCTGGTAGGTGGGCGGGGAGGAAGTCAGCATATCCATTGGCGTAATTTTTATTCCAATGGTATCCAGGGGGGCATAGTTCCAGTGGCTACCGGTATGGCTTTGGCTCAAAAATTGCAAAAAAAAACGGACATTGCTCTGGTATTCAGTGGCGATGGGACATTAGGCGAAGGGGCTGTTTATGAGAGCCTTAATATTGCCGCATTATGGCAGATCCCGATCCTGTTTGTGGTCGAGGATAATCGTTATGCCCAGACCACGCCGACTGACAAAGGGGTTAGTGGTTCCATGCGGGCTCGGTTTGAGGCTTTTGGCATACATACTTTCGAAGCTGATTCCAGCGATGTGCTTGTGATTCGCCAGCTGGCCGAAGAAGCCGTTCAGATAGTTCGCCAAAAGAGTCAACCAGCGGCGCTTGTGCTGCATACATATCGCTTTGGGGCTCATAGCAAGGGTGATGACCCGCGCAATCGTGAAGAGATTGCCAAAATTCGAGATCAATTTGACCCATTGATTATTCATTCTGCCCGACTTTCCGAGACCGAGTTGGCTCAGGCAGAAATAGAAGTAGCGGAGCAAATAGATCAGGCTTTTACTCGTGCTTTTGCCGATCCATTCCCACAGTTGCTGGAAAATGTTCAGCCTAACGAGGCTTGAGTAGGTGGAAATCCTGCTTCCTTCCATAATCTATAACCAATAAGAGTCTATGCCAACCGTCCTCGAACGTCTCAATTTCGCTCTTCAGCATGTGATGGAAACCGATGAACGGGTTTATTTAATCGGTGAAGATATCCTTGATCCATATGGTGGTGCCTTCAAGGTGACCAAAGGTCTTTCCACGCGTTTCCCTGAGCGGGTCTTGACTACTCCCATTTCGGAATCGGCTATTGTTGGCATCAGCAGCGGGTTGGCGATGCGTGGGCTGCGTCCGGTGGCTGAAATTATGTTTGGCGATTTCGTCACCTTGACTGCTGACCAGCTCATCAATCATGCTGCTAAATTCCGCTGGATGTATAACGACCAGGTGCGCGTGCCGATTGTGGTACGTGCACCAATGGGGGGCAGGCGTGGTTATGGGCCAACCCATTCGCAATCTTTGGAAAAACTTTTTCTGGGTGTGCCCGGTCTGCGCGTGGTGGCTCCCAATGCGCTTCAGGATCCGGCAGGGTTACTGCAGGCTGCAATTCTGCAAGACGAAGGTCCCATCCTGTTTATTGAACATAAGCTGCTTTATACCTGTTCTCTCCTGGAACCGGGTAAAGCTGAACTACTGGATTTCCAGATCGAAACAAGTGCGGAACCCTTCCCGGTTTCTGTCCTGCGCTTTCCGGCGGTTCTACATGGACAATTAACTATTGCGACTTATGGCTATAACTTTGAGTTGGCCAGGGCTGCAGCGCTGAAACTGGCTTACGAATATGAGATTTTTGCAGAAATAGTGCTCTTCAGCCAACTCAGTCCCTTTGAGATTGATCCGTTGATAGCTTCAGTGCGCCGAACAGGGCACTTACTGACGATCGAAGAGGGGACCCAGCCTGTGGGTTGGGGGGCAGAAATATCTGCTCAGGCAGCAGAAAAACTGCCTGGTTTAAAAATTCGGCGTGCGGCTGCGCTTAATCTGCCGATTGCAAATGCTAAAACACTCGAAGATGCCATCCTGCCCTCGCAGGAAAAAATTCTAAAGCTTGCCCTTGAAATTCTAAAAAAGTAGGAATATTATGGCCACTTCTCCCATTCTTGTGCCGCTATTAAACGCCAATGAGCCTGAGGCTCGTCTGGTCACAATCCATACCAGGGATGGTGCACCTGTAAAAAAAGGTGATTTACTCTTTACCATTGAAACAACCAAAGCTGCGGCGGAAATTGATGCACCGGAGACTGGTTTTTTTAGATTATTAGCTGCCGAAGATACTACCTTTGCTGTTGGGGATATCCTGGCTTTTATTACTACTGCAGCAGATGAAACGCTGCCAAAAATGCCCGCCAGCGCTTTATCAATCAGCGCAGCGTTGGAACCAGCAATTACAGGGTCTGTGTCTGGCGAATTGCGTATGACCCGGCCTGCGCGTGAACTGGCCCAGGTTTTGGGTCTGGACCTCTCCACGCTGCCTCGTGATCGTTTGATCACTGAAGCTTTGCTGCGACAGTTGACCCAAGCCCCTTCCCAGGATATATCTGTGCCATTGAATGCCCCGATTGTTATCTATGGCGCAGGTGGACATGCTAAGGCTGTGATGGAAATGGTCCGGGCTTTGGGTACTTTTCAGATTGCTGGGATCGTAGATGATAACCCTGCTCTAACGGGGAGTTCTGTATTGGGGATCCAGGTTTTAGGAACCCGTGAAATACTCAGTCGATTATACGAGCAGGGCATTCACCTGGCTGCCAACGGTGTGGGTGGGATTATCAATATCGGAATTCGTATCAACCTGTTCCAACTGCTCGGCATGCAAGGTTTTGCCTTTCCGGCTTTATGTCATCCGCGTGCCACGCTGGAAGCCTCAGCGCATGTTTTTGATGGAGTGCAGGTCTTTGCGAATGCCTATGTTGGTTCGTCCGCTGTACTTCACGAAAAGTGTATGATTAATACGGGTGCGATCATCTCGCATGACTGTCACATCGGTGCATATTCGCATATTGCGCCGGGTGCCCTGTTGGCTGGGCACGTGGTGGTTGGGGAAAAAGCGCTGGTCGGTATGGGTGTTACCACCGCCATCGGTATTCGCATCGGTTCTGGAGCACGTATTGGCAATGGCGCCATCCTGCTGGCGGATGTGCCGGAAAGGGCAATTGTCCCGGCTGGCAAGGTTTGGACTGCTTCGTAATAATTTGTCGAGTAATTATCTGTTTTTACAAAAAATTGGAGTTAACATGATCGATCCTGTAATTTTTTCGTTTCATATCGGTACTTTTGAATTCGCGCTGCGCTGGTATGGCATATTGGTCATGCTGGGTGTGGTGGTTGCTGGTTGGTTCGCCAGTCGGGAAGTTGCCCGCCGTGGAGAAAATGGCGAATCGGTCTGGGATGCGCTGATCTGGATTTTGCCCGCTGGCATTGTTGGGGCACGCTTGTGGTATGTGGCCAATGCCACCCTGGGTGGTAATATGTACTATGCTCAAAACCCGATCCAGATTATGAATATTCCACAGGGTGGCTTGCATTTTTATGGCGGCTTGTTATTTGGTGCGGTTGCGATGGCCTTCTATCTACGGCAGTACAAAATGGATTTCTGGCTCTTTCTGGATGCTATTGCGCCTGCCACCTTGCTGGGGCAGGCTATCGCACGTCCTGCCAATTTTATCAACCAGGAATTATATGGTCAGCCAACCACATTACCATGGGGTATTCCAATTGATGCAGTCCATCGACTTGGCATTTATCAGGACATGGTGCAATTTCCGGCTGCAACAACTCGATTCCATCCGACCTTTGCTTATGAGATGATCTGGAATTTCCTGACATTTGCACTTATCATTTTTATTTCGCGTCGCTTTGCCGGGCAAATTAAACCGGGGACATTATTCTTTGGTTGGTTGGTGGCGGCTGGGTTGGGTCGTTTCCTGATTGAGTTCTTTCGACCGGATCAGCCGCATCTCGGGACTTCTTGGGTTAGCACCACACAGGTGGTGACCATCCTGATGATGATCGCTGGGTTACTCTTACTGGCTTATCGTTTCGGAAAGCTGAAGCTTCCGCTGCCGGCTTTGCCTGATGAATATAAGCTGGCGCCTGCTGTAAAAAAGGCCTGAAAAGAATAATAAAAGGTCCCCTCTCAAATAATGATGGGGACCTTTTATATTATTTAATTAGTCGCCAGCCAGGGGTACTTCGGCTGAAAAGATCGGCATGATTTGTGGTCTCACGGGCGCAGGTTTATTTTGTTCGCGCCGGTCAAAATTAAAGCGATCAAAAATATCATCAAATTCACGCAGGATCTCTTCGTGACTGAAACCCATTTCTTCATAATGATAGACATGGTCACTATGGTAACTGTGGGTTTCTTCAATTGCGACTTGAATAATGTGGTCCAGACCGGAGTTTTTGGTATAGCCAAACTGCTCGTATATTGTACGGATGATTTGATCCGGCCAGCGGATCAGGTCATCATAATTCAGAATCATCTTTGTGGGTGACGGGTTCTCGTCCATGACTTTAAGCGGGTGGTGGTACCAGTATTTGGTTAGCGCCAGAACATGGTCGCGGTACAAGTATTTTTGCCCCGGTTCGCTAAAGACATTCCATGCATAACTCAGCCACGAGATGGTGGAGGGCAGCATGTCCAATGGGTTGCGTGCCAGGTAAAGGATGCGTGCATCCGGGAAGAACTCCAGCAGTGTCTCGATTTTTGCGCTGGAAGCCGGGCTTTTAGAGACGAAGTGGCTTTTGCCACCGGTGGCGTAAATATGCCGTTGTATGCAAGCCCGGTAAAAACCCATGATACGTTTTTTTTCAGAATCCGGCAGGGCATCATCGAAAAATTGGTACGGTGGCATGTCATCCAAAAATGGGAAAAGAAAACTGACAAAGAATGTGGACCAGGCATGCAACAGGATATTCTCATCTTCTTCGGGTTCGAAGAGGCTGATTTTGTGGATATGGACCTTACCCAATGATTGTTTATCAATGTTCCGGAGCGCATTCACCAGTGGGCTACCAAATATCCGGTCGATTTTGGCCATGCCCCGGAACATTTTGCGCTGTGTGATGGATGGCATCAGGAAGATATCCCAGGTGCGCAGGCTGGTAAACATATCTGCATCGCGTGAAAGCAGGCGGTGCAGGAAGGTAGAGCCGCTGCGAAAATTGCCAAGAATGAAGAGCGGTTTTTCGATGGCTTGTTGTTTGTAGGCTGGGAAGAGTAAGTCGTCCAGAAAAAAACATAACCAGGTAAACAGAGACCAACCCGGCCAGACGGTATAAAAGATGAGTAGAAATGTGATGCGCTTGCGGGTGAGTTTCCCGTAGGTGTCTTTGGATTTAAAAACTGAACGGTATGCCAGTCGCCAGAACAGGCGGAAATTGTATGCCATACGGGCTTACGATCCTTCTATCTCGAAAATTACTGGCGTAATAGCATACTGAGTTTTCTGGTCACCAGCGACCAGTATCTCATTTTATCAGAACACCGTTCAGTCCGGATGAGATGTGAAGAACAGCAGTAGTACATCCTAGCCAGTGGGTAAATTCCACCGCGAGCTTGAATATGGAACTTTGAGAACGACTATCCTGAACATCTCTGCGTTCGCTTTTACGAACTTTGAGGTGGAAGTGTAATTATAAGATACGCCGGAATTGAAGTATGCTTAATTTCAGAGGGTGATTTCGACAGGTTCGCCATTTACGAAGCTAAGCAGTGTTCCATCCATACGCAGCCTGGAATCGGATTGGTAAATTTCGTGCAGCTGGTGTGTGTCCGGAGTATCAAGTGCTGATAGCGCGGCGATCTGATCGATTATGGACAATCCGGATTCATTGCTGGTCGGGGTCGACACGATTTGCACGCTTCGCGCAAATCGCCCTTGTGGTGTCAAAATGGTTGGACCGGAAGTCGCTGCCACTTCATCCAATTCCGCCAGGATAATGCCCCAACAATCCCAAGGTAGCATTTCAACCTTGTTGAGGGAGGCTACATCGCGTACCACGTTTCCCCGGATAAAACTCATACCGTTCATTTCCATAATACCGAATTGTTGTTGGTCTGCTTTTTGCAGACGGCACATCTGCCAGGCTTTACCGCCAACGATGAATTGGTCGCGGGGAACGTCCAATGGGTTGAATGGAATTTTTAAGACTTCGCATTGCAATCTATCCAGTTGCGCATCTACCATTACCCAGCGTCCTTGTGGTGCGTTCCAATATTCCGCTACCCAATGATCGATAAATTTGTTGTTTTCAAAATACGCTCCAAAGCCGCAGCGAGCCCGGGCGGGTATACCTTTTTGCCGCAGCATGGAAACCATCAATAAACTAAAATCGCGACAATTGCCGATCAATCGATTATCAATGCTGCGAACTTCCCGTAGTGGGCGGGGGTCCAATTGAAGGGTGCGAGCCAGGCGCTTTTCCATCGTCCTGAGTTGCAGTTCAAACATGCGTTCGCCAGGAATGATTAACCCGTAGCGTTCGGCCCAAAAAACATGGATGGTCAGACCCTGTACAACTTTGACAAGTTCATCAATAGTATCAGGCAGGTCATCAAAAAGGGAGATAAAGGAGCCTGGATTTGATGTAAGGCCCTGTTCTGAAAAGAAATCAGTCTCTTTATTCATCAGTCACCCGTTGTTCGTTTGTGAATTTTATTAATCTTGTTTTGTTTTCTGGTAAAAGATACTGTTTAGATATTTTGTTTTTCGCTACCATTGCGCAGTGAGGTAACTGCTGCAAACATGGCGCGGTTGACGCCTATAAGCTGTTCGTAAGGAATAGGTGCCATGCCCTCGCGAATGCCTTTGACCAGGGCTTGCATTTCACCAAAGTGGCCTTTATCCTGTTTGAAGGCGGATTTAATAATTTTACGATTACCGTTTTCGACCATTAGCAGTGATCGATAGTCATCCAGCACTGCAATTCGTCCAGCGCAAAAGACTTCCACGCGTTCCTTGGCAAAGGATTTATCGCCGTTTGCCAGGTAATCGACTACAGCGGTGGAACCATCAGCAAAGCTGAAGGTCATGCTGACGTTATCTTCACGGTATTTGCCCAGATTCGGCAGGGCCTGGGTTTGGACAGAGATTGGGGCTGACCCAACCAGAAAGCTGACGAAATCCACAAAGTGACAACCTTCGCCAATGATGCGTCCGCCGCCCTGTTCCGGGTCTTGTGTCCAGTGATTGAGTGGGATATAGCCGGCGTTGACCCGATAGTGTGCGTATAGCGGCTCACTACGGCTTTGCAAAAATTTCTTAAGTTCCACCGCCAGTGGCGCAAAGCGCCGGTTGAAACCCATCATTAACAGACCAGTATTTGTGTTTTGGAGCTGGATACTGACTTTTTCCAACTGTTCAACTGTGATGGCCAGCGGTTTTTCAACGAAAACGTTTTTGCCCGCCTGCAGGGCACGAATGGTCAGGTCGGCGTGTGTATCATGCCGGGTGAGGATGGCAACCGTGTTAACTTCGGGGTCATTCAAAATTTGCTCATCGTCTGAACAGGCGTAAGTAAATCCGAATTTTTTCCCGGAGTGTTGAGCGTGCATCCCGCTGGCTGAGGCAATGCCCATCAGTTGGATTTCGTTGATCTTTTTGATGGCTGGCAATAGAGTGGCATTGGCAAACAGGCCTGCACCCAACACTCCCAATTTTACTGTGCTGGCTGGTTTTGAACCGGTTACCTGAAACCGGATCACGCTGGACGCCGGTCTTGCCCCACCTGGGTAGATCAGGACGACACCCAGAAAGGGCACTTTCGTTCTGCCAGTGATAATTTCGTAAGCATCGGGTGCTGATTCGATTGGGAAGCGTTGGGTGATGAGCGGAGCGACCTGCAGCTTGCCGGTTTCCAGCAGTTCCACGATGGTCTGAAAGTTGCGGCCTTCGGTCCACCGTACGTAACCAATGGGGTAATCCTTGCCCTTTTCTTCATAAGCAGGATCATAGCGCCCGGGTCCATAGGAACGCGAATTGATGAAGGACAGTTCTTTTTCAAAGTAGATTTTGCGAGGAAAACTTAAACCGACTGCACCGGTTGCCACAATTTTAGCGCGATCGCGGGCAATTGCCCCAGCCAGCTCGATTGGGTCATTGGAATGTGTATCGGCGCAGATGATAACACTGTCGAAACCGCGGTTGGCGGTAAAAGACTGGCTTGCCTCTGGCGCGTCTGGTCGAGCTACTGCTTCGATCCCGAACTGCCGGGCGAGTTGGACACGTTCAGGGTTGGTGTCGATACCAAAGACTTTACAGCCAGCGGCTGCCGCAATCTGAATGGTGAGCAGTCCCAGCAGCCCCAAACCGATGACCGCTACACGTTCGCCCACCTGTGGTTCTGCCAGTCGGAAGCCGTGCAGGGCAATGGCGCCGAGCGTAGTGAAGGCGGCTGATTCAAAATCAACAGCATCTGGCAAGGGGGTTAACAAGTTGCGCGGCACCAGGTTGTATTCGGCATGCACGGCGTATCCACCCCCGGCACATGCGACGCGTTGGCCAACCTGGAAGCCTTCCATGCCTTCGCCTAGCGCAATGATGGTGCCTGCAGATGAATAGCCCAAAGACATGGGCGAATCCAGCCGGTTAAAGGTTGCCTCCAGGGTGGAGACAAGCCCTTCTCGCCGGATTTTATCCAACACCTGGCGCACCAGGTCTGGACGTGAGCGGGCTTTACCGATCAGTGATTTCTCGCCGAATTCGACCAACATACGTTCGGTGCCGGCGGATACCAGTGAGGCGGCAACTTGTACCAGTGCCTGCCCGCTTTGCGGGGTGGGGATGGGGACTTCAGTGACGGTTGTTTTTCCGTCGCGCATATTTTGTAGGACTTGTTTCATGGTGGTTATCTTGTCTTTCCTGTTATTAGGATTACTGATTAAGGTCAGTATACCGCAGAAAAGCAACCAGTTTCAGGCGTCCGTGTGGTCAGTTTTATGGGCGAAGGGTGACCTGTTTTGGGTAACGGCTGACTAATAAAAGCCGATGGATGGATCGACCTCGGCTGCATATGCATCGATCCCACCTGTCAGATTGTTTATGTTTTTCCAGCCATTTTGTATCATCCAGCCCGATACACTGCCAGAGCGGACGCCGTGATGACACATCACGATTATCTCGGTTTCCGGGTTGCGCAGTTCATCTGGGAAGGCGTTGAATAATTTTTGTCCGATCACACTCATGGGAATGTTGATGACCCGGGGATCAGTGATGCGGGCGCTGTCCAATTCCCAGACCTCGCGCACGTCCAGTATGAAAAACTGTTCCTCAGCCAGAATTTTCCGAGAAACCTCAGTAGGGCTGATTTCGCTATAAATTGTAGCCATAAAATCGTATCCTGTTATGTAATTTTTTTACTCAGGCGCGCCAGAAGCCGCGCCGTACTGGTCTTACATCTTCAGATGTTACAAATGCATCCGGATCTTTTGCATGTACCAGTGTTTCAATGTGCGGCACATCTTTCCTCAGAACGCTGACCGAGAGTACGCTGACCATGCCATCCTTGCCACGGGCTGCGATTTCGGTGACGCCATAACCCTTGTCGCGCAAGAGCTGGGCCATGGCCACTCCCAAGCGGGAGCTGATGATCCATAAGTGGATGTGACCAATCGCCAGTCGTTCTTCAATCAACATGCCAATCACGTTACCGGTGGCAAAGCCGGCAGCATAGCCGATCACATTGAGTGGATTATTGAGTTGGCTTAGCACGGTAGTAATGGCGATGATATAGATCATTGATTGGAAAAAACCTAGAACCCAGGCAATGCCTTTGCGTCCGCGCATGACAAATAACACGCGCAAGGTATCCATACTCATATCAGACACACGCATGGCAAAAATAGTTAACGCCCCGATCCAGGCGGCTGGAGATAGTATATATTCCATCATAGTAAACACTCCTTTTGACTCTGCATGCATCCAAATATGAGGCGTGCAGTCTTTTTCTATTTATATCAGATTCCGGGCCTATGATTCATAAATAAAAAGGTTGAAGGCCATTGCTGGATCTTCAACCTTTTTATTTTGCAGTCTGATTGTGTTTATTTCATGGCGGGGATGTACAGTTTTTCGACGTATTCTTTTAACATGCGACGAGTGCTGAATTGTGGTGTGATCGTGCGCATTGATTCTTTCATGTGTTGCACCCATTTGACCGGTACATCATTGGCGGCACGGTCATTGTAATAGAGTGGGATGATTTCATGCTCGAGGGTCTGGTACAGGCTTTCAGCATCGACTGAGTCCTGAACCTGTGAATTTATCTCGGCATCCGGACCAATAGCCCAACCATTTTTGCCATTATAAGCTTCACGCCACCAACCATCCAATACGGAGAAATTGAGGGCACCATTGACGGCGGCTTTCATGCCGGATGTGCCGCTGGCTTCGTTGGGGCGGCGGGGGGTATTCATCCAGACATCCACGCCCTGGACAAGATAGCGGGCCAGGTTCATGTCGTAATCTTCAAGAAAGACGATGCGTCCACCATTTTCGGCTTTTTTGACAGCCCGGTATACTTCCTGGATCAACATTTTTCCGGGTTCATCTGCCGGGTGGGATTTACCAGCGAAAACGATTTGTACCGGACGGTTGGGTTGATTGATAATATTCAGCAAGCGTTCAAACTCACTGGTTACGAGGCTGGCGCGTTTATAAGTTGCAAACCGGCGCGCAAAACCGATGGTTAATACATACGGATCGAGCATGACACCGCTGGCGATGACCTGCACCGGGTGGAAACCACCCTTCATCCAACGTTGACGGGCACGTTCCTGGATATAAAAGCTCATCTTGCGCTTGAGATGATTGCGTACAGCCCATAATTCATCATCCTGGATGGTATCCATTTTTTTCCACATCTTTGGATCATCAAGGTGTTCCAACCAGTCTTTACCAAAGTGTTTTTCATACAATACACGAATACGCCTGGCCATCCAGGTGGAAGTGTGCACACCATTGGTGACGTGGATGATCGGTACATCTTCAGGTTTCCGGTCTGGCCACAGGCCATTCCACATTTCGCGGCTGACGACCCCATGCAATTCAGAGACGGCATTGCGACCATTTGAATTTTTAAGTGCCAGGACCGGCATGGAGAAAGTTTCGCCCCAGTTTTGGCCATGGCGGGCGAGATCTACAAATTGATCGCGGCTAATACCCAACTGTGGCCACAGGCTGGCCAGGTATTTGTCGATCAGCCAGAGCGGAAATTCATCATTACCGGCTGGTACAGGCGTGTGTGTGGTGAAAACGTTGTTGGCTTTACATTGGTTCATGGCTTCTTCGAAGCTGATACCCGTTAGAACCAATTCACGTGCGCGTTCAACCGTCATAAAGGCAGCATGGCCTTCATTCATATGCCAGACAGAGGGGTTATATCCCAGGGCGCGCAGGGCGCGAACGCCACCCACACCCAGGACAACTTCCTGCATAATTCGTAAATTAATATCTGACCAGTACAAACGGGTGGTCAGCTGACGTACAACCTGGTTATTTGCGTCAATATTAGTGTCCATCAGGTAAAGCGGTGTGCGACCAATACGCACTTCCCAAATACGGGCTTTTACCGGACCATCGGGGAAGTCGACTGTGATAGTCAGTTCGCTTCCGTCATCCTGTAGCACCAGATTTATCGGTAGGTTGGCAAAATCCAAGGGGTTATTGATGGCTTCCTGCCAGCCATCTTCAGTAATGTGCTGAGAGAAGTAGCCTTCGCTATACAACAGACCTACGCCTACCAGGGGTAAGCCAATATCCGAGGTTTCTTTTAGGTGATCACCAGAGAGTACACCCAACCCGCCCGAGTAAATCGGCAGGGTTTCATGCAGGCCAAATTCCATCGAAAAATATGCGATCTGTTTTTGTTCCTGGGGATGGGTTACACCGAACCAGGTATCCTGCCGGGCAAGATAGGCATCAAACTCGGCAAAAACATGATCGTATAGTTCCAGATAGTTTGAATCCTGGCTGGCAGTAACTAAAACTGAGCGTGGTATTTCGCGCAGCCACCGAATAGGGTTGTGGTTAACTTTTTCCCATAAATTATTATCGATTCGGTTAAACAGGCGTTGTGCCATTGGGTTCCAAACCCACCACAGGTTATTGGAAAGCTCGTGCAAGCGGTCAATGCGCACACGAATGTCATCGTGACTTTGGAGTTTCGATTTGAAGGTTGTCATAATTGGGTTCCTTTTGAAAATATCGAAAATAATCATACCACGAAGATGGTAGTTATTTTTGTTTAGTCAATTTACTTAATAATTCATTCCGGGACTTATTCTACTCTCAAAAAAAGAAATCATTCCCAATTTGACCTGATCAAGGTAATTTTAAGTGGGAAATATAAATTTTATGATTGTCGCCAGACTGAAATCTGTCGTCTATGTACAACACTGCTGAACTGGTTTTGGTTATCCATTATCAGCACTAATGTTAAGGAATCGTGTTTGTCGTTGACGGTACTGCTGGCAAGTGATAAAATACAGCCCGTTCTACCCCCTGCATAACCGCAGGAAAATGCCCCCATCGTCTAGTGGCCCAGGACGGGGCCCTCTCAAGGCCCAAACAGCGATTCGAATTCGCTTGGGGGCACAATTCTTAAGGCTAACATTTTCTAAGCAAAAAGCCCAGGTCATGACCTGGGCTTTTTACTATCTAATGCCGAATGTTAGTAATTCATTGAAAATAAGTTATCGGGGTAACGGCAGGCGTTACCGCAAGTGCGGGGATTTGGCAGTTGGAACGCGATCAGATGCCGAATCCGCCAATGGGACCGCTGACCCGAAAGCGCGGGCGAAAGCCCCACACTTGTCCGGCGCACCAGCTCAAGCGATGGTGGCCACTGCTGCCCTCGCCATCGCGCGAGTGGTTTACCAAATGTTGAAATATAAAGTGGAATATGACCCGCCGAGTGTAAACGAATATCAGAAACAGTATGGAGAGCGGCAGATCAAGTACATGAAGAAGTGAGCGGCCAAACCTGGCTGTCAATTGGTGGCTGTCCTGGCCTAAGAAAAGGGACAGATCAAAAGAAAAGGCGTCCTCATAAGGAGAACGCCTGGTTGGGGATTAAAGATTGGCCAGAATTCGGTTCGTTTTTTACGGCGGAGTCAATTTTGGACGAGTTCAGGTTTATTTCACCGCTTCAACCGGCTTACTGACGCGGTTGGTTTCTGAGGACGCGGTGTTGGGCTGTGTTTGATGGAAGCAACCTTTATTTTACTGCCATTAACTTGGTTGCTCATAAAGCCAAAGCAAACCTTCTTCTTCTTTGCTTTTCAAGAAACTTTGCGCCCATGTGTAATCACTTGTTGGAGGAACGTTGAACATAAACCGCCTGTCTGCTGTTTTTTCGCTAACGACTTTATTTTTGTTCAGTTCCCACATAATATCCACGCAAACATCTTCTGGAGTCTCGTCTATAAAAATAACTCTCAAGGTTCGATTGCCGCTGCTTTTGACCAATTCTCGTATGATCGGCGTCCCCACCATGATCGTTACCAATGAGACGGACAAAATCGGCTACGTCCGCTCGATCAACATGGCGCTCTCTTTGATCCGGCAATTCCTGCCATAGATAAATTTACTCCAATAACTTCGTTTTCACGAACAATCGAGTCTTCCCAACACGTGCAACGTCCTCCGCGTTGGGAATTTTATTTTCCATGCGGACGCCAAAAGAACGTGGGGCTTGCGGCATATGAATCAAAAAATCCACCAGGCGCGCACAGACCGACTCTTCATTCAAGTCGGTGTCTGAAAATGCGCGCACGTCTTTTCCCTTGAGGTGAAGCAGCACTTCCGCGCCGCCTTGCAGGTTCCGCCACCATGTCCGGTCGCGGCTGGAGACTGTCCATAAATATCCGCGGTCTTCGTAATAGCCAACGGGGATTGAGAATTTCTTTCCTGTCTTGCGCCCCGTTATTGTGATGAGCATCATACTTTTGCTCAACATGCCGTGAAGCGGAGATCGCAAGATCCAAGCCATGAAATCATTTCCGTTCATAATTTCTCCTTTTTCTCAAGTATATCAAAAAACGCAATACCGCCTCAGGGTATTAATCCTATGCTCCGCGAACCACACGCGAAGCGTGAAAAGCCAATAAGCGGGGCAATTGTAAATATTTACTTGTGTATAAAATCGGGGGGATATGGTAAAAGCCATTCTCAATCATCAAGGGAATGCCCAACGGCCTGCGTTAGTGGCGTGTGGGCGGGTGTGGATTCTGTTTGGGAGCGGAAAAAAACCGAAGCCAGAAAAATGCTTGAAAATGCCGCAGAATCCCACACGTCCACTGCACGCTTTGTTGGCCGGCGTTTGACCTGCAACGGACACCGCTATTGAGAACACTTAAAAACCATTGGTTCAGGGATTGGGAAAGTGACAACTTTCCCTTCTATCTATTCTCGCATAGTGAAACCTTGATAGAAACACGACGCTGTCCCTTCAGCCGTTCTATCAGCCCTTCTATCATCCCGAACACAATGAACACAAAGCCCAATTTCTGGCGCAATAGGGACACGACGTGCTGCACTGCGGCATCAGAATCATCCACTGAAGCCTGGGCTTCCGTCCATTCGCCTGTTACCTCTCCAAACCTATTACACTGCGCGATGTTAACCCGAGCGTTGTTGCGGATCCGTTTGACCTTGCCAGAGTCACCGCGTGTCCAGAGATACAACATATCGCCTTCCTGAACAAACCAAATGGCGGTCTTCACACCGATGCCATTCTTGCGAAATGTCTCAAGGCTCAAAAACTCTTGATCTTTAAATTGCTTCAAATCTGCCAAATTATTCTCCTGTTTCGACGAATAAAATAATATATTTTAGTCACTGATTTTGTGTGGGCATTAAACTGAATTATAGTCAGATCCGCCCAACGGTTTGCGTTACCTGCGTGTGGGCGGGCGTGGATTCTGTTTGGGGGCAGGAAAACTCGAAGCGAGGAAAATGCTTGAAATGCCGCAGAATCCCACACGTTAGGTACACGCTTTGTTGGGCGGCGGTTTATTCCTTCGGTCGCTGACTATCGGTAAGCAATTCATCGGTGGGCGGCGTTTCCGCCATTTTCTATTCAATATTTTGAAGTCGGAAAACTGGGTGGCGTGGCGCTTCTGCGATAAAAGCATCCAATGTTGCATCTGGGCTAACACCGAAATAAGGTTGTGTTATTGAGTAACGCGCTAAATACTTTTTGAGAATGGGCGCACTCTCCTTCGACTGAACTTCAACAATGCTTACTCTCTCTGTCTTTCTACCACGTGTGAAAGTAACGTATTCCGCTGCGCGCGCGTTCTGGACCCAAGAGACTTCGCCATAGGGCGACACTAACCAACGTTGGTCTTTCTCTTCGATGAGTGATACAGGGGTTGAATATAATCGCCCACTTTTCCGCCCTTGTACCGAGAGGATATGCGTACCTTTTGGAGCCATATTCAGGCGAATTAAAGTTATCATGATTTGGTTAAGAAGTCGGACTCTAAAATTACGCTGAAAGGGTTTTGCCATAATATCTCCTGATTCTTTTGGATGCCCGACCACGAAGGTATAGACATGTTTGGATTGTAGCCGCCCAACGGTTGGTGTTACCGGTAAGGGCGGGACTTGGCGGACAAAACCACCAGACGCCGAATCCGCTATTGGGGCCGCTGACCCGAAAGTGTGGCCAACGGCCCGCACTTGTCCGGTGCACCCAAAAATGATCGCTCGCGATCATTTTCCCGAAAGAAACCGCCTAGCGGGTATGCCTGATGAATGAATTATACTTCGAGGTGGCAGGTCTGGAGGCCGTACAACGTAATGGAGACGCTTTATCCAAAAGCAGTTCCGCGGTGCACCTTGGTCGCCGGTCAAATTGATTTATCCACTGGCGGCAAGGGGGGAAAGACCCCGATGAGGAAGCTAAAACCTTGATTGACCGGGTCCTGCCCACGTCAAGAAAGGAGAAAAAATGAGACAGAAAGGCAAACGTACCAAGGGGATCGAGCAAGCGCATCCATTTGATGGGATGAGCAGGGTCAATCCGAATGCAGGCGGGGTTGACATTGGCGCGACAGAGATTGTCGTTTGTGTAGCTGCCAATGAGACGACTCAACTCGTCAGGGGATTTGGCAATTACACGGTCGATCTGCAAGCTATTGCAGGCTGGCTTAAAGAGCACAAAATCAAAACTATCGCAATGGAAAGCACAGGGGTGTATTGGATTCCACTCTTTGAGGTTTTGGAAAAGCACGGCTTTGAATGTCTGCTGATCAGTTCGCGCTCCCTAAGGCGGGTGGCAGGTCGAAAAAGCGATGTGACTGACGCGCAATGGATCCAAACTCTACACAATTATGGATTGCTGGAAAGCTCATTCCGTCCGCAAGCAGATCTGATTGCTTTGCGAACGCTGCTTCGGCACCGCCAGAGCCTGATCGAACACCGCTCGCCACATGTTTTGCACATGCAGAAGGCTTTGCTTCAGAAGAACATCCAGCTTTCACAAGCGGTAAGTGACGTGACCGGGGTGACTGGGCAAGCAATTATTCGCGCTATTCTGTCCGGAGTGCGCGACCCGCAAATGTTGGCTTCGTTGCGGGAACATGGCTGTAAAAAGAGTGAAGAAGAAATCGGCAAGGCGCTGACAGGAACCTGGCGGGATGAGCATATCTTTGTCTTGAAGCAGGCTGTGGCGTTATACGATTTCTATACCCAGCAAATTTTGGAATGTGACGACGAGATTGAGCGGTTGTATGCAGAGACCAGACCAGATTGGAAGACGGGTGAACTTCAGCCGCTTTCGGCGCGGAAGCGGGGCTCTCACAGTAAAAACAAGCACCATGAGACTGAGAAAATCCGGGGACACTTGAAGCGCGTTAGCGGTGTGGACATTAGTCTGGTGGATGGAATGGGGGTTTCGTAGGCTCAGACAGTGATACTGGAGTGTGGTACGGATATGTCGAAGTTCCCAACCGAGAAGCATTTTTGCGCCTGGTTGGGGGTAGCGCCGAAGCACGAGATTTCTGGTAACAAGGTTTTGAAGAATGTCACCCTGAAAACGAAAAACCGTGCAGGACAGGCGTTTCGAATGGCTGCCCAATCGGTAAAACAAGCCGAGTGTGCTTTTGGGGTTATGTATCGACGATTGCGTGCAAGGTTGGGACCAGCTCAAGCAACGGTGGCCACTGCCCACGCCATCGCGCGAGTGGTCTACCGAATGTTGAAATATAAAGTGGAATATGACCCGTTGAGCGTAAACGATTATCAAAAACAGTATGAAGAGCAGCAGATCAAGTACATGAAAAAGCGGGCGGCCAAACTCGGCTATCAATTGGTGGCTGTCCCGGCCTAAGAAAAGGGACAGATCAAAAGAAAAGGCGTCCTCATAAGGAGAACGCCTGGTTGGGGATTAAAGATTGGCCAGAATTCGGTTCGTTTTTTACGGCGGAGTCAATTTTGGACGAGTTCAGGTTTATTTCACCGCTTCAACCGGCTTACTGACGCGGTTGGTTTCTGAGGACGCGGTGTTGGGCGTTTTGATTATGTAGTGCTTGATTTAGTAAAGAGTGCCAGACTTGTGACGAACCATGTTACTTGCCAGAGCGACTCGGTTAACTGGGTTGGAGATTGATTGGAAATTACTATGGGTAAAAAAAGCACAATCAGGTAATACAATCCTTGCAATAGCGGAGCATATTTTTGCCAGCCATTCCAGCGTTTGGAAGTTGCCACAGCAATCCCTGTCATTAGTCCGCCAAGGAGTTGGAATATTCCACCTATCGGGAACAGAATAAAATCTGGATTTTTAAATACCCAATCGACAATCTGAGCAATCAGCAATGCAGCCAACCCTCCAATAAAGATGCCGAGAGAGATTTTCCCAAGAACGCCATCTCCTGCTGCTTTTGACTTCCACAGTCCCAAGAGTATGATTAAATAGCCTGCAAGGGCGATGAAGAACATGATCTGATCGGCAAAGTAAAGGAAACTATTATTACCAGGTGGCTGTAAACCGTAACGATATTCAATAAAAAGCGCGACTAACCAAAGCCCTGCGGATGCCATACCAATAATACTGGAAATACGGATTTGATTTTTGGATTTCATTACTTAGTCCTTTCAGTTCTATCATCGATTATTCTGTGTATGTAGTAGTTGAGTTACCGGTAAAAAATTCAAGCTGAAATTGTTTATAAGCAGTTTCCTTATAGTGCGATTAGTAAATACAAGATAGAGAATATTCCTCCAGCAATGGCTCCTCCGACAAATACAGCCATTTTATTTTTCCATATACTACCAAGGATCATCCCGCCAATGGAACCTGCTGAGATGCCAAAAATCAACCCCCCGGGGATATCAATGATCAGGTATGGAATAAGTGCGTTAAACCAGTTGTTCCAGCTGTCATGATTCGAAGAAGTCTGGGCACTCAGCAACACTACCAATGCTACTGCGCTGCCAGCTATGGTCCCATTCTTTACTTTGATAAGCGTAGCTTTGAATGACTGTTTCGTAGCCGAACTTCCCCTTACTGTTCTGACCGCGCCGTAAATTATGCCAAGTCCACCAAGGAAGATTACAGGTGGGATATAGGGTAGCAGGGGCCATCCTCCCAATAAAAAATAAATGCCGCCATAAAGAATAAAAGAACAAGCCATGACAAGACCAATTACCAGGATTGCAATTGCCATCCTATCAGGCCTTGTTTCATTCAATTCGTTTTTCTTATCTGGTAGACTCATTCTTCATCTGTAAGGTTGTTTGACGAAAGGTCTTATAAGATCAGAATATTGAATATCGTTTTCATAATATTGATATTCGTGTAAATCCACTTATTCCAAGGCTGGCTAAGCCGCACGCCCCGAGATCCTAACCCGCCAGGTATTTGGAATTTACATGGTGCGCCAATTCACCCAGGCTAAATTAGTCAGCGAAAACCCACATCTGGCATTGTTAGATAATTGTACATCGAAAAGATATTTATTAACATCCACACCAGGCGCAAAACCATCCTCTCACGCTTTGATTCTGGGCTCTACCCTCTCACGTTTCGATTCTGGGATCTGCCCTCTCAAGGTTCAAACATACTAATGTTCATTGCTTTACAGACATTCACCCGATATTGGATCGCAGTACTCACCAGAGAGGAGTGCTCGGTATAGGATGCCGGTGCCAGCAGCACGTGCCTCTATTTGCCCCTTTGATGCCAACTGATGCAAAATCACATCCGCTTCGGCAACTGAAACTCCAAACACCTCGACCACTTCGCGCGTGGCGGCGCTGCCATATTTGTTGATGAAGCCTAGAACAGCCTCTTCACTGATCGTGATCTGCTGTTTTTCAAGAGATTCACCAACCAGGCTGTCGAATACTGCGGCAAAAGTGGGAAACCTGTTGTAGCCACGCATTAGTCGTTCGCGACCGTTTGCGCGAATGAGAAAGGTTGGGAAGCCATGAGCGCCATACTCGTGACAAATGCGCTGATCATCCGCAAACGCTTGCCTGGCCGGACCGGTAAGATCAGCGATGAATCGAACCCGGCTTAACCCGACTTCTTCGGCGATATCTGCCTGCACTTCCGCAAGGTGGATTGAGCGGCTTTCAGTTGCTGCCGCTTCGCGTAAACGCCTCAAATAGCGGTCTGCCAGCCCGGCGTCCTGGAGTTTGGCCGCCTCGTAGGCGATATTGGCCGGGTAGGTCGATTTTGGCGCCACCTTCTCGGCAAACTGGCTGATATCGACCGGCATACCATGACGGTTTGATGCGTCGACCCAGTGTGCAGCGATCTGCCGCTTCCAATCGGAGTCGCCGATGCCATTTGCCGGATCACGGACCTGGTCAGCATTATCCGTAAGTCCCCCCATCACGAACCGGAGCGAAACCTGCTCGCCGTAAGTTTCCTGGATACGCCGCAGGACCGGCTCGGAACCCCAGCACCACGTGCAGTAGGGGTCGGTAAACTCAATCAGTTCGACAATCGGTTTTATATTTTTCATCAAGACATCCTCGGAGAAAGTCGGAGTAATTATCACATTTATTCAAGAACGGGTGGCGTTGGAAGAAGCTGAGAAGTAGGCAAAGAAGGCACTGCTTTTGATCGAAAGGGGAATCCACTTTTAGCCCCTCGTTGCCTTCCTGAAGTGCCCACGAGCGACTGCTTCTTCGATGCCCCAACTCCACAACTTCTGTGGGGTGATAAGCAAGACCTTGTGGCCGTCTTTTTCGATGATCTCAGCTTTGCCGTGGATTTTGATCCCGCGCGGCGTCCAGGGATTCACCGAAGCGAGATCATCAAGAACCAAAGCCACAAGATTGTTTCCAGATTGAACATTCTTGTATTTCAAGGTTTTTGGGATATCAAACCCTGAGATCAAAAAGCGGTCGCCATCGAATTGAAAAACCAGAGGGGCAACATCCGGCTGAAGCGACTTTGAAACAGTCGCCAGCCGAAGGATATGTTGTGATTTAATATATGCAATTTCCTTTTCGGTAAACATCAAATTCTCCATAAAACAGCTGGCTTGAGGCTTGCGTTTATCTCAGAACCTCCAAATAAGTGACGGCAACTGCAATCACCATGATCATGAATGCCGGGATAACATCTGCCATTTTACTTTTAACCATGATGTGTGAAACCACGGCTCCCAAAAATACAGCGCGAGACAGACCGCTGACAGTATACCAAGCGGCGGCATCCATATTCCGAGAACAAGACCCAGCGTGCCAAGCACCTCCAATGCAACCAGGACTGGAATCAGCGCAGGTCTTACACCCACATGCGCCATCGATTCCATGATTTGAGGAAATTTCATAAATTTGGCGATGGCAGAGCCGGTAGCGGAAAATCCGAGCAGCGATGCAAAAACAATTAAGGTTGTGTTCATTTCTTGTTTTTCCCAGAGCAGGTAGACCGAAGGGTGTGCCCAGGCAGGCTAAAAACCAGATGATCGGTCCGCTCAGGCTTGCGGGATCGAATTCAATGATCCCGGAGGCTACCAGCGAGAACAAAAAGGTCAGGTCACAAATGCCGATGATGAAGAGTCCCAGGAAATAACCAGTCCAGGATTTTTGGGTCCAAATCATCCATGCCACCACCAGGCCCAAAACCCCATACCCTGCCACATCAATGGTGAAATTCAGGAGCAACTGCGCCTGCGCATGGGCTGTAATAGCGTCGGTTGTGTGCTGAAACGCGGCGCGATGCGCATTGAAGCCCCCAATCACGATGTTCCACAATCCAGGTGCGCCGCTCGTCAGATACTGATGCACACCTTCATATCCCACCCAGATGTGCAATATTCCCCAAAGTGCAAACAAGACCGCGCCTATCTTCGCTGCTATCCCCAAAACGGTGTTTTCTTTTCCATTTGACTCTCCATTGTTGATATGATATTATACGTTTGTCGTTAAACCAACGTGTGTCGTCTAATTTACTCTTTTAATTCAGACAGGTCAACCACCAATTAATGGATTATGGTGGATAAACGACAAAGGAGAAGAAATGTTGGTTATTGAGGAAAAACTTGACCGGCGCATTAAACGAACACGAACCGCCATCCTGGACGCATTCCAGGATCTTCTTGCCGAGAAAATGTTTGAAAACATCTCGGTGCAGGATCTAACCGAGCGGGCAGATATTAACCGTGGGACGTTTTATGCTCATTTTGAGGATAAATACGCATTGTTGGATTATTGGATTGGCCAATTGGTGCGGCAGGAAATTGAAAAGCGTACCCTGAATTGCGAGTTCTACACTCCCGATAATTTGCGAAGCTTAATTTCCATGGTTTGTGAATTGCTCTCCTGTACGCGGCGAGACTGTCTGCAGCCTCAGCCACAATTTGAAAGTCTGGTAGAAGGGCCATTCAAGAAACAGGTTTTTGAGTTGTTATCGCATTGGTTGGAACAATCAAAGTCAGAATTGTCAACGGAAATCCCCGCTACGGTGGCAACCTGGGCGATCTATGGATTGGCGTCACAGTATACCCATACTAAAAATCGTCCCAGCCTCGAAAAATTCGTGGATGATGCGTTTCCTTTTGTAGCTGTAAACCTGGAAAAGTTTGCCTGACAATTATGGTTTGATCTCACAACAAGTTGTGAGTACCAGTGTTCTCGATCCAGTACCCTCTCAACGCCCCAATGCACATATATAACGTGCAGCCTTTGGGGCACAAAAAATAACGCCTTTATTGGCGTTTTTTTGTTTTTGGCAATCCGCTCGCGCTCTTTAAACAAGTTTGCGTGAGCAAGGGTTGTATGCTTATTCGTTGATGAGGGCAGAAATTCGTGGTTTCATTTTAATTTCGGCGAATGGCAGTAACAGAGCGAAGGAAAATATATACACCCATGGTCATAAATTATGCTTTTCCGCTTAAGTAAAAAAGCGCAAAATCGGGCACGATTTTGGGTAATTGTGACCTAATCCGATTTCTCTGCCCGTTCGAACATCATGAGCGACCCAACGACAGGCAGCCTGCCTTATAAAAGATTCAGAACTTCGGCTGCTCGCTTCGATCGGTGGCGCAACCTTACCGTGTACGAATTTATTCAGTGCGGATAAAAGGCAGTTTTATTATGTGTCTGCGAAGCCAATGACTTCAATCTCATCAAATTCAGCGCGGGTGGGCGGCTCCAGGTTTGAATAAACGGCGCGCAGAAAATCCGGTGAGATAATACGCTCACCCCAGCGTTGGGTGCCCGGTTTTCGTTCATTGCGCTGCAGACAGACTGCCAGTGGCATATCAAACCAGATGGCGACGGCCCGCGCGCTGTGCGTGTGGGCGATGGCAACTTCCTTCTCGCGCCAGATTCGGCGGGCATGGGTGGCATCCACCAACACGTTTTTTCCTTGAGAAAGTAGCGCGTCCAACTGCGCTTCCAGCAGCGCAAAGACGCGCTCATTTTCGGTGGTTGCATCCAGGCCCTGAGCCTCCAGTTCGTTGCGAATCTCATCCGATGCAAGAATGACGGCCGACAACCGTGCAGCCTGCGCGGCGGCCCAAGTGGTTTTGCCGGCGCCTGGTGCGCCGAGCAGAAAATAAACAGTTGGGTTAGTCATCCTGGCCGCCAGTCCAGGGATCCTGCGTGGGTTGCACCAACAGCCTGTCAAACATCAACGCTGTCGGGCTAACAGCCAGCCAGCGCACCACTTCGGCCACGGCTGTGGGCGGCATCATGCGGGCCTGCACTTCCTCTGGCGCTTGATCGAGCCACGCCGCTGTCTGGGTGTTACCGGGGCAAACCAAATGCACCCGAATGTTGCGCGGCCGGCCCTCCAGGGCCAGCACCTCACTCAGTCCATTCAACCCGAACTTGGAAGCACAGTAGGCGGCATTCCCCGGAACCGCTTGCACCCCGGCCACCGAGCTTATATTGATGATTTGCCCGCCGGAAATATGGGGCCACACTGCCCTGGCGCAAATGAAAGGCCCTTTCAGGTTGGTATCCAGCATCTTTTCCCACATGTCAAGAGTGGTCGTTTCGATGGGCTGCATTTGAAACACACCGGCGTTATTGACAAGCAAGTCTATTTTGCCATAGTGCTCAACGGCCGCCTCGACAAATGCTTGCACCTTAGCTTCATTGCGCACGTCCACGGCCCCCCACCATGCTTCGTATCCCGTGCGGTTAAGCGTGTCGACTGCCGCCGCGAGCACCTCGCCTCGCCGACCCATCAGCCCCACGCGGAACTGTGCGCCGGCCAGGGCGTGTGCACACGCCAGTCCAATCCCGGTTCCGCCACCAGTGATAATGGCAGTTTTTAATGGTAGTTTTTCTGTTGGCATGTTGGCCTCGGTATGGTTTCTGCTAATAGTGGGGCTCAATTCTGAACAGGTTGTTCGGCGTTTCCCACAAGCGCATCGCCTCCATGGTGACGTCCAGCCTGGCCTGAAACTTTTCCCACAAGTAGCCAATGATGTTCTCGCCTGTGCTCGGCTGGCGCCGAAAGGCCGCCACGTCAGCATCAAGATAGGTATAGTTCAACTCAGACAGAATATCGGCAGCGGTTTCGTCCAACTGACCTATGTCATAAGCGGTTTCGGTGCGCGGGTCGAGTTTGCTTTTGACCATGATCTCGATGGCGTAGCTATGCCCATGTGGTTCTGGCCGGTTGCACTTGCCATAAATGCGCTGGTTTTCTTCCTCTGAGAGCGCCAGACTGTGCAGCCTGTGAGCGGCGCTGAAACGGTAACGCCGCCCCATCCGATACTCCGGATCGGCGCGCCGGTATTCAGCGAAGAAATCCACAGTTTCATGGACGCGCACACGGTGGGCCTGCGGCACCCGCCGGGCGATAAGTTCCGCAACAGCTTCGGTGACGACGTTCCTGCCGGCCAAATCGGGGATATCTGCCGATAAATTTTTGTGATCGAATTCGGCCCACATCGTTTGCTGCACACTCAATCCCACCGGCAGGGTAAGCTGCACTTGATAGTTGTGTCCATGCCCGTTGGGGTTATTACATATTCCGTACAGCGCCTGATTTTCTGTGTCGCTCAAACGCGGCGCATGGGTGCGGTGAGCGGCCGAGAACGCGCCGTGCGCGATTGTGACCACCCCTGCCGGTGTCACCCGGGCGGCTTCCCCGGCCTCTTCGATGAGTTCAACACAATCCAACTGCAAGCGGCCACTCAGGTCAGCCCACAGGGCGCGGGCTGTGTTGGGCGTCGTCGGCTCATCGTCCAGTTGGGTATTGAGATAGCGATGATCGTAGCGTTCCAGCACATCTTTAATTGTGGCGCTTAGTTCGCTCAGGTTTATGACCATACCCGTATCCGTTTGAACCGGGCCGGCGACTCCCACCCACAAAACAAAGTTTTGGCCCTCGGTGCGGCCTGCCAACTGGCGGGCCGCCGAGAATTCAATCCGTTTGCTGACGACAATATTCATAGCACGCGTCTCCGAAGGACAAACAAAGCCAGCATATACCCATTGAAGATTGTGACAAAAGCCCATAACGCCCATATTGGTTGGCCGAGGGCGGCACAGCCGGCTGTGACGAAAAGCTGCGAACCCAAACCAAGAACAGTCGTTGCTGTTAGAAACGCCGGTGTGAGGTGGGCGCTTTGCGGCGCGAGCCAACCGTCCAGCCACGCCATCAGCGCATCCTGCCAGCCATAAATTAGCCGGTAGAGGGAATGCAGAATTTTGAGCGCCGTTGGGTTGTCGCCGGCATAGCCGCTGCTTTCGGTCTCATCCACCTGGCTGGTCTGGTCACCGCCGGTTTGGGCGCGGTACCGAACATAGTAATAGCTAAAGCTGTTCCTGATTAGGGTAGATCTGATACACTTGGCTAAAACTTAGTAAGG
>CAYWXS010000013.1:0-9791 GCA_964462245.1 uncultured Anaerolinea sp.
ATCCTTTGACAAGGTTATAGACAACACGCTCGAACGCTTGAGCAATGATGGGTTCGTTCAACGCTCTGCGCGCACGTTTAATGATGGACAATCGTACGAATATCTGGATCTAACTGAAAAAGGTATTGCTCAGTTGACGTCAGGGAGGTTATTGCAATGGGATCTGAACCAAAAGTCATAAAGAAGAGGAAATACGGCATTAATAAACTGGATTTCATCCGGCAGGCCTTGGCTGGCTATGCAGGTGGGAGCGCTATTATTAGTGAAATGCTCCAAAATGCTGATGATGCAGGTGCAACAAGAAGTTTATTTCAATTTCGTCCAAAGGATTTTCTGGCATGGAATGACAGCAAATTTTCTCCTCAAGATTGGGATAATTTAACGAACATTGCCAGCGGAGGAAAACATGAACAAATAGGCAAAATTGGAACGTGGGGAACGGGTTTTCTATCAGTATTTCACCTGACCGACATTCCTGAGGTGATTTCTGCTGGTGAGAAACTTATTTTAGATCCACGCGAAGATGACGCTGTTGCTCTACAATGGGATGACAAAGGGGGAACTGGCTTCCGGATGGAATGGCGGCGAGAATCAAGCGAAATTAGCCATGCGATTGAAGCAGATGTGTGGAATGACGAAAATATTCAGACGCTAAAAGATGAATTAGCCGTTTCGATTTATCGCCAAATTATTTTCCTACGTAATGTCAATAGCATTGAAGTTTATGAGGGCAATCGTTGGCAGGAAAAACCTCTATATAAAGTAACTCGCACGCTCAAGTCTTTTGAACAAAAAAATGATTACCGGTGTGAGCAGTGGGAAATTGAATATCAGCGAGCAGGCGCACAAACACGCCTGGATTCCTGGCTATATTACAAAGGCAATGTTCCAGACCATCTGATGGTTGATGGAGTAAAACCCAAAGATACTCAGATTGGAATAGCGTTCCCTGTTAAAAATAAAAACCCCGAATGGTTAACCAAAAATTTGCCCGGTACGTTATACAATTTCCTTCCTACTCCTATCGAAACTGGTTACAACTTCCAAATTAATGGGGCATTCTTTCCCGATAATAATCGCCGTACGATTTTAATCGATCCGCAAACCCAGCGAGACAAGAGCCGTTGGAATTTAAATGTGATTGACGCTATCGGCGATTTATTTGTGGAAGTAATCTGCGACATCCGAGAAAGACTTACCGATCCCCGCCGATTTTATGAGATATTGCCAACACAACCCCCGCCCCAATCAGCAGACTTTCTAAAAGCCATTTATAAGCTGTTCTGCGATGCGGCTCCCAAAGAAGAAATCGTTTTTTCCAGTCTGGGAAAATGGTCTCAACCTGGCAAGGTTTCTATTGGACGTCCTGGTTCGCGTTTGCCAGAACTGGTTGCCGAATACCTTCCAATCGTTCCCTCAGGTGTTCCTCAAACTTTTCGAGATTTTTTGATTTATACACTAAAAATTCCTACAATTGAGTGGAAAGATGCTATCAAGTTCCTTGATGAGGATACCATACCTGGCACTCCGCTAGTTAATGCTCACCCAATGATAAATTCAGCCGAAAAACTAGGGCTTCTATACAGCGAGCTGCCAAACAATCCCCCGGATGAACAACGTAAACTCTTTGTTGATGTTGCCATTTGTTTAGGAGCAGATGACAAACTCTGGCCATTTTCCGCCGATATCTGGCGCGCTTCAGAACAAACCCGTTCTTTGCTATCCAATACCAATTTATTATTTGTATCTTTGGAAGTACAAAAACAATATCCAAAGTTGTTTGAAAACCTGCTGGTTGAACTTCAAGGAGCTGAATTGGTCGAATGGTTGGCCAAACAACAGTGGCCAGATACGGCAATTGACTTACCCAACTTACCAACCATATTCGAAAATCTTGACCATTTAATCGAACTGATCGAATTTATCTACACCGATTTGCAAAGAACCAGCCGGGATCTGTTGAGAAAATTGCCAATCGTTTATACAGAAGATGGTTTTTTGTGCACGGCTGAAAGCAAGGTATATTTTCATAAGGATGCAGCAGAACGCTCTGATTTACAACCTTTTGGTTTGCAGTTTGTTCACCCAGATTGGGTGGCGAAAGAAGTAACTCGGACAGTATACGAACGCTCCGAAATTAGAGACCTGGCACCCCGTAATTTAATCCAGTTGTTGAGAGAACACCCCCTTACTCAAAGCAACTTATCCCACACTGAACTCTGCCAGCAACTTCTGAAAATCTACGGCTACTTTAGCCGTAACAAGAGCCAGATCGATGATGTTAGCAAAGTCAACCTGCTATCAATGCCATTGTGTCTGACACAACGGTTTAGGTTGACATCGGTGCAAGAAGAGCGAGACACACTCCACCTGCCTGGCGATGAATCCCTATCTAAAAGCCCCGCGCTCAAAAGCCTGGACAAGCTGCAACTCGACAATCTTATTCACAGTGATGTGTTGGCTGGGCGCAGCTTCTTAACCCAAGTACTCGGTATACGCCCACTATCTGAAGTTGACTTGATCCGAGATGTTATTTTGATGAACTATCATGATCAGAGGCTAAACAATGTTGATAGACGTAATTTGCTCTTTTACATCAGCGAACAACTACGTACAACATTAATGTACCAACAAAACCAACTTTGGCCCGATTTATTGACTGCCGAGTTGATTTTCTGCTCAAATGGGGAATATCATGCTGCGGAACAGGTTTATTTCGCCAGTCCTGCAATTGATGCGGTTTTTGCATCAGGGTATTTAAAACTACACAGTGATTATCAAGTACATATACCGCTACCAGATGAAAATGATCAAGCCCCATATCGTCAGAGTACCTGGTATTGGCTTTTTGACCATTTACATGTAAACGAGGCGCCTGCAGCAAGCGATTTACTGAAAACCATCAAACGATTAACAGCTATTAATCCCCCCGCAGATGGATATATAAAGTCAGTTCAGCGATTATATGATTTTCTAAATCGAGAGATCACAAACAACAAAGTTCTCGCCAATAGTCCGGACTTAAGCCAGCTTGCCGAAGTAGCCTGGTTCCCCGCGCGTAATCATTCCGATCGCTGGTATCGCCCTGCTGAGATTTATCAAGCCAGCCTGGGTGAATTGATTGGAGATCAAGCTCCGATAATGCATTTTGGAGAGTCAGCCAAGGAATTTCGTTCTCTATTTGGAATGCCCAGTTACCCACAAGCAGAAATTGTTGCCAGACATTTGCTTGAATTATCCGAACATAAACAACCATTAAGCGCACTCCGTATTTATGTTGATCTGGGACAGCGGTGGTCTGAAATACCGGAAGACTTGCGACAAGAACTGAAAACCAAGGAAATTGTATGGTCTTCTGCAGGCAAACGTTTTTGGAAGCCTAACCAAGTATTCCTGGGTAACTTTAACCATTTGTTCGGAAAACGACGCTCTTATATGGAAGCTCCCGGCAGTGATGCTCAAATATTTTTGACGAATATTGGCGTCAGAGAAGAACCACACGCATGGAATGACTCTATTGATCTAATCTCTGAAATCGCAAACGATTATCCGGATAGCCATGTTGTCGAGCCTGATGATATGCAAATGATTCTGCTTAACCTTGAGGCAATCTCGCAATTTGATCAAGCGGTACAGGATCGACTAAAAATAATAAGCTTCGTGCCAAATAATAATTCACAATTATTTGCACCGCACCAGATCATCCTTGTGGATCGAAAAGAATTATTAACTCGATTTGAAGATACTGCCTTTCCTCATGTTTACCAAGAACTTTTAAACCCTTCGGTTTGCAAGTTATTACGCAAATTAGGATTACCACTACTGAGTGAATTAGTAGGTCGTAAACTGGTTAAGGTTCCCCAAAATAGCCAAATTGATACGATGCTGAGCAATCAAATTCGGCTTCTAGAAGATCCTTTCAAAAGGGTTGCTTCGGGGTTCTATAAAAGAGACGAAGCCAAAGAAATTGAAACCTATCAAAAAATCGAGAATTTGATCGAATTTCAGATTTTGGCTTGCGATCAAATTGAAGTTGAGTATTTTATAAATAACTTTAATGGACAAAATATTACAAGCCATGCATATGAAAACGAAAAATCGCTTTTGGATGAATCAACCAAATGCTTATATGTTCGCCGGGTGAAGGGCAACTTGGATAACGTTCAACTTTCGCTGGAAATTGCAAATCTATTGTTTCCAGATAGCAAAAACAGTATTGTGATAGAAAGTTTACTGGAGAAAAAATCGGCCGAAATAGATGAATATTTGGATCATCATGAATATCCAAAATTGATGAAAGAAGGGATGATCTCTCCGCCTTTACCTGTATCTACAGCGAGCGTGGAAGTGTGGGTTATTCCCGAGAAACTTAACGGCGAAAATGAAGCAACACCGCTAGGTGGTGAGAAAACTGAGACTAAAAAAACATCTGACGGGTTCATCCAACCCCAATTACCGAAAATTGAAAGTACCCCACCTACCAATACTCGCACGTTGATACCAGAAAAAGTTGAGCCAAAAGCTAAGCCAGAGATAGCTATTCCAATCTTCACCGGAGACATACGACCATCTGTTCCTGTAATTTCGAATAATTATGGAGAGCTACAAAAACGGTATGGATTAAAACTAGATTCGGACTATCCGGATGATGATAGTGCTATCTTTATTCCACACCATATTGAAGCTGAAGATAGGGGGGAAAGCAAGAAAGATGTTGAAAAAGAGTTTGGTGAAATTACATCAACCCGCTTTACCCTAACATTTCTCAATCGTTATAAGGGTTTTCTAACTTTGTATCAACGCGCAAAGCAGATGCTTGCCGATCACCCAACCCGTTTAGTTTGTAAAACTGATTTTCCTGAATGGGAATTTGATCTGTTTGTTGATTATGAACGCCAAATCATTTATAACGAAGAAATACTGCCTCAGTTTTTCGAGGCATTTAATATCCCTGCAGGAGGAATTATTTACTTGGAAAGAGTTCATGGCAATCAATATCGCATGTTCTGGAAACAAGCAGCATCCCAAGTAGAAAAAGTTATATGCTTGGAATTGCTAGAAGATGGCACATGGACCGAATACGAAATTCCATCTACAAATTTTAGTTGTGAACTATCCGAGTATGTATTTCGCTCCGAGAAACGCCTGGAAGATATAGAGGCGCTTACCCGCCAGGCAATTGGAAAAAATGGCATTTTTCAAACAATCTGCGATGTCTTCGGAGAACCCAATAAGGTTTTGTCCTTCGATGAAATTTTCAAAGCGGTCATGAAAATTCGCCAGGTCGCACAAGCGAGTATTTATTATCAACTAAATCAGCGGCCGTGTTTTGTTCAATTAGATGATACACGCTGGCGGTTCGAGCCGCTACGTGGTACAAGAAAAGAACAGGAAAAAGAAAAATCCGAAGAACCAAATATTCAAGAACCGATAAAAACAAAACCGGGTAGCAAGGAAAATTCACCTGATGTAAAAGATAAGAATAATGATATTTCAGCATCCAACCCAAAATCGCAATCGTCCCCAATCAGTCTTTTAATGAGCGATATGCGTAGAGACTGGTTGCAACTAAATGAACTCTTCCAAAACAATAATCATAGCGAACAGGAATCACTTTATAAGTTCGTTGAAAAAATGCGGACATTTGCTGATCAATGGCAACAAAGACTACAAATGCTTGCAGAAGATGATGGACGGGTAGATGAGACTATACAGGGCCTTTGGGATAGCTTCTCCAATAATCCAGGAAACGAACAAAAAATCAAGTTGGTGGAGCAGCGTATTTGGGAATTGACAACAAGCAGACCAGCTAATGGTGTAATAGCACAGTTACAAGTTCTCTTAACAGGAACGCAGGATGAACTTCGTCCTATATTTCATAAATTAATATCAGATATAGCTAACCGCTCCTTTGAAAAGGAGCTTTTTGCACAATCGCTACAGTTATATCAGCTTCTTGAGTCTCAAGGTGCAGGTAGTTTCAAAGGCAAAATAGATAAAATTGGCGAGCAACAAAATGTTCAGGCTCGATTAATAGAATTTGAACAGGAGAAAGGGACTTCAGGTCGGCTTACATTTTTACAGCTTGCATGGGAAGAAACGCCCAATTTCCCCACTCTGCGCCGAGTAATTTTAAATGAAGTTAAACAATCAACCACAGAACAAGAAAAACTAATCCAACTTTGCATCGATGATAATCAAACAGATGAAGCATACAATATTTTTACCAAATGGTCTATTTTAATATGGCCGTTGTCATCAGCCTGGGAGAATGATGTTGTAGTGACTGCAAATATATGGGAATTAACGCGCAGGATTTTCCAAATGTTGTATAACGCCGCATACAACTTCAATGATACCCAATATTACTACCTTGCTTTACGCTTCGCAAATACGCTGCCTGTAAATATTCAACATCATATTTCTGGAGCAGATTATGTTGCAGTTATATTAGAAGTTGCCCATGATATGGAAAATAAGGATGACATGTACACGGCTGCTGGAATTCTTCAATTTGGCCTGTATTTACTGGGAAATAGTCAGCGGGAAGTAGATAAATATTTAAAATACCAGGCTAATGAATATCTAATGCGCTTGTTTGAACAATTAGAGTTGTACCAATACGCAAAATACCATTCACGAATTGCTGTGGATAATTCATCTACTGAACATCGCAATCAAGTGCAGCACCGACGTCATTCGTTGCTTGAGAAAGTCAATAATCTTCCCGGAACCGAGAAGAGCCGGGAATTAGAAACTTGGAATGCCCACTTAAAACGATTGTCTGACCGAGAAATCTTTCAACCATTGATCGAGATACGAGAATACGAAGAATTTATTGACTGGGTCCAGAAAATTGTTCACTAAAACAATTTTTACTTTTGGCTTCGAATTAGCGAACTGGGCTGGCCAATCGGGATGTGAGCAATATACCTATCAACCAAGGTTTACATGGTGTTTGCTCGATCACGATGGAGACGAACGTGAAATCTCGCGAAATGCTTGTGCCGTGCTAGATGCCAGCAAATTTTAAATAACATAAACCAGGTTGAGCCATCGACGCCGATTGGCCAAGCCGCAGAACCAGTGCGACCCCCTCCCGAGACCTCCCCCATTTTAAAAGTACGAAAATGGGGGAGGGAAATTACCACCCCTCCCCATCTTTAGGTCTGTCAAAAAACCTATTCCAATAATATTATTCAATCAACATTGACATTATTCAAAATAATTGCTAAAATAAATTAATATTATTTATATACACTTTACTAATATAAAGGAACTGACTTTTAATGAATCCAACCGAATTATCACAAGCAGAATTCAGGGTCAATTGGAAGGCGCGATTTTTCACGATCTTCGCCGGACAATCCCTTTCCCTTTTCGGATCGTCCCTGGTCCAGTTTGCGCTGGTCTGGTATCTCACGCGCCAGACCGGCTCCGCAACCATCCTGGCGACCGCCTCACTGATTGCGATGCTGCCGCAGATTGTTTTAGGCCCCTTCGTTGGGGCGCTGGTTGATCGCTGGAATCGGCGCTTGGTGATGATCGCAGCCGACGGAGCGATTGCCCTGGCAACGCTCGCATTGGCGGGCCTCTTCCTGCTGGGTCACGTCGAAGTCTGGCAAATCTATGCCATCCTGCTGATCCGTTCGCTGGGAGGCGCGTTTCACTGGCCCGCCATGACCGCATCCACCACGCTGATGGTACCCGAAGAGCAGCTTTCACGCGTGGCGGGCATGCAGCAAACACTGCAAGGCCTGGTCAGCATCATCGCACCCCCCACCGGCGCGATTTTGATCGGCCTGATGGCTACCCATTGGGTCTTGATGATCGACGTCGTCACAGCCCTGACCGCCATCCTGCCCCTGCTCTTTATCTCCATCCCCCAACCCGTGCAGCAAAAAACCGAAAGTGGCGCACAAAAAAATACCTACTGGCAGGACGTCAAAGCTGGCATCACCTATGTCGCAGCCTGGCCCGGCTTGCTGGCGGTTTTATTGTTAGCCACCTTCCTGAATTTTATGCTGACCCCAATGGGCACTTTGCTGCCCCTCTTGGTGACGAAATATTTCAAACTCGGCGCACTGGAACTGGGCTTGACCGACTCACTCTGGGGCCTGGGTATGATCTCAGGCGGCGTGGTACTGAGCGCCTGGGGTGGTTTTAAACGCAAGATATTAACTTCCATGCTGGGTGTCATCGGTCTGGGACTGGGCGTGATCACGATTGGACTGGCGCCGGTCAATATGTTTTGGCTGGCCTTAGCCGGCATGGCCGTGATCGGCTTTATGAACCCCATCACCAACGGCCCACTCATGGCGGTCATCCAGATCACCGTCAAACCAGAACTGCAAGGGCGGGTGATGGCGCTGATGGGCAGCGCCGCTGCAGCCATGTCGCCGCTCTCGCTGGCCCTGGCCGGACCAGTAGCAGACCGCTTTGGTATCCGTATCTGGTATTTGGCCGGCGGAACGGCCGCGCTCGTAGTCGGCATCGCGGCGCTCTTTATCCCGGCCATCGTCAACCTGGAAACCAATCACAATGAACACGAAGCGGACGCAGCCTCACCAACTGTAGTAGTTGCGCAAAACTGAACTACCCCACCTAAAATCAACCATAAAACAGCCTGCCGTTTTTTCTTCTGGAATACGGCAGGCTGTTTTTTTATTTAATCGGGATTGTTGCTGTCATGACATTTCAAGCAGGTCGCAGTACTCAGGTTGACGGTATGACAGTCACGACAACTGGCGCCACCATGCTTTATACCACTGCCACCTTCCCCACCCTTCGGCTGCGGATGCGAAAGGGTGAATAAGGCGGGTGACCAGCGGCTGGTATTATGACAGGTTGAGCACGCCATTCCTGAAAATAAACCAGCATGAAAAGCCGGATTGGAATGACAACCAGCACAAACCTGCGCGGTACCCTTGAAGACGCCGTTGACATGACAGCGCGCACAGGCGGTATTGACATGCGCACCCGTCAGTTTGAAGACTGATAAATTGTGGTCAAACGTGGCCGAACTCCAGTTTTGCGTGTTATGGCAGCTGGCACAATTCTGTCCAAATGAGCCTTTGTGCTTATCCACACCAGCATGACAGGCATAACAGTTGCTGGCGGTACCCTTGAAGACGCCGTTGACATGGCAGCGCGCGCAGGCGGTATTGACATGCGCCCCCGTCAGCTTGAAGACTGATAAGTTGTGGTCAAACGTGGCCGAACTCCAGTTTTGCGTGTTATGACAGCTGGCACAGTTCTGTCCAAATGAGCCTTTGTGCTTATCCACACCAGCATGGCAGGCATAACAGTTGCTGGCGGTACCTTTGAAGACGCCGTTGACATGACAGCGCGCGCAGGCGGTATTGACGTGCGCCCCGGTCAGCTTGAAGACTGATAGATTATGGTCAAACGTGGCCGAACTCCAGTTTTGCGTGTTATGGCAGCTGGCACAGTTCTGTCCAAATGAGCCTTTGTGCTTATCCACACCAGCATGGCAGGCATAACAGTTGCTGGCGGTACCCTTGAAGACGCCGTTGACATGGCAGCGCGCACAGGCCGTATTGACATGCGCACCCGTCAGTTTGAAGACTGATAAGTTGTGGTCAAACGTGGCCGAACTCCAATTTTGAGTATTATGGCAGCTGGCACAGTTCTGACCAAATGAGCCTTTGTGTTTATCCACACCGGCATGACAGGCATAGCAGTTGCTGGCGGTACCCTTGAAGACGCCGTTGATATGGCAGCGCGCACAGGCCGTATTGACATGCGCACCCGTCAGTTTGAAGACTGAT
>CAYWXS010000013.1:9891-10390 GCA_964462245.1 uncultured Anaerolinea sp.
AAGTTGTGGTCAAACGTGGCCGAACTCCAATTTTGTGTGTTATGGCAGCTGGCACAGTTCTGACCAAATGAGCCTTTGTGCTTATCCACACCGGCATGGCAGGCATAGCAGGTACTGGCGGTACCCTTAAAGACGCCGTTGACATGGCAGCGCGCACAGGCCGTATTGACATGCGCACCAGTCAGCTTAAAGGCAGATAGGTTGTGGTCAAAAGAAGCGGGCTTCCAGGCCGAGGTAGCGTGACAATTGGCGCAAAGCTGACCCATGCTGCCCTTGTGCGTGTCATCATTAGCATGACACGCATAGCAATTGCTGGGCGTGCCTTTGAAAACACCGTTGACGTGGCAGCGCGTACAGGCAGCGCTGGTGTGCGCACCCGTCAACTTGAAAGTTGATAAATTGTGGTCAAAAGCGGCGGGCTTCCAGGCCGAGGTAGCGTGACAGTTGGCGCAAAGCTGACCCATGCTGCCCTTGTGCGTGTCATCATTAGCATGACACG
>CAYWXS010000013.1:10490-85139 GCA_964462245.1 uncultured Anaerolinea sp.
CTTTGAAAACACCGTTGACGTGGCAGCGCGTACAGGCAGCGCTGGTGTGCGCACCGGTTAACCGGAAAGCTGCAAGGTTGTGGTCAAAAGCGGCGGGCTTCCAGGCCGAGGTAGCATGGCAGGTCGCACAGTTCTGGCCCAGACTGCCCTTGTGCGTGTCAGTATTGGCGTGACAGGCGTAGCAGTTGCTGGGCGTACCCTTAAAGACGCCGTTGACATGGCAGCGGGTACAGGCGGCGGTAGTATGCGCACCCGTCAGCTTGAAAGTTGACAGGTTGTGGTCAAAAGAAGCGGGCTTCCAGGCCGAGGTAGCGTGACAATTGGCGCAAAGCTGACCCATGCTGCCCTTATGTGTGTCATCATTGGCATGGCAAGCATAACAGTTGCTGGGCGTGCCTTTGAAGACGCCGTTGACATGGCAGCGCGTACAGGCGGCGCTGGTGTGCGCACCGGTTAACCGGAAAGCTGCAAGGTTGTGGTCAAAAGAAGCGGGCTTCCAGGCCGAGGTAGCGTGGCAGGTCGCACAGTTCTGGCCCAGGCTGCCCTTGTGCGTGTCAGTATTGGCGTGGCAGGCATAACAGTTGCTGGGCGTACCCTTAAAGACGCCGTTGACATGGCAACGCGTACAGGCGGCGGTAGTGTGCGCACCCGTCAGCTTGAAGACTGATAGATTGTGATCAAAAGAGGCGGGCTTCCAGGCCGTGGTAGCGTGACAATTGGCGCAAAGCTGACCCATACTGCCCTTATGCGTGTCATCATTGGCATGACAGGCATAGCAGTTGCTGGGTGTGCCCTTGAAGACACCATTGACATGGCAGCGCGTACAGGCGGCGGTAGTATGCGCGCCCGTCAGCTTGAAAACTGATAAGTTGTGGTCAAAAGAGGCGGGCTTCCAGGCCGAAGTAGCGTGGCAGGTGGCACAAGCCTGGCCCATGCTGCCCTTGTGCGTATCATCATTGGCATGACAGGCATAACAGTTGCTGGGCGCTCCCTTGAAAACGTTGTTGACATGACAGCGGGCACAAGTCGCACTGACATGCGCACCCGTTAACCGGAAAGCCGCAAGGTTGTGGTCAAAAGTGGCAGGCTTCCAGGCCTGAGCATTGTGACAGGTAATGCAGTTCGTGCCCTCACTGCCTTTATGCGTATCATCATTTGCATGACAGGCAAAACAATTGCTGGGCGTGCCCTTTAAAACATTATTAACATGACAGGTTTCACACTTCACATTGACATGCGCGCCCGTCAGGGCAAAGATCGCCAGGTTATGGTCAAAAGCGGCCGGCTTCCAGGCGCTATTGGAATGGCAGGTAGCACAGTTCTGCCCCAAACTGCCCTTGTGCGTATCATCGTTCGCGTGACAGGCAAAACAATTGCTGGGTGTACCCTTAAAGACATTATTGATGTGACAGTTTGCACAGGCGGCGCTGGTATGCGCACCGGTCAGCTTAAAGGTGGAGAGATTGTGGTCAAAAGTAGCTGGCGTCCAGGCCTGGGTATTGTGACAGGTAACACAATTCTGTCCCAATGAGCCATTATGATGATCATCTTTTTGATGGCAGGCAATACAATCGGAGGGAGTGCCTTTATAGACGTTGTTCACGTGGCAGGTTTCGCATTTAACGTTTACATGTGTACCCGTCAAGGTAAAAGACGCCAGGTTATGGTCAAATGCGGCCGGTTTCCAGGCTATATTGGAATGACAAACGCCACAATTCTGACCAAAACTACCGTTGTGATGATCATCCTTTTGATGACAGGCAATACACTCTGCACTTGTGCCTTGATAAACATTATTAACATGGCAGGTTTCACATTTCACATCAGCATGCGCACCGCTCAGTTTGAACTTCACCAGGTTGTGATCAAAAGCGGCCGGCTTCCAACCCTGGATTGAGTGACAGACTTCGCATTTCTCACCATAAGCACCCTTATGCTTATCGTCATTCTTGTGGCAGGCAATACATGCTGAGGATGTACCTGCAAAAACATTATTAATATGGCAGGTAACGCACTCCACGCCGGCATGCTTGCCTTCCAGCTTGAAAGTGGAGCGACTATGATCAAAACCGGCAGGCTTCCAACCTGCTGGCGTGTGACAGGCAGCACAATCCGAACCGAACTTTCCTTTGTGTGCATCATCTTTCAGATGGCAAGTTGAGCATTCGCTGGCAAGCGTTCTGAAATCAATTGCAAGGCGCGCGCCCACATGACAATCTGCGCACCAAACCTGCTGATGCTTGCCATCCAGCTTAAACGTAACCCGGCTGTGATCGTAAGCTTTGCTGATCGTTTCCCAGCCGTTATGACAACCCAAACACTCGGTTCCATAATTCTCGGCGTGCACTTTCATAAAATAACGGAACATTGTCTGATGGCAGGTAGTACACATCAGTCGATCAAAGCTGGTAATATCCGCCTTATGACAGTCCTGACAGGTAAAAGCCTTGCCATCACTGCGCATGGGATGCGAGTTAAGCGAATACCCGGTGGCGGCATGCGGGAATTTACCCGTCTTAATATCTGTCAGCGAGAAATCAGAACCACGATGCTCCGTATGACAATTGCGGCAGGTCAGGGAAGTCCCCCCCATCATCCTTCCGTGCAGTGAAGTCGAGTCGGCCAACTCAACCGGAATAATACTATGGCATTTTTTACAGCGCTCATCCAGTGTATCCGCATCCCAGGGAGCCGGATGACAGGCGGCGCAATCGGTAATTTCTGCATGCGAAGCGATGCCGCCCAGGCTTGGCCCGGCGTGTGCATTAAGTGCACCCGCCGAAAACATCCCACTACCCGTAAAAAAGGCGGTCACACCCATTATCAAAGAAACAATCGCTGTAGCCACAATGGCAGATGGTGAAAGAAACCCGATGGGTGCTTTTCTCATGCTCGCTCCGAACAACACTAATAAACCAATAAAATATGTAACAGCCTGTTGTCTTTCCATTTGGAAGGTCAACAGGCTGTTATTTTAATTACCCGGGTTATTTTTATCGTGACATTTTAAACACGTAGCAGAATTCAGATTGACGGTGTGACAGTCGCGGCAAGTTGCACCGCCATGATTGATACCGCTGCCCCCTTCGTCAGTTTGAGGTTCGGGGTGAGGCAGGTTAAAGGATGCTGGCGACCAGCTGCGGACGCTGTGACATTTAGCGCAGGTCTGTCCACGGAACAGCCCGGCATGGAAAGGCGGATCAGCGTGACAATCTCCGCACTGGGTCGGGGTACCCTTAAAAACATTGTTCTTGTGGCAGTCGGTACAAGTCACATTCACATGCGCACCTTCCAGTTTGAAATCCGAAAGATCATGATTAAAGGTGGCTGGCTTCCAGGCACTTACGGTATGACAGGCAGCACAATCCTGTCCAAATTTACCAGCATGCTGGTCATCCTTGGCGTGACAGGCAGCACATTGCTGAGGGGTACCCTTGAAGACTTTATTTTTATGGCAATCCGTGCATTTCGCCTCGGTATGTTTTCCGAGCAATTTAAAATCCGACAGATTATGGTCAAAAGTGGCTGGCTGCCAGGCAGAAGCTTTATGACAGGCAGAGCAATCAGGTCCAAAGTCACCCTTATGGGTGTCATCCTTCAAATGGCAGGAATTACAATCCGCGGCAAGTGCTTTAAAATCCGAGGCAGTCTTTGCATTCAGGTGACATTTCTCGCAAGCCAGGCCCTGATGCTCGCCATCCAGCTTGAAAGCCGCCCGATTGTGGTCATAATTTTTGTCAATGCTTTCCATGCCATCATGACATTCACGGCAGGCTGGCCCATAATCCTGGGTGTGGGCTGGAACAAAAGCAGCGTCCATTTTTTGATGACAACTGCTGCACAGACCCGGATCAAAACTGGTGATATCATCCGCATGACAATCGGCGCAGGTGAAGGGCTGACCATCTGAGCGTATTTTGTGCGATAAAAGATAATAACCGGTGACAGCATGTGGAAAGTCACCACCCGTCATTTTCGTCAACGGCGCATTCGGACCGTGATGATCTGAATGACAGTCACGACAGGTGATCGCTTTGTTTTTCATTAAAACGCCATGCAGCGAAGCCGGGTCTGCAAGCTGACCGGTTATCTCGGCATGGCAAATTACACAACGATCTCCGAGGGTTTCCTTTTCCCAGGGCGCGGTATGACAGCGGGCACAATCACTGCCAATCTGGGCATGCGAATTAACTCCACCCAGGCTCTCTTCCCCTACTTGGGCATTGAGACTGCCCGGCATAAACAACGCATTTCCGCTAAAGTACATCACCCCAAACAATGTTAGCAGCGTCAACAAAACGGCAATAATAGCAGAAGGTGCAAGACAGCCAAGACGTCTTTTTTGCATTAGTACTCCCTGGCAAAAGGCGCTCCCACCGAATATCCCGCGCAAGCGCCCAATTACTGAAGTTGAATTGAAAAATTATTTCAAAAATGTAGCGTAGTAAAGTGCGCCACCGATATGCGCGAATGCAGCCGCAAAAAGCGCCATCCCAATCGGAATGTGAACCGTGTGCCAGAGCGCCATCAAGCGCCGGGCATTGGCGATGGCTGCTGCCTGGGCTTCACCCAGCGGCGTATCCATCTCAATCCCATCCGCGTTACGCGGAATACGGGTATAGATGTAGCGACCAATAAACCCGCTTGCCACCACCACAAAGGTCAATAAAGTCACCACGCCAGCCAACCCGTTAAATTTCCAGGATGTATGCAGAAAAACCATAAATGGCCCGACAATCCCCGTAAAAATATGAAATTGTAACCATTCAGACATTTTCCCCCATTGCACGGAGCGCGTGCGTTTACGCAAACTGTACAATACTTCCGTCAGGATCATCAGAAAAAAACCGAGGATACCGAGCGTATGCCCAAAGAGTTCACCCGCCGCAGGAATTTTATCGGTCATGTATAAAACATATCCATAGAATCCAGCTATTAGATAAGATGCAATCGTTGCTACCCAGAGTTCTTTATAGCTACTCCACATGGATGCCACTCCTTTACCAAAATAATTCTATAACAGGCGTCCTAAGCCAGTGCCAGGAGCCTGTAGTGAAAATCAATTCATTAATTTTGACTGCTATGTACCTGCGCCCAAAAATGGGCCACAATATCGGCGATGGGTGCATCTGATGCAATGATTTGTTCCCGGATCGGGCTGATATCCACCTGATCCCGCACCAGGATCTGCAGTGCAGAAGAAAGCTTCTGGTCACCCATCACAACCGCACCCAGCAGGCAATTACGCCCCACCATCAAACGCAGGTGATTGACATCAAACCCACTTTGGGCAATAATCGCATCCGGCATATCACGCCAGGTTTCGCTATCGCCCCGCGCAATGGTTAGAGGTTCGCCTTCCTGGCCGGTCCCCACGGCACCAATGATGGTGGTGGTCAGACCTGCCAGGCGGGTTACGTTAAAAGGAACGGGTTTGGTATAGACAGTTTTTTTACCAACCATATTAAACCCGGCCGTGCGACCCTGATCCTGTGCCGGGGTCCAAAGGCTGTCCAATACGGAACGCCCGGAGGCAGGGTCATACACCTGGGCTACATCTCCAGCGGCATAAACATCCGCTAAATTGGTACGTAAATATTCATCAACCAAAATTCCACGCTCGCAATTAATCCCGGCATCCCGCGCCATGCTCAAACGTGGTTTAACACCTATTCCGTATGCCAGCATTTCACAATCCAGCGACTGTCCATTGACGAGCCGGATACCCGCCACGTTTGCGCCCTTGCCCTTAATTTCACTCAACTCGGCGTGATAATGGATAATGACGCCTTCCTCGGTTAGCCTGTGCTCGATAATGGTGGATTCCACTTCATCCAACACATTACTCCAGTAATGCTTGGAACGAATCAACAAATGTACTTTGACTTTACGCGCCACCAACCCTTCTGCAAGTTCCAGAGCAGTGATACCACCACCCACCACCACCGCCGTGCGTGCCTTTTTGGCCAGGGAAATGATACGGCGCGCATCTTCCAGGTGATCAAGTTTGACAACGCCCTGCAGATTGGCACCGGGCACATTCAACCTGACAGCGCCGCAACCGACCGCAATCAGCAAGCGATCATAAGCCAGGTGCGTCCCATCACTTAATTCAACCTTCTTTTCAGCTGTCAGGATGCGAATTGCAGTCCCACGCCGGATGGTCACATTCAATTTTTTGAAGTCCTGGGGCGAAAATGGATAGATAAGATTCTCATCCACTTCACCCGTCAGGTAATAAGCCAGGGCCGGGCGCGAATAATACCCATAAGGATCGTCACCCACAAAGGTGATCACCCCGCTTTGATCCACTTTACGAATGGATTCTGCCGCGCCAATCCCCGCCACTCCGGTACCTAGAATTAAATAATTGGTCATTTTAACCCTCAGCCAGCATGTTAATCCGTTCGAAGCGTAAAACCCCACGCGGGCAGCGCGAAACGCACTCGCCACAGGTCAAGCATTGGCTGTTTTCGATGGCTTTCCCCTGCCAGGCATAACGGCGAACATCAATGCTAATGGGACAATTAAAAGAACAAATGCCGCACTGCACACAGCGCGAAGCATCCGGAACGACGTATCCGGCGGCCAAAGCCTCACGCCGGTTTGATTCTGAGTGGAATAATGATCTGAACATATTACCTCTAACTGTTATTGTCGAAATATAGTTCAAAAAGTTACGGGAGCATTAATATTTGATTATAGAATCGAAGTGCAAATTAATGTAAGTACCATTCGTCCCCCAATTTATGACAAAGTTCGCCTTAATACTATTTTTTCAAACCCGGGCGGCGCACAAATCCCAGCTTTTTCAAAATGGTTGCCTAACGCGAAGGTACATGGATCAAGGGAGACGATAGGCGCGTAACCGCACGCGCCAAGCGGATCACGCGCTTCAGATCACCCGCCTTTTCATAAAAACCTTAACTTGTGACTGATGCTGTAAGTGGTTAAATTTTTGGACTTCTGTTTCACTCAAGGTCGCGAGGTTCAGTCAATAAATGGATACCGTCCAAAACTTGCCTGATCCGCTGTTCTGAGAGTTTACCAATAAATTCCCCAAGCTGAGATTTATCTACTGTAAATATTTGTGAAACCAATGCAACGCTTTGTTTTGGCAAATCACCTTCACCCTCTTCAAGCAATACATTTCCCGGTGCTTGCGCTCGCTTTATATTTGAAGTTAAAGCACAGACAATCACCGTGTTGATTTTGCTGGCATTGAAAACGTTGTTTTGAACAACAATATGTGGATGGCTGTAACCTGGCTCTGAACCAGTTGGCTCTTCCAACTCTACCCAATAAATTTCACCTTGACGGATTACCATTCGCTCTCGACAAGCTTACGATGTGATCTACGGATTTTAGAAAGCAGAACTTTTTCATTCGGCTCAGGTTCGTCAGAATATGCCTGATTGATTTCATCCAACAAGATATTATTCTGGTGATTTTTGATAAAAGTCTCAATTGCCAGCCCAAAAAGATGACTGCGGGACATGTTGAGTTGTTGAGCTAGATTTTCAGCCTGCTCGAACAATGTTTTTTGAATAGAAATCGCTGTTTTTATAGTAGTCGCCATTGGTTATACCTTTCATTTTTTATCAGTATAACTATTTTGGTTTCGGAAGTCAATCACCTTGCGCACACAGGACAAGCATGGTAGCGGTAAAACTGTCAGTTTTCCGACAATCCCCCATATATCATCCAGGCCTCAGACAGGGATTGCTGCTGAGAAACCCCTTGCCACGCGCAATAATCCCTATGCGCATCCTGTGAATTGACCGCCTATCACCAGCTGTAAAACCTTTTTTACAGGCATTAAAGCGCCGATCCATGGTTGTGGGTTAGTTGCAATCAGTTTAGCTAAGGTTTTTGTTCGTCCCACTGCGAGCGGGGACCATCCAGCAAAATAACGATTGAATTCATAATATTCCGTCCAAAACGCCAAAAGGCTGGTCTACCAGCAGAAACTGACCTTTGAAGCGCTTACCGAGAAAGACGAGTTCCAGCAAAACCACTTCTGCCATTTGGACATGTCCATCAAACCCCTCTAACTCGTAGAGCGTACCATCAAGCGGATCAGCACCCAGTTCTACAGCCACATCACGCGAGATCAACGTCACATCTGCGCCGCTATCAATCAACATTGGCACGATAAAAAACGCTGCGCCAGTCACCAATTGACGTAAAGTCACACTGGCTACTGGCGCAGGAGGGTTGAAGCGCTGCGCATCATAGGCTGGCCTCCGACGCATCCTCACTGACTTCCATCTTGAAATCATTTATCTGCGCAAGGTTTTTCAAACGCGGCGTCAGTACCCTGCCAGTCTTCTCCAAGCGCACGTCAGGGAAAATCACAAAAACTTTTGCCTTTTCAGGCAAGTGAACGTCCCCCCGTAAACGAATTTTGCCTTTTTCAACAACGCCCTCATAAGTAGTAACTGTCATGCCGCACCTCCATTGTGCATAAAAATTATAGCACAGCGTTTTCCGTAAAACAATCAAGGCTATATCTCCTGCGGAATAGATACAGGACACATAGCCCGATGTGTGCCAATTGAGTTAGCCTACCATGGTTACAACGAGGTTTTGATCTGCCTGCGCGATACGCTTAGGTCACCTATTTTTTTGGCTCTTTAGGATTTTCCGTGAACCTTGAAGTTAGTACTGTCGTAATCATATACAAAACGCAGAACTGACCTAAAATGCAGTTTTATCCGCGTTTTCCGCGTTCATCCGCGGCCAATGGGTTTTTAACCAAGCCAATTCCCAGAGAGGCATTTTTTTTAGACCCCAAACCCCAGTTTTTTCAAAATGGTTGCATAACGCGAAGTCACATGGATCAGGGGAGACGATAGTCGCGTAACCGCGCGCGCCGAGCGGATCACACGCTTCAGATCTTCCGCCGTTTCAAATTCATCCAGTTCCAACAACGCCCACCCCAATTCAAACGCAGTGTGCGCGTCCGAGCCCACGGTTCCCGCCAGGTTGTGCAGACGGGCAAACTCCTGGGCCTGCTGATTGGTACGCATATTCATACAGCGCGCATTAAAAGTTTCGATCGCATCCACCAGGGGCAGAATCTTAAATAAATCGTCGGGGTCCCAGTGCCCGCTGCGAAATACGTCAAAAGGATGTGAAACACTGATAAAAGCACCCTGCGCCCTCAGGCGCCGAATAGCTTCCTGCGGCTCCAAGCCGGGCGGCAGTTCTTCGGTCACAAAGGCCGCCAACAGTTCACCCTGGGTCGTCATGATCTCTTCGCCGATGATGATCAGATCCGGAGCCAGGCTTTGGGCTTCGAGAGCACCACCCGTTGAATTGTGGTCGGTCACAATCACCCGATCCAAGCCCTTGCGCCGGGCAGCCTGAACCAAAGCACGCGGCCTGACCAGGCTGTCTTTTGAATATATCGTGTGGCAATGAAATTCAACCTTAAGTTTCTGCATGAACGTAAATTATACCCTCCTGTGACTTTGGTACCCCTTTTTTTGAGTTTTGATATAGAATCAAAACAATGGATGAAAACACCAGCATCTTCCAACGACCTCTCTTTAAAAGGCTGATCCAGCTTTTCCTGTTTCTTGCGATCTATATAGTCGTTGGGTTTGTCCTGCCTACCACGGACCCCAAGGCCGACCATTCATTTGAGATTATGTTTGATCTGGTCCTGTTTCTGCTGGGCATGGTCGGCTGGTTGATCTTTTTTGCTCAATTTGTCCTGCCGGTCAGCAAGGTCCAGGACCGCTTTCGAGTAATTGAACGCCTGGTAACTTATTTATTAGGCGGGCACGGCCCGGCGATTTTTGTCGAAAATGGCTTCGCCCACGCCAACGCCGGAGAAAGCAAGAAAAAAGGCAAGGGTGTGATCTGGTTGGACAGCGCCAGCGCCGCCATTTTGCGCACCAATGTGCGTTTCAATAAGACCATCGGCCCAGGTGTGCATTTTACCAAACCGGATGAATATATCGCCGCCACTGCGGACCTGCATACCCTTACTCAGAGCATCGGTCCGCTCGAAGCAGATGAACCTTTCATCATCAAAGAAACAGATCCCACTTACAAAGCGGTCAAAGAACGCGCAGATGCAACCACAGCCATGACCCGCGATGGGATCACCATCGCTGCTTCAATTTCGGTCAATTTTCGAATAAAATCCAACGCAGGTGAAGGCAATACCCAATTTGGATTCAATGAAAAAAACGCACATACTGCCATTCGTGACAGCATGATCCGTGAAGCCAAACTGGACCAACCGGTCTGGAATACCCTACCCGCCAGGATGGTGGCAGATATCTGGCGTGAATACGTGGGGAAATTCCGAATCAATGAATTGTTCGAAGTGGTCAGCCCACGGACTGTCACAACCGCGCAGTTCATCAATGACATGCTCAAAAAACGTCTGACCCACGCAGAAGTAAATCAGCTCGACGCATTTGGCAAGTTGATTTTCGTGAGCAAATATCAGGAACAGGATTATCCACGCCTGCTTGAAGAAAAAAACCTGGAGGCCGCGGAGAAGCTGCCCGTTAAAATCAGCAGTACCGAATATGCCAAACTTACCGAAATGGGCCTGGAAATAAAAAGTGTCACTATCAAGCGTTTATTTTTTGCACCCGATATTGAAGAGCAATTGATCAATCAATGGACCGCACTCTGGTTAAATAATGCACAAAAAGAACGAGAGCAGGTTGATTCAGCGCGCCAACTAAGCGCAAATTCCGGACAGCAGCGCGGTTTGAAAGACTTTGCCCTCAACACCAGCCGCAAGATCGCCCGCCAAACGTCATCGACACCGGCACAGGCTCTGGAACTGCTGTTGGAAGCCACTGCCGACGACATAAAACAAAACCCGGCTTTATTTAAACGGCTCAATGCGCAACTGGAAGAACTTTCAAAAATCAGTACCTGGCTGAAAAACATGCGGGGACCTTCAGCATGAAGCGCAGTCTGGGCTTGCCCCGTCCTCTACAAGCATGGCTGGACCGTGTCAAAACCGCCATCCTGAAACAAGTGGACTGGCTGTTAAACAAGATTTTTGGTCTCACCCATAAAGCCGCCCTTTTCCGTTCAGCCATCCTCTGGCTGAGCTTCCTGGGTTTCTGGTTCTTATTTGCCTTGACCGCCCGTACAGCTCAAGAAAATACCCTAATTACCAGCACATGGCTCCAAACTGCGGCAAGCGGCCAACCGCAGGATGTCATGCTATCCACGTTAACGTTTTTCTGGACCATGTTTTTCAATTCAGTTGTAGTGCGGCATATGCTTGCACTTTATGTGCCTTTCTGGCTGATGAACCACGTGGCTGCCATTTACCTGGCAGATATTTTTGAAAAAGATGAAGCAGTCGCCCATAAATTTATTTTGCAGGCAGCCTTTGCCGAGTCTTACAATACCATCCATATCCGGCAGGGTGTCGTGATTGACGAAGACCGCGATTCACCCATGATACAGATTGGAGGGCCTGGCTATGTGGTGGTGGAACTGGACAGCGCCGTCTTGTTTGAACGACCAGATGGCAGCACCCATATCATTGGCCCAACCACCGAAGAGTGGCATGGCAGTAAATTGATCACAGGTTTTAACGCATTCGCCAGGGGTTCGACCTGCGGGATGCGATCCAGAAATATGAGGTTAAAACCCGTTCAAGTGACGGCATTCTTGTCACAGCCCGGGACATTCAATATTCATACAGCATTTATCGCGGTCGCAAGCCAGTTAAAACGCCAAAAACCCCTTTCCCTTATGACGAGGCCGCAATATTAAAACTGGTCTATGACGATTTCCGCCCAGTTAAATTGAATGAAGCCATCGCCAACAAACCCGACTGGCTTGAACCCCAACCCGGGAAAATTTATGGGCCAATTACCAGCGAACTGGGTGGCTTTATTAATAAGCATGGCCTGAGTGACATCCTGGTTACCGTGGGCAAACCGGAAACCGACAGCCAGGAAGAACGCCAAAAAGAATTGGATGAGCGCATCCGCTCCCTCTCCACCCCAGACGAACCAGCCGAACCTGAAGAGCAGCCCTGGGCCGGGGAGCTGGACGGAATCGCATACTCCAGCCTTGTCCAACCAGATCATAAGGATCTGACGGCGACAACCGAAGCACGCACCATCCTGACTAATTTATTGTATAAAAACTTTCAGGAAAAAGCCGCCGCGCGTGGGATTCAGCTCTACTGGATTGGCGTGGGCACCTGGGATACCCCCACCCAAATTATTCCCAAGAACCATCGCGAAGCCTGGAAATTAAGCCGGGAAAACTTTACGCGCGGCAACCCAACCGAACTGCAGCGCATTTATGATGAAGCCAGATTATCAGAACAAATCCAACTGATAGAGAATTCCGTGATCCGAAAGGTATATAATGAAATAAATAAACATGAGCCTGATGAAAAAGTGATCAAGAGTATTCTGAATGAATACTTGATCCATCTGGACAGGGCTCGCGAACAATTCCGCCCCAATATCCCTGAAGATATATCAAAAGCAATTAATAGAATTCAACACTGGATTTCTCCAAGCAAGTTTCATTCTGTCAGCGACGAGGATTGATAACGATGAGCCAGAGCGAAAATACCGATCGCGTATTGGTTATAGGCGCCAGTGGTTTGGATGTAGTCGGTCGACTGCAAGCTGATTTACAACTTTCGACCTCCAACCCGGCGCTCATCCGCACTTCCTTTGGCGGGGTGGCACGCAATGTGGCCGAAAACCTGGCCCGTATCGGTCAACGCGTTAACCTGCTTTCGGTAATCGGGAAGGACAGGATTGGGGATGACGTTCTGGCGCATACGCGTCATGCAGGCGTAAATGTCTCAGCCGTATATGCCACCGATAAATACCCAACCGGTTTTTATATGGGTGTATTGGATGAAGACGGTTTGCGCAAATTTGCCTTTGACGATATGCGCGTGATGGAAGAATTAACCGATACATACCTGGCTTATAATGAGGTCCTTTTTGAAAAAGCCGGGTTGATTTTTATCGACGCCAACCTGCCCGTGAAAACGATGGAAAAAGCCTTCGCGTTGGCCCATAAATATAACGTGCCGGTTTGCGCAGACCCCACCTCCAGAACACTGGCGGTACGCTTGATCCCGCACCTGGGCCAGATTAAATTGATCGTGCCCAACAGCATGGAAGCCGGTATTTTGACCGGAAATATTTTCCGCTCGAGTGACCGCGAAGCTGCACTGGAAGCAGCACGTATGCTGGTTAACATGGGCACAGAGATTGCATTTGTAACCATGTCTGAGTTTGGTTTATGCTATGCCACCTCCGAGACCAACGGGCACATCCCTGCCATTCGCACCAATGTGAGCGACCCAACCGGCGCAGGTGATGCGCTGACCGCTGCGGTCATCTATGCCTTAATGAATGAAATTGAAATTGATGATGCTGCCCGGCTCGGAATCTCAGCCGCATCCCTGGCACTGCGTTTCCCCGGCACAGTTTCCCCAGACCTAAGCCTGCAAAAGCTGTATGACGAACTGGCCGTTTAACCCTTCACCCATTTAAGAAAGAAATCATGACTGATCTCCCCAAGAATTTCGCCTTTTCACTCGAAGTATTACACGCACGCCAACAAAACGCTCCAATTGTAGCCCTCGAATCAACCGTGATCACACACGGTCTGCCGCAACCCACCAACCTGACCCTGGCCCAGGACATGGAAGAAATGGTGCGCTCGCAGGGAGCCACCCCTGCCACCATCGCGGTCATGGATGGTGCCATCCAAATCGGACTCAACCCTGACCAGCTGCAGCGGCTGGCCAATACCAAGCCCAAGGATTTAATCAAGGTCAGTCTGCGCGATTTTGCCAGCGCACTGGTCCAGGGAAAAACCGGTGGAACCACAGTCGCCGGAACCATGTACGTGGCCCATCAAACCGGAATAAAAGTATTTGCCACAGGCGGCATCGGCGGTGTCCACAAGGAAGCCAGGCTGGATATTTCCACCGATCTGATAGCCCTGGCATCCATTCCGGTCATGGTAGTTTGTGCCGGAGCCAAATCCATTCTTGATCTGCCCGCTACGCTGGAATACCTGGAAACCATGGGCGTCCCGGTCATTGGCTATGGCACAGACAAATTCCCCGAATTTTTCTCAAATGGCAAGGACCTGCCCGTCAGCATCCGGCTAAACACCCCCGAAGAAGTAGCTAATTTCGCAAAAACGCATTGGGATCTGGGCATGAAAACAGGCGTACTGGTCTGCCAACCCATTCCAGAAAAAATGAGCATTCCTGCCAATGAAATATGGTCCTACCTGGAACAGGTATCGGATGAAGTCCGGAAAAAACAGAAAGAACACAGCATTACCGGGCAGGAGGTTACGCCCTATGAGTTACGGCGCATCAATGAATTGACCAATGGCAGATCACTGCTTGCCAACCTGGAACTGTTATTAAATAATGCCCGGCTGGCAGCTCAGCTGGCGCGCAGCCTATCTACCCTGGAACATTCCCAAAAAGTCTTTTAATATCCTGCCGGATAAAATATAAATAAAAAACAGACCACGCCATCATGGGTGGTCTGTTGCTTTTCCAATATTCAACCCAATCTCGGACGAGCCAAAACATAATCTCTCACCACAAAGCACGCCAAGATACTCAAAGTTTTTTTAAAGCCTTTCTTAGCGCACCTTTGTGTGGTTCGGTATGAATTGCATCTCAGTTTTTTCACCACAAGGACACCAAGAAACACAAAGTTTTTAAAAGCCTTTCTTTGTGCACCTTTGTGTTCTTGTGGTAAAAGGTTCTTTGTTGGTAAAGGTTCTTTTACTCTATTGGCTTAGGACCGTTGACCATGCGCTTGATACCGTCTTTGATACGAATGGTATTCCAATTAATCAGAAATCCCAGCCATGAACCTCGAAGTTTCAGATAGGTGAGCAATTGGGCTTCATGAATAGGCAGAAGCTGTTCACAGGCTTTATTTTCAATGATGACCGTATTTTCAACCAGCATATCCAACCGAAAACCAGCATCCAGGCGCAGACCATCATAAATGACCGGTTGTTCTACCTCGATTTCGACATTCAGGCCGCGCTTCCGGAGTTCAAAAGCCAGGCAATACTGGTAAGCCGACTCGAGCAAGCCGGGACCGAGAGTGCGGTGCACTTTGATGGCCGCATCAACAATTTGTTTGCCAACTTCTTCAATTTCCATGGTACTTCCTACAAGTTAAACCGTCGTTTGGCATAATTCAGGAATTGAGTGAAATTTAGCTGCACAGAAGAAGGACCCGTCCGAATGAAAAACTCCTGTTTATTGTCTGTATTCACAAAAGCGGGCGTTGGACTTTTTTTACATTGGACAAACAGAACTTTATTGCCTTTTACCGGGACAAGTTCATACGCGATCAAATCGGAAAAGTTTTGTCCAATGCGATCTTTGATAAGGGCCGAGAAATGAAGCAAGTACTTATCTTCATTTTCAAAATGATCCGGTTCTATTCCGAGAATATTTCCATTATCTTCCACCCCTACCAACAAAGTTCCGCCATCTGTATTCAGATAGGCCACCATTGTTTTTAAAACAGCATGCCCAATCGCCGGATCATTTATTCCTGCTTTCAAGCTATACCGCAAAGTGGATTTGAATTCCAGCTTGATACTTTCACCTTTTTGGATCATGAGTTCGACTTCGGAAAGTTGGGGCGGGAAGAATTCCAGATAACGGCGCATACAATCTGCAGAATTTTTGATCTTCTCAAATAAATCCTGGTAATCCTTAATATCTGGTCCACCAGGATGCAACTCAATGATGCCATTCACCCCAAGGTAGATATCAGCCAACATATTGGGCGATACTCGCTCTTGACAAATCAAGTTCGAAAATAATATGGAATTATAAGTTTCCAGGCTTGCCCGGAAAACGGTTTGCTCGTAAAGATTAAATTTCTGAAAGGTTGAGTATATCGACTTTGAGAGTTGAGTAAAAACTTTTTTTTGTTGTTTACTGAACAGGTTTTCATCAAAAGCAGTACCAATTTTACCGGATGGTATTTCCGAGATGTGCTGAGAAGGGAAGCAAACATGGCTAATAAGGGACCACATGGTTTGCCATCTCCCCATCGCTTTTTCGTTAAATTCACGATCTGTGATGGCTGCCAAAAGAGAGTCATTCAATAATTTCTTTGAGAAATAATCCTGGGTCAATATTTCTTGTGTATCATCTACAGAATCTATTTGCCGTGAACATAAACTATAGAGGGATAGGTCATTACTTTCCAGGGAATCAACGAATCGCAGCTCACTGACCAACTCTCTGAGCGGACTGCGCTGTTGGTGCGTGATAGGTCTCCCCTGCGGGGTCTTCAGGATTTCCTGGTTGATAAAAATACAATTCAGTTTGTCGTTTTCGGGTTTCACTTGATCAGGATAGTACTCTGCGGGAAGCTCAACTACCCGAATGTCGGCCCCTTTGATGGATTGACTGATAATTTTTTCATCTGACATGTCTGTACTCCTTTAAGCTTAATACCCAATAGATGGAATGATTAAATTTTTAGGCAAATACACAAAAATTTCCAGCACATATGGCAGGAAAACATTCTCGCACAAGCTGGTTCAAGTCAGACGGAAGTGGAATGTGCCATCGACTTACATGATAGTAAAGGTTCTATTTAGTTTTGCCTTTCTATCTCTTATTCACCACAAAGAACACCAAGAAACACGAAGTTTTTAAAAGCCTTTCTTAGTGCACCTTTGTGTTCTTTGTGGTTAAAGCTCTAAGGAAACAGCCTACGGGTATTCCAAATTGTATTGCGGCTGCTAACCTAAGGCGTTAGGCTGGGCCAGGGCGTATCACTTGGCCAGGGCGTATCGCTCGGCTTGGGGGTCAGCGTTGGACGCCGGGTCTGGGTCACAGTTGGCGAGGGAATCGGTTTGCGCGTGGCAGTACTGGTGACGGTGGAAGTGGGTGGTTTGGTAGGCGTGGATGTATCCGGAACGCCCTCCACCACAAAACGCCCGACCGTTTTCCAATCGTGCCCAACAAAGATCTGGACCTCGTAATTGCCAGGCAGCCAATCCTGGGGCGCTGCCAGGCGTTCCGAATAGCCACTCCCACCGGTCGTATCGCCCCAGGGAGCTGTCTCATAATAGACCAGCTGCCCATCGCGATACCACAAAGCCGTCCATTGCGCTCCGGGAGTCATGCCGTCATAACTGAAAATTGCGACAATCCGATTGATCGGATTTAGAAAAACCGTAGCCTGATCCAGGAGCGTATAAGTCTTCAGATCCATATTCTGTCCAAAAACCAACGAACTAAAGATGGCAGCCGGGTTGGGTGTAATTTCACTTGCAAACATGGTCTCAACCGCATCTGGAATAAAAGGGGTCGAGGTCACAGTGGGTGTATCGGTCACAGAAGGGGTCTCTGTGATGGTGGGAGTCAGGGTAATGGTCGGGGTTAAGGTGATGGTCGGCGTCAGGGTAATAGTCGGTGTCAGAGTTGGCACCGGGGAAGGTTCATAAAAAACATAAACCATCGGTTCACCATACCGGCTCAAGACAAACACCAGGGCTGCCAATCCAAAAGCAAACCCGATCATGCGCCAGCCATAAGAAATACGTTTTTGACGTAGACGGAAATAGAGCAGTTTGCGTCCACTCCGAAGGGAATGCACACCAATCCAAAAACTGAGGATCAGTCCCAGACCGGCCAGCATGATGGCGGTATTTATCCCTGCTTTAATATCCATATAAAAATTATATCGCACTCCGGTGCGGGAAGGTGCCAAAAGCACCACACATATTGCAGAATTCTGATTTATTAGGGATAATGGGGGATATGACACAACTTATTTTCTTAAAATTAGGCGGTTCGCTCATCACCGATAAAACCCAACCCTACACGCCCCGGCTGGATGTACTCGACGATCTTGCCCGGCAAATTAGAGCTGTCTTACAAACCAACCCCGGGATTTCGCTGGTACTGGGGCACGGTTCCGGATCTTTTGGGCACACCGCAGCCCGCAAATACAACACCCGTGACGGGCTGCAAGCCGGGCAAGCCCGCCAGCCCGAACAAAGCAATGCCTACTGGCACGGGTTCTCTGAAGTATGGCTGCAAGCTTCGGCCCTGAATCGCCATGTAATGGAAGCCCTGCACCGGGCGGGGGTCGCCAGCCTGGCGCTGGCACCGGTGGCAGCCGTAACGGCCCACGATGGGAAAGTCTCAAACTGGGATTTACGCCCGCTCAGGGCAGCGCTGGCAGCCGGAATTTTACCGGTGGTATATGGCGATGTCATCTTTGATAGCGTCCGGGCCGGCACAATCCTCTCAACCGAGGACCTGTTCGAAAACCTGGCAGAACAGCTGCACCCGCAGCGAATTTTATTGGCCGGGCTGGAAGGCGCGGTCTGGGCCGACTTTCCGGAGCGAAAACAGCGCGTGGAAAAAATCACCCCGGCCTCTTTTGACGAGGTAAAAGCCCGGGTGGGGCAATCACACGCGGCCGATGTGACCGGTGGAATGGAGTCCAAGGTGCGGCAAATGCTCACCCTGGTGCAGTCTCAGCCGGGGCTGACAGTTCAGATATTTTCAGGCGAAGCCGCCGGAAATATACAGAAAGCACTGGCCGGCCAAAACATGGGCACGATTTTAGCGGCTAGCTGATTTTTGGGCTTATTTCGATCAAAATTAGCGCCCGGTCACAAATTTGTCTGACAAGTCATGACAAAAAAGTGACGTTATTCTATTGTCAAGATTGAAAAAAAATTCGATAATTAGATTGAATTTCAACCATTCTTAATGGAGATGCTATGACTCAAAAATTCACCCCAACCCCTTTAACCCTTCTTAACCCGGTACCCTCAGATATTGATATTGCGCAAGCTGGCATACTAAAACCAATCATGCAGGTTGCTGCAGAACTCGGCATTCTGGAAAGTGAATTGGAATTATATGGTCCATATAAAGCCAAAATCAAGCTGGAAACACTGGACCGCCTCAAAGATAAACCCAACGGCAAATACATCGATGTAACCGCCATCACCCCCACCCCCCTGGGCGAAGGCAAAACCACCACCACCGTCGGCCTTTCACAGGCGCTCGGGGCTCATCTCGGTAAAAGTGTAATGACAGTCATCCGCCAGCCTTCGCAGGGCCCAACCTTTGGTATTAAGGGTGGCGCTGCCGGTGGTGGATACAGCCAGGTCATCCCCATGGAAGACTTCAACTTACATCTAACCGGTGACATTCATGCCATCACTGCCGCCCACAACCTGTGCGCCGCAGCCCTGGATGCACGCATGATGCACGAGCAGCTCACCCCGGACGACAACAAACTCTTCGATGCACTCTGCCCACCCGATAAAAAAGGTGTCCGCAAATTTGCACCGACCATGCTGCGCCGCCTGAAGAAACTGGGCATCGCCAAGACTGACCCGAATGAACTGACCCCCGAAGAACGCTCACGCTTTGCCCGCCTCGATATCGATCCCGCCAATGTTACCTGGCGGCGCGTGGTGGATGTAAATGATCGCTTCCTGCGCGAAGTCCAGGTCGGCCTGGGCAAGGATGAAGCCGGGTTTGAACACCGCTCCGGTTACGATATCTCGGTCGCCAGCGAAATCATGGCCATTCTGGCCCTCACCACCGACCTGGCCGATATGCGCCAGCGCCTGGGTGAAATGGTCGTCGGCACCGATCGCAAGGGTTCCGCTGTCACAGCCGAAGATTTGGGCGTGGCTGGCGCCTTGACCGTCTTGATGAAAGACGCCATCAAGCCCAACCTGATGCAGACCCTCGAAGGCACACCCGCCATCGTACATGCCGGACCCTTCGCCAATATTGCCCATGGGCAATCTTCGATCATCGCCGATAAAATCGCCCTTAAACTGGCGGACTACGTCGTTACCGAATCCGGTTTCGGCGCAGACATCGGCATGGAAAAATTCTTTGATATCAAGTGCCGCTACTCCGGGTTAATTCCCCAGGTGGTGGTCATGGTTGCCACCGTCCGCGCGCTCAAGATGCACGGCGGCGGACCCAAGGTTGTCGCTGGCAAACCGCTGGCAGTTGAATATACCGAAGAGAATATCGAGCTGCTCAAGAAGGGCTTGCCCAACCTGGTTCAGCACATCGAAAACGCGCTAAAGTATGGCGTGAATGTGGTAGTGGCGGTTAACTCTTTCGCCAACGATACCGATGCCGAAGTGGAAGTGGTCCGCAAAGCTGCCATTGAAGCAGGTGCCATGGATGCTGTTGTTGCCCGCCATTGGATGGTGGGTGGCAAGGGTGCCATCGCTCTGGCCGAAGCTGTGGTAAAGGCCTGTGACCAACCCTCCGAATTCAAATTCCTGTATCCGTTGGAACAGGACATCAAGACCAAGATCGAGACCATTTGCCGCGAGATTTACCGCGCCGATGGGGTCGATTATTCTCCCGAAGCCGAGCGCAAGATTGAGCTTTACACTCGTCTCGGTTTTGACAAGCTGCCCTTGTGCATGGCGAAAACCCACCTGTCATTCTCGACCGATGCGGCTTTGAAGGGTGCCCCGCGTGGTTTCCGGGTCAACATCAGTGACATTCGTGCTTCAGTCGGTGCGGGTTTCCTCTACCCACTGCTCGGTACCATGCGCACCATGCCTGGTTTGCCCACCCGCCCAGTCTTCTTCGATGTCGATCTGGATCTGGAAACCGGCAAGGTTGTTGGTCTGTTCTAAATCCTCACCGGATTAAGCGTCAAAGACGTAAATTTTTTAGAGGTGTTTTGCGGATGTAACCATCCGCAAAACACCTCTTGCATGTCCAACCAGCGCTTGATCTTATCGTTGGTTTACCCTGCAAGTGGAGATTTTGCGCAAAACATGCGCAAAATCTCCACAAAAAAAATTACTTTACTTCGACTGGTTTCAGACTGCTCTGCGTGCTGCCATCCCCCAACTGACCAAACTGATTATCACCCCAACACACCATGCCACCCACAGCGGACAGGGCGCAGGCATGCCGGCCACCCGTGGTAACCGCGCGCATACCATAAGTCAGACCCTGCACAGTCACTGGCACATTGCTGCTGCTGGTTGTGCCATCACCCAATTGACCGGAATCATTACTGCCCCAACACACTACGGCCCCGCTGACCGTCACCGCACAGGAATGTGCCGCTGTGGCATCTCCACCCGCAGCAACAGAGCGCGCACCCGCTGATAAACCGCTGACATCCTGCGCAAGCGCGCTATCCAGATTGCTGCCGTTACCCAACTCACCAGAGGTGTTGCGACCCCAACACTTGACCGCACCCAGCGCAGTCAGAGCACAGGTATGCTCTGCGCCAGCGCTGATCGCCTTAACACCAAAGTTCAGACCGCTCACATCCACCGGCACCCGGCTGTCCACGGTCGTCCCATTCCCAAGCTGCCCATGCGCATTTTTCCCCCAACACTTGACGCCTCCCGCCAACGTCAGCAAACAGGTATGCTGCCAACCGGATGAAAGCGCACTGACACCGCTCCCCAGTCCCGTCACTTCAACCGGAGAGAGCGAAGCCTGCAGACCATCCACACCCAACTGTCCGCTGGTATTGGCGCCCCAACACCTCACACCACCGACGGCATTCAAAACACAGGTATGTTCCAACCCGACCGAAATGTCACGCACCATGCCCGAGAGCTGACTGGTCTCCACAGGTGAACTCTCATCCGTCTGTGTCCCATTCCCCAACTGACCTGCACCATTCTGACCCCAACAGCGCCCTGCCCCGCTGGCAGTCAAAGCGCAGTTATGCCCCGGACCCGCCGCCAGGACTCGCATCCCAACCGGTAAGCCCTGCACTCGTTGCGGGCTGGCGCTGTCCTGCATGCCGCCATTGCCCAGTTCACCATATTGGTTATGCCCCCAACACCATACGCTCCCGGTAACATCCAGCCCGCAGGTATGCCCACCGCTGGCGTAGATCGAATCCAGCAGAGGCGCAGCCGGAGAGCTGGAACTAATCGAACTGGAACAACCCGCAAGCAGCAATCCCAATAAAGTCAGGCCGGAAAAGCGCCTTAAAATAGAAATAAGTTGATTGAGCACGTCACACCTTCAATGAATTCATATGATGTCTACCGATTAACAAGCTTAATCATACACCAATCCAGCCTTTGATAGCACGGCTGCCGCAATTATTCCTAACTCAGCTACACGCAAACAACTCGCGAACTTTTGCGCCACTCGCGGACCTCCGGCACAGACTGACCTGCAAATTGCCCGATGCGCGCTCAGCAGATACCACTCAAATGTGCAGGGAAAATTCTTGAGATTTGGACAATTAGCACATCAGTCACAAGTTAAGCATTTCAGGTTTATGTCAAGATGTCTTTTTCCTGGCCCGCCTGGGGCTGAAGCCCTGGCTCACGACATGAAAGCCCTTCGGGCTGGCTAACGAGTCGGCTTTAGCCGACTTCCACGACATAAGGAAGGGCTTCAGCCCACCGGAATCGGGAAATCAATAGCTTAATATTCAGCAGCAATACCTATGTTAAGCAAAACTGGCATCAAAATAGGTCGCTTACTGGCCAAAATACACTTGACATATTGTCAAAAACCTTATCTTGTAACCAATACAATTAGCAGTAAAATTGGAAGATGGACATCCAAACTCTGACCATCTCCTCTGCCCTCGAACAACTTCGCACCGGCACATTGAGTGCTGCTGAGCTAAGTGACGCCTGTTTTCAGGCGATTGACCGGCTGAACCCTGCCCTCAATGCCTATATAACGGTACTGAGCCCCGGGCAAAGCCCCGCCTCTACCACCAGCACAGCTGCACTGGCTGGCATTCCAATTGCCATCAAAGATATCTACCAGACAGAAGGGGTGCTGACCACTGCCGGAACGACTTTTTTCAAGGATTTTATCCCCAGTCAGGATGCAACCGTGGTCGAGCGCCTGAAGGCTGCCGGGGCAGTCATCACCGGCAAAACCAACACGCACGAAATTGCGCTGGGCGTAACGGGTGTCAACCCACACTACGGCACAGTCCGCAACCCGTGGAACACCGAACACATTACGGGCGGCTCCTCCAGTGGCAGCGCTGCCGCCGTTGCCGCCGGGATGTGCCTGGCGGGCCTGGGTACGGATACCGGCGGCAGCATCCGCATTCCAGCCAGTTTGTGCGGTGTAGTCGGATTAAAACCCAGCTTTGGGCGGATTTCGCTGCGCGGAATTTTCCCGCTCTCCTGGAATCTCGACCATGCCGGACCCCTGACCAAAAGTGTCAGAGATGCAGCCATCCTGCTCCAGGTTCTGGCCGGTTATGACGAGAAAGATCCGGCTTCGATTAACTTCCCTGTGGATGACTATCTTTCCAGGTTGGACGCGGGTATTGCGGGCTGGCGGGTGGGTGTCCTGACCGGCGAATATGCCTGGGAAGCCGACCCGGAGGTCTTGGAGACGGTGCGCGAGGCCGCCCAGGTCTTTGAAAAACTGGGGGCGCAGGTGCAGCCGGTGGAGTTAAATTTCCTGCGCCAGGCCGCCCTGGCCAACAGCCTGATGACTCAGGCCGATGGCGCAGCCTTTCACCGCGATCGGTTGCAGGAGCATCCCCTGGGCTTTGGCGAGGATGTACGCCTGCGCCTGCAAACCGGGGCCAGTTTTTCGTCGAGCGAATACGCCCTGGCACGCCGAACCCAAACCGAAACCCGGCGCGAAATGGAATTCTTCTTCCGTGACTTTGACGTCCTGCTGCTGCCAGCCACGCCCATCTCGGCCCCGTTAATTGAAGGCAATAACGCCCTCGAACAGGCGCGCCGTTTGACGCGCTTTACCGCACCCTTCAACCTGACCGGTCTACCCGCCCTGTCCATGCCCTGCGGTTTTACCTCCAACGGGCTGCCGGTTGGTCTGCAGCTCGTCACCCCCGCCTGGAGCGAGAAAAAACTGCTGCAAGCCGCCCAGGCCTACGAACAGGCCACCGATTGGCATAACCAGATGCCGCAGCTCTAATTTAATGTTTTCGTAGTGGTTTGCGCGCAGCGCGTCCCTACGCAGAGCGGTGCATTGCGGCATTGACAGAAGATCACCATAACAAAAAGGCGTCCCCGCTCTGGGAACGCCTTTTTGGCAGTACCTCATAACTTACTATGCAATAATCGCTAGTACCCTATGCCACTCAAACAACCTTTGTCTCCAAGGCATATTTACTTCCCAATTGAAACAAAAAACCTGCTATAGGGGTTGTTTTGCTCCCCCTTCCCGTTTTTCGGGATGGTCCCGATCACTGCACGGGAAGGGGGTTGGGGGGATAGGTCTGAACGCCAATAGCAAATTATGCTCCATTGCCAATTTTGTATTTTTTTCTGACAGACCGAACCAAATATTCCAGATCAGGCCGCGTGCAGACCTTTCAGCACTTCCTGCGGCAGCAGCGGAAAATGATCAAACCAGACGCCGGTCGCATCGTACACCGCCGCGGTAACCGCCGGGGCAAGGCACATATTCATTACTTCGCCCAGACCGCGCGCGCCCCAGGGACCGCGCGGGTCGGGGATTTCCAAAACCATAATCTTCATTTCGGCTGGGATATCCAGCACGGTTGGCATCAGATAGGTGGACAGGCTGCGGGTCAGCACCTGGCCTTCTTTTTCGATGAAATTCTCCATCATCACATAGCCCACCGACTGGACCAACCCACCCTGGATCTGTCCAATCACCTGCTGCGGGTTGATCGCCTTACCAACGTCGATGGCACAGTGGATTTTCTCGATCGTCACCTGGCCGGTTTCCATATCCACCAACACTTCCGCCGCCTGGGCTGTATAGGCATAAGACACATTCGGATCACATTGACCGGTCACCGGGTCCGGTGTGGTGGTCTGGTATGGCAAATAGGTATAGTCCATGTGCACCGGCCGCTCTTCGTTAGCCCACATTTCCAATGCCTTGACAGCGCCTTCTTTGATGGCGTTGCCGATAAAGAAAGTCATGCGCGAAGCTGAGACCGAACCGGAGTCTTTCACCTGGGCGGTATCGGTCGAAATCAGATCAATATTATCCATCGACAAATTCAGGGCATCTGCCGCCATTTGAGAGATGACGGTATGCGCACCCATGCCAACTTCGCTGGCGCCGTGCCGGATGACCGCGCGCTCGACGTAGGCGCCACCGTATAGATCAATCCCAATCGTGCAGCTCTCGGGGTAACCGTAAGAGAACCCGACGTTTTTATGGGCACAAGCCAGCCCCAGCCCGCGCCGTAAATACGACGGCTGCAGGTCAGACGTGGCAGGTCGCGGGGCCAGCACCCAACCATCCGGCGTGCTGCTCCAACCCGCGCTTTCGGCACAGGAACGCGTCACCTCACGGATCGTGACTCCGGGCGGGAAGGGTGCGCCAGTAGTCTGCAACGAGCCTTCCTGCGCCAGGTTGCGCATACGCAGATCAACCGGGTCCACGCCCAATTGGACCGCCAGTTTATTCATCATCTGTTCGGCACAGTAAACTGCCTGCGGGCCGCCAAAACCACGGAAGGCGCCGCGCGGCACGTTATTGGTATAGACGTCATAGGCATCCACCTTGACATTCGGGATTTCATACGGACCCAGGGCGTTGATGACGGCGTTGCTGGTGACAATGCTGGTGGTGAATTTATAGGCGCCACCATCTGCCAGCAGTTTGACTTCGGCAGCGACGATTTTGCCCTCTTTTGTGGCGCCCCAGCGCGTGTAAATGCGGAATGGGTGGCGTTTGCAGTGCCCGAGGATCGATTCTTCGCGGCTCCAGACCACTTTGACCGGGCGCGGATTGCCCATGCGCTGCAGCTTGAGCACCGCCAGCGCGACGATAATCTGGACCGAGATGTCTTCGCGCCCACCAAAGGCGCCGCCGGTCATCGGATAAATCACCCGCACCTGCTCCTCTGCCAATCCGAGCGAATGGGCGATCTGTTTGCGATCCTTAAGGCCCCACTGTCCGGTCGTGATGACCGCGATTCGGCCTTCTTCATCTATATAAGCCAGCCCAGACTCGGTCTGTAGAAAGCCATGTTCCTGGGCCGGGGTATTCAAGATCGATTCGACAATCACGTCCGCCTGGCGAAAGCCCGCTTCGAGATCGCCGTTATAGAGTTTATGATGTCCAAAGACGTTGCTGCCCAGCTCGGGGTGCAGGATGGTTGCATCGGGTTGCATGGCTTGTTCCACATCCCAAACGACCGGCAAGTCTTCATATTCAACCTCGATCAGGTCGCACGCCGCGGCTGCGATGGCTTCTGTCTCGGCTACGACCGCCGCCACGCGGTCACCCACAAAGCGGACGCGCTCGGTGTACGCTTTCGGACCGGGACCGCACAGCACAGGCTGGTCATAGTTGTAATAACCAAATTCATTGCAGGGCACATCCTGCGCAGTCAGCACCGTCAGTACGCCAGGCAAAGCTTCGGCTTTTGAGGTATCCACATGCTTAACGATCGCATGCGCACGATGGGCCATCAGCATTTTCAGATAGGCCTGGTCGGGCAAGACGACATCGGAAGCAAAAACTGCTTCGCCTTTTACTTTGGCGGTTGCATCAACGCGAGGTACAGATTGGCCTATATAGTTCATGTTCTCTTTGTCCGTTCTGGATTTTATTAAGAATAAGCAATAATGAATTCTATTACAAATGCGCCTGAAAATTATAACTATTTGTCAGGATGATAATCACTTACTTTACTATTTTGCTCCAAAATGGCCAGCGAATCAAGCTGCGGGTTTTGCTGGGAATTGTGAAAAGCGCTCCCAGTCCAATCCAGAACCAGAACAGTGAGCAGGTGCAACAGAATCCGATAAATTCTTCGCTGAAGTGCGGACCGAAGCTGAAGCGCTTTGAGGATCGCCCGTGGTTAACCAGGCTGTACCAACCACCACCGCGATGGTGAGCTGCCATAATAGCTGCTGTTATGCTATGTTAACATCTTTGCCCTTTGACTTTCAACTCAATTAGTCTTACAATTTTATTAGAAAAGTAAGACAGGAGCGTATCATGACTATTCGGTTATCATCTAAAGGACAGCTTGTACTGCCCAAAATTATTCGAGAAAAATTAAATCTAAAGAGCGGCGACCAGTTTCAGGCCAGGATTGTTGACCAAACCATCGTGCTGGAACAGGTGCCGGTTGACCTGGTTCTAAAACTTCGCGGCAAATATGCTGGGCACGACTTCATCCGTGACCTGGAAGAAGAGCATCGCCAGGAAATGGACAATGACTGAACGCTATTTGTTTGATTCGTGGGCTATCCTTGCCTATCTCCAAGGCGAAGAGCCGGCAGCCGGTCGGGTCAGCCTACGCCTGGATGATGCATACCAAAAACACGTCGAAATCTACATTTCGATCATCAACCTTGGCGAGGTCTATTACCGGATTGGCAAAGTACTTGGCGCACAGCGTGCTGAAGATGTACTGAAGGACTTGGGCTCGTTGCCCATTCAGATTATCCCGGCTGATAATGAATTGGTACTGCGTGCAGCCCGTTGGAAGATGCGCCACCCGATTTCCTATGCCGACGCTTTTGCGATCGCCACCGCAGAAAAACTCACTGCCACACTGGTCACTGGCGATCCAGAACTGCTGGCATTGAAAGATATCATTTCACTGGAAGCCTTAGAGCGGGAATAACCAATAATCCATCAGAGAAAACCGACATGTCGATCGCATGCTGATGCAAGCCTGTGAACTCATATCCCAATCTCTGAAATCCCATCCGGTAAAAGCATGCTGGAGGGTGAGCTGCCAGAATAGCTGCTCCAATCATTAACCCACTCCCAAACATAGCCAGTCATGTCATTTTGCTTGTGCCAATCACATATGGCAGGTTTCAATGACATTTGACACTTGATTATCACTATCCCTTTTCTCTAAAATTTAATTGTTTTTCAAACAGGTGAGGATGTTCAAAAGGATTCAAAATGGTACTTCACATCGATAAAGTTGCTTGTCCGCGTTGCGATGGCACTGGGCGTGATTTCTGTTCAACTTGCGGAAATGCCAATTATGTAGGTGGTACCTCCACCAAACCCAACGGACGTGGTGGGTGGACCTTCTGTACCGCTTGCGATGGCTGGGGATATTCTTCAGATCGTGGTTGCCCGGCTTGCCAGGGTGCTGGCTATGTCTCTCAACAACAAGCCAATTTTATCCCCAAGCATGTTCCACACCAGGTGATGTGATTTTTGGGATTTGAATTCTACCAATTAAGCCTCCATCAGGTTTTGGGGAAATATTTTTTCGTCTTTTCTACGGATTCAAAACCGTAAATTATTTTTTGCACCTACCAAGGGAAATTTTATGCCAGATCGCAATGTCATCTATGTTCCAGTCGATCCCAAAACATATGGCTGCGGATTATTCCTGGGATTTATTTATTATTACTGGCGCCAGATCATTGTCGGGATTGTTATCCTGGCTCTTTGCACCGGAGCCTGTTGGCTAATCTACACTACAACAAATTATATTGGCCGAAATATGAGTTTTGGCATCGTTGGAACCTGTCCACCTGCCAATGGTTGCGTCTTTGAGATCAAGGATGTGGAAGATATGGCCTGGGTCCATGAACCTGCCTTGAGCAAGGATGGCAGGCTGCTGGCCGTCAATACCAGCCCGGCCGGAGTGCAAATCTGGGATATGCAAAAGCAGCCGCCAACCCAATTGTGGGTGATCCCCGGAGAGGGAGACCTGGTCTTCAGTAAAGATGGCACTTTACTGGCGATCGTCTCCGGTGGAGCCACGATTTTAGATGTCAGTTCCGGGCAGATCATGCAAAAGTTTGCTGGCGGTTCATTTGAGAATTCGTTGTTTTCGGTCCAATTCAGCCCGGATGGCCGAATATTGGCCGGACTTGGGATCAGTAATACTCTCAGCTGGTGGGATGTGCAAAGTGGGCAGCTAATCTCACAGGTAACGATTGACCAGTGTGAAAAAACCTTTGCGCTCCAGTCCAGCAGCGATGGCACACTTGTGGTTGGATGTGGAGCAGACAAGTTATTGCTCTGGGATATGACCACCCAGGTTTTCCAGGGAGAAATAAACCTGGAACCTTATCTCCCGCGCGGCAATAATACCTATCAATCCATTGTGGTTGAAAAGTTAATCTTCAGTCCTGATAACCACTACCTGGCTGTTTCAGGTCGTTATGAATATACCGGCGGATACTCAAACCCGTATATTCAGATTTGGGATTTTCAGAATCAGACTTATCTTTCCAGCATCATGGCTTATATTCAATACGCCGATGGATTCCAGTCAGTGAACGACAAAATGACTTTCGTAACCATTGAGAATCCATTTGACGGCACCACCATCACCTCCAATAAGGTTAAGCTGGTTTATTATGATCTTCAAACCGGAAATATTCTTCAGGAAGCAGCCTTACCAGCCCGGATGGGCACGGTAAAAAAGATCGGCGGGTTGGCATCCCTGCCCCAATTCGGTGAAGTTATCCTGGCCGGTACAAAAGAAGGTTTTAGCATGTGGAAATTAGATTCACCGTAGACTCATTTCCAACACATGTAGCCCTGGCGACCCCAAACTGCTCGACCTGCTTGTAATTCAAACATCCCTTTGGGGTAGATAGCTCCAGGCCCGAAACACGGTTGTGTAATTATGCAATTGAATTGCGTATTTGCACACGATGTGTAACCACCCAAACACCGGCGAGCCAGAATTATTCTTGAAATTCATGACGACTCGTTTTGTCTTAAATGGAAACCGTGAAAACATTATAATTATTTCAATGGCCATTCGATCATAGCGAAGCACCCTACGGATGTTCACCACCAGGGAATCGTCTGGAAGCCCTGAAAGGCGACCTTGAAGGCTTTCACAGTATTCGTGTTATGGTCCCGGTCATTGCACGGGAACGATCAGTCCCACTCCACTGCGCTTCGGGGACTTTGGCGAATTACTTTCCGATGGAATGATGGCGTACATGATGTTTCATTGGTAGATTATCACTAAAGAGGTACTATGCTCCCTGAAAATCGTATTCCCACCCATCCCGGCGAAATCTTGCTGGAAGAATTCCTCAACCCGCTCGGGCTATCACAGGTAGCCTTTGCCGCGCACATTGGTGTGCCTGTTCAGCGCGTAAATGAAATTGTGCGTGGCAAACGTGGAATAACGCCGGAAAGTGCCTGGCTGTTTTCAGAAGCCTTCGGCACCAGCCCGGAATTCTGGCTCAATCTGCAATCAAATTATGATCTGGTGCGTTCCAAACCAAAGCGGCAAGTGTCGCGTATTGCTGCTATCGCCTAAATTGGATCAAAAATAGCGATTGGTTGTACAGTCAGCATCAAAACATGAGCGGCGCAAACTTGCGCCGCTCATGTTTTGATGCTGACTGTAATTAGCCTTGTCTATGGCAGAGTATATTCGATGATCAGTTGTGGGCGGTAAGCTGCAGTGGTGACATTTCCTGAATAAAATTTAAGCAAATCTGCCCCCTTGTCGTCATTATCATCCTTTGTAAATTGTAACCGGAACTGGGTCTGCCCGGGCAAATTGAGATAGGGTGCAATGTTGCCCGCCCAGGTAACTGTGTACCATCCCGCCACAGGAGAATTCGAAATACGACCAGCGATAAGTTTGTTAGCCGTCGCGCTAAAATCGCCAGCTTGCAGGCTGCTAAGCCCAAAGGCTCCTTTGCGGACATCCACCAGGAATGCACCATGAGTGCTAAATGGATTTGTTCCAACCACCGATTGCAGCTTAATCTTGAGTGTCACCTTTTTAATGGTTGCATTTGCCGGCAGTGCCACCGAAGTAAACGAAAGGATACTGCGGTACTGCCTGTCGGCAGCATCATCACCCACATTGAAAGTCACTGCCGCAGCATCCATGCTGCCACCCTTGTTGGTAAATTCTCCCGATTCCAGCGTCCAACCATCTTCAATCGGAGTGGAGGTGACTGTCACTGAAAGCGGAATGATGTTCAAACTGGCGCTGGCCCAGCCATCAATATCATAATGTTCCACACGCACAATGTGTTTTCCGGCAGTCACATGCAAATCGACAAAATTAGAGACATATCCATAATACCAGTTGTCCAGGATGAGTACGTCATCCAACCAGATGCGCATCCCATCATCCCTATAAGCTTTAAAACGATACAAACCGTCTTTGAAGGTAATCGACTTTGTCCATCGCGATGAAAAATGGTCAGCATTCACCAACGGATGCGGAGAATTTGCCTGCCAGATAAATTTGATAGCCGGGTCATCCCGGATGACCACCGGTGTTCCGTTCAGAGTCTCATTGTTGTAATATTCACCCCTCCACCCCAGGATATTATATGTGGTAATCGAGCCGCTGTGCCAGGTCTGGGTGACGAGTGCCTTACGCACATTATTTTCAAAGACCAGCCCACGCATATAATCTTTAAGCCAGTCCTTCCAGCATCCGTTAGCATCCGTCACATACCCGGCCTCTTCGGCACCGTGTAAATCCTCAAACGGGAAGGCAAAACCGCGCCACATGTAAAAGCCGGTCACACCGTGCAGCCATTCGTGTAAAAAGACTTCACCCTGGCAGGCGTCCCCTGCCCAGACCCAATCGATGTTGAAGACTGTAGCATAGGTCATACCGTTTGCCAGGTCAAAAGGCCAATAACCCAGCCCCCAGCCATATATCGGAATGGATTGGCCCGTGCTCGGGTTGGATGCCTGCCAGAAAATCATCACCGAATCATATTTACCTTTGGGTGCGTAGGCATCCAGTTCCGGATGGGTCACAGTTGGAGAAGGCCAATAACCTGTACTGATCGGCTCCAGGTTTGTCAGGGGACGGTCAATCACCACCACCGTGGCTTCCAGTTCGGCAGTTCCATTTGAGTAAGTAGAAACAATTTTCTGGTGAGGCAAATTCAGGAAATCGTTCTTCATGTTGACGATATCCTGGTCTGGCATTGTGGCTGTCAGCCTTTTTTGCACACCATTCTCGGTATAGGTTGTATCAATATTTTTATAGATCAGCACAAGCATCTTCCACGGATCGCCTGTTGAACCGTATGCCTGCTCGTCTAGCTGATAACGTGGGGCAACCCTTTGCTGTGGGGCGATGTCAGTCAACCGGTATAGAATCACCGGTCCAGACCAACCAAAGGGTGCATACAACAGCCGGTAATTCGTTAGCTCCTCTATCGTACTCGAAACCACAGGCAGGCTGTAAACCCAGGTTTGTTGGATCGTTTCGCCTGGGAGCAGCGTAATTCCCCGGGCTGCATCCGGGGCGGCCCGAACCTGTTCATAAGACGGCAGGTATAACTGGACGGCGCTTTCCAGATCAATTGGTTGTGTAGATTTATTTATCAAGCTCAGGCTGATGCTAAGGATCTGTTTTTCGACCTTCAGGTTGTCAAATGTTATTACATATTGACCACTGTCCACGGTTTCACCCAACAGGTGTACCGGAAGTGAAGAGAAAAAGCTGACCGAAGGCATTGGAATGGGTATTCCTGCCGTGTTTGGGCCGGGCCGGGCAGCCTGTACCTGGCCTGAAGAGGATAGTAACAAAATAAGCAAAGCCAATAATGAGAATCTTTCACACATGCTCTGAAATCTCTTTTTTATCATTTCCTCCTCCAACAATATTGTCTCAATATTCCAGCCAGTGGGTAAACCCCACTCGACCAATAAATTATTCTTGACCTCTACTCACGACCACATGGAGAGAACCATTAATTTATTGGCATCCGGATCGGACAATATCCCCATAAAATTCCAGATTATATTAATTATGCAGCAATCAAAAACGAAATCAAGTTATAAATGTCACGACCCTCAGGTGGGATGTAATGAGCAGGCGGCTCGCGATGTTTGCGCCCTATGGGTCAGCCCTGCGAACCTATTACATTGCATCTGATTATAAGCATTGAAACTGCTCAACCTTTCTCCGCTGAACCCAATTTTCTACTTCTCCATCATATCCACCAACCCATTCACAATCGCCGGTTCTGCATACCCGCGTTGTAAAGGCGAAGCGGTTGCCGCGAAAGTAGGCGTATCATAACCGGCATCATCCACGATATACCCAACGCGATCATTGGCAATCGTGATCATGATCGTATTTGAGTAAGGCGATGCCTGCCGTAAATGCCAGTAAATCTGGGTCACAACTTCGCCGGAGACCCATGTCAGTGCAATTTGACCAATCATCAGCAAACCCAGGCGCATGTTCAGCGCATCCACCGCTTTGACTTCCATCCCAGGCCGGTTTGCATCGCGCGGCGGTATCCGCGCCGGGATCGAGACCACTCTCTCATCCGCCTCAATCCGGACCTCCGACTTCATCCGGCCAATTCGATCAGCCACATATACCACTTCCTCGCCCAACATCTGACCCAGCGAATCCATCAGGGCATAACCATCCAACCTGTTTTCAAATAGCGGAGGATGCTCCTCATAACTTCTGTACTTAGGGTTTTGATCTCCCGCCGCACCCAGCGTCCAGAGCGCGACCACCTTGTTTCCATAGGATTGCTCAACGTAACGCTCAACCGCCCCAGCCAGATCGCCCGTGATGAGCGTGTTATTCGGCCCCAAAATAACCGAGTGTACTGCATAGTTCAACAGGATTGCCATCGGTTCACCAGATTCGGTTTCGAACTTGACCACCCAGACGGTCTTTTCTGACGGGCCATCTGGATTGGCACCCAACGTCCAACCCCCGGCGGTGAAAATGTCACGATTGGTGTTCACATCCGTCCTGCCCTTCCCAACGCCCACCCGGGCAGGTTGCAGCGTCGCCTGGGCTTGCAAAACCACATCCAGGATGCGATCATAAACAAAACGCGTATACCGTTCGGTCGCCGGTCCACCTTTTTGGGCTGTTGCGCCAGGCGTAACGCTCCCAACCCGTGGAGCATTGTGATCGTGGCTGGCCGTAATAATGATATGCGTCGCCGGAATACCGCTTTCCTTCTCGATCCGCTGCCGAATTTCGCTGGTATCTCCATATTCAACCAGGTCAGAAGCCACGATAACAGCCCGATTAATGCCGTTATCCACCACGATCGCCCGGACATAAATCTGATCATGAACGCCTTCAAAAGGGCGACCCCACAAATTTGCTAAACCCGTCAAATCCTGCGGGGTGATTTCGATTTTGGCTGTGCCTGCACGTAGAGACCCACGATTTTTACTCATCAAAATTATTTTCCTTCATTAAAAAGTATGCTGCAATGATTTTATTTTGGTCAAATTTGTAATGGTCAGCAATAGTTTGGACAGAATCACCGCCAGATTAAGCATTTTGCTGGCCGACTTCAGCCCCGCGAACCTTGTACTGCTTCGCAAAGCAAGCCTATCTATCACCACCGAGGGCGCGGAGCGCACGGAGATTTAGAAAAAGAGGTTTTCTCAGTAGTCTCTGCGTGCTCCGTGGTGAATGAATTTGGTTCCGGCCAGACCAGGTCAGGCTCAAATACTGTTAATCTCATTGACCCGGCAGCAAGCCGTAAAATGATTGGGCATCACTTCCACAAGCTGCTGTGGCGCATGACACTTTTCAGCAACAAATTTACATCTCGCCGCAAAGCGACAACCAGGTTTCGGATCAATAGGCGAAGTAATTTCGCCCTGTAGGATAATGCGTTCTTTCTTATGGTGAATATCCGTTGTCGGGACCGCGGAGATCAGCGCCTGGGTATAGGGATGCAGCGGATGCTTGAACAATTCCCTGGCAGGACAGGTTTCAACCAGTTGGCCCAGATACATAACACTGATATCATCCGAAATCAGGCGCACCACGGACAGATCATGCGTAACAAACATGTAAGTCAGACCGAACTTATCCTGAAGATCCTGAAGTAAATTCAGAACCTGGGCCTGAATCGAAACATCCAGCGCAGAAACCGGTTCGTCGCACACAATGAACTTGGGATTGAGTGCCAACGCCCGACCAATCCCCACCCGCTGCCGGCGCCCGCCATCCAATTCATGCGGGTACGAATCCCTCAAGCGCTGGTCAATACCAACCATCGTCATCAGGCGCTCTGCCTCATCCTGCCTTTCCTTCCTGGAATAGCGCCCGGAAATGGTCAGAGGCTCCATGATCGTCTGTTCAACGGTCATTCTGGGGTTCAGGGAGGAGAACGGATCCTGAAAGATAATCTTCATGTTTTCGCGCAACTTCCGCAGCTGCTGAGACTTTACCCGGGTGATATCCTCATCTTCGAAATAAATCGACCCGCCGGTGCTGTCCAGCAGATGGATCATGACGCGCCCAAGCGTGGACTTTCCACACCCGGATTCACCCACCACGCCCATGGTCTTACCTTTTCCGATCGAAAAAGACACATCATCAACCGCATGCAGCATCCCTCGCGGGGTTTCAAAATATTTCTTCAGGTTTTTTACTTCAATTAATGCAGACATATTATTTTTCCTGGTTGGATACTTTTATGCAGCGGCAGAAATGTCCCGGCTCAATTTCGCGCAGGCTGATCTTTTCAAGCCGGCACTCCTCGCTCGCAAGCGGACAGCGCGGGTTGAAATGGCAGCCGCTGGGCAGGTGAGAGGGATCTGGCGGTAAACCAGCAATTGGGCTGAGCCGGTCTTCCTCATCATACAAGTGCGGAACCGCCTTGAACAAACCGAGGGTGTAGGGATGAGTCGGATGATCAAAAACGATTTCCTTGCTGCCCAGTTCAACGATTTCGCCGGCATAAATAACAGCAACATCGTCGCAAACTTCGCCAACCACGCCCAAATTATGGGAGATCATGATCATCGAGGTATTAAAATCCTGCTTGAGCTTGTTGATCATTTCCAACACCTGGGCCTGGATCGTCACATCCAGCGCCGTCGTCGGTTCGTCCGCCAGCAAAAGCTCCGGGCTGCAAGCTAGCGCCATGGCGATGATGACACGCTGTTTCATTCCGCCCGAAAATTGGTGGGGGTATTCTTCACTGCGATCGCCGGGGATGCCGACCATTTCCAGCATCTTGACCGCCCGCGCTTTGGCTTCACGCCAGGTAATGTCATTATGCAGCTTGATCACTTCGGCGATCTGTTCGCCAACCTTCATGATTGGGTTCAGCGCAGTCATTGGGTCTTGAAAGATCATGGAAACTTTTTGACCACGAATTTTGCGCATTTCTTTTTCGCTGATTTTCAGTAAGTCTTCACCATCCAGAATGATGGCTCCACTTCTGACCTTGGCCGGAGGATCGGGCAGGATGCGCATGATCGCTTTCGCGATGGAAGTCTTGCCCGCGCCGGTTTCACCGACCAGCCCAAAGGTCTTGCCGCGTTCCAGCTCGAACGAAACCCCATTCACTGCGTGGATCACCTGCCCCTCGGCTGAGTATTCAACCACCAGGTCCCTGACCGATAGAAAAGCACCGCTTTTACTCGTCATCTCTCATCCATCCTTATTTCTTCAGCTTGGGGTCCAGCGCATCGCGCAAACCGTCACCAAACAGATTGAGTGCCAGGACGGTCAGCATGAGAAAGATGCCCGGAAAGGTGACCATCCAGGGGCAAGTACGGATCAGGGTCCGCCCGCTCGCGATCATCGAACCCCATTCAGGGGTGGGAGGCTGCACGCCCAGTCCGATAAAACTGAGCATGGCCGCCATCATGATGATGTTCCCGATGCTCATGGTGGCCGAAACCAACACAGGCGCAAAGCTGTTCGGAAGCACATGCATCAGGATAATACGCGGGGTGCTGGCATTGATCGAAATTGCTGCTTCCAAGTACTCCTGATGGCGCACACCCAGGACGGCAGCGCGTGTCAGGCGGCAGCCCATCGGAATCCCACCGATGCTCAATGCAAGCAGCGTGTTATACAGACCCGGTCCCAGCACGACCGAGATCGTGATCACCAGCAGGATACCGGGAATCGATTGGACCAAATCCATCAGGCGCATGATGACATCATCCATCACACCCCCAAAATAACCGGCCATGGCGCCGAACACCATCCCAATCGCTGTGCCAATCAGGACCGCCAGGAAACCGATGCTCAACGAGAAACGGCTGCCCCACACAATCCGGCTGAAAACATCGCGTCCGAGTTCATCCGTCCCCATAATGTGCTGCAAAGAGGGCGCCTTACGGGTATGCGTCAGGTCCTGTTTTGTGGGCGAGTAGGGGGCAATCAGCGGCGCAAAAACCGCCATGAGAACCAACAACGCTGCTACCACAAAACCGATCACGGCCGAGGAATTTTTGGACAATCGCCTCGAAACAATGAAAAATTCGCTTTGTCGCTTGATCTTGGAAGTACTTCCTTCTACCGCTGCCATGTTAAGCATTTTGTTTTTTCCTCTTCTGGCCAGCAAATCGCGCCTTAACCCGCGGATCGACGAAAGCATAGGTCAGGTCCACCAGCAGCATGATCAGCGTGAAAGCAATCGCCAAAAAGATTACGGAGCTCTGGACAACATTAATATCCCGGTTGCCAATCCCACCCACCAGGTACCAGCCCACGCCGGGGATGCCAAAGATCATTTCGATCACAACCGTGCCACCCAGCAGCATACCCATGCCGTTCCCAATGACGGTGATGATCGGCAGCAGCGCATTCGGGAGGGCGTGCTTCATCAGGATTTGGAACTCAGACAAACCCTTGGCCCGGGCCGTAGTAATGTAGTCAGAGCGGATGACTTCCAGCAAGCTCGAACGCGTCTGCCGGGCCTGGGTAGCTATCCCCGGAAAAGCATTGGCCAGGCAGGGCAGGATATAGTATTGAATACCGCCTAGACCGAAGGGAGGCAGCCAGCCCAGCTTGACCGAGAAAAACAGGATCAACATCAAGGCCAGCCAGAAGTTCGGCATGGAGATTCCGAACATGGCGATGAACATCGAGATGCGGTCTCCCCAGCCGTTCCGGTTTACAGCTGCCACGATGCCCAATGGCGTGCCAATAAAAATCTGCATCAAAATACAAATCACCGCAATGGTTAATGTGCGTGGGAAACGCTGCAGAAGTTCGGTCGTAACCGGCGTATTGTAGATCCAGGACTTGCCAAAATCAAAATGCAGGACAATCCCCTCCACATATTTGCCAAGACGCACGAGATAGGGCTCGTTCAGGCCCATCGCTTCGCGCTTGGCTTCAACTTGCGCCGGGGTTGGCTCTGCACCCAGCAACAGCCGAACAGGGTCGCCTGGAATAAAATACAAGATCGTGAAGACCAGGATGGTCACCCCCAGAATGACCGGGATCATCTGGAGCAGCCTTCTTAGGATATATCTACCCATTGGTAAGATCCTTTCTTCTCATCATCGCGAGATCGTTCGTTGAATTTGAAAAAAAAATTATAAGTGCAGAAAAATAATTTTAGCGCTTTTCGTCCAGGCTTCACGCAATTCCCATTAGCTCCCGCTCTGAGCAGAGACCCTTTGGTCGCTGAGAACAGGCTCCCTCACGTGTGCTGACAGTCTGCATCAGCACACGTGAGATTACTTTTTTTCAAGAGCGCAAACTGAGTTATTCTTTTCAGGCTGCGTTATAAATTTTTCTGGTTACTACTTGTACTCGCAGGCACCCGGCACTACAAAACCTCTGCCATCAAGAAAGACACTGGTAACGTCAGCGACACTCACGATGTTATTGACATAGGAGAACAAGCCCTGCATATAATCTGTTTCTTTAATATATTGCCAGGCGGCATCCACATTTGCTTCGCTGGCATCAGTAGCAGCGGCAGTCATTAGCTTTTGCAGTTGATCATCCTTGAACCAGTTCGAGGTGGTTCCGTTGTAACGATTTTGATCAAGCATCAATTGCCATGGGCTATAGACAAAATCTCCACCTGCAGAAGCATCAAGCAGCAAGTCCCATTTGGTAGGATCGTATTTTTGTGTATTGAATACGGGCGGATCCACCTGCACGATATTGACGGTAATTCCAAGCTCGGCCAATTGTGCCTGGATAACCTGGCACACCAGACCGGTGGAGGGGGGTTGGCTGGTTGCCAATAAAGTCAGCTTCAAATCGGCTGGCGCGCCGGAGGCAGTATACAGTTCCTTCGCTTTGGCCAGGTCAAACTCGTAGTAAGGTTCCGAATCCCATTTGGGCAAATAGCCGATGAAATTGGCATTACCAATTTCGTGTGAAGGATTACAGGCACCCGGAGAAACGGCATCGCACAAAGATTTGCGATCAATGGCATAAGACAGGGCCATGCGCAGATCCTTATTATTTAATACATTCCCTTTGGTACCATTGTATGCCACCAGGTTGGTCAGATTATCCATTTTCCGGATAACGGCATAGCCTGGCTGACCTTCGAAGAGGGCAACGTCACTGCCTGGAACAGAAGTGGAAATGGTGGCTGTACCAGTCTGCAGGGCAATCGTATGTTGAGAAGGTTCAGCGATGATCTGGAATACTGCCGTCTGAACATTGGACTTGGTGATAATTGGGCTCATTTTCGAATCCTTCTGCCAGTAATCGGCGCGGCGTTCAAACGTCAGACTGGATCCGGGGACATACTCAGTTAATACATATGCGGCAGTGGTGATGGGTTTGGTAGCCATCTGGTCTGCACTGGCTTCATAGGCCTTCTGGCTGACGATCGGGCACTCAATAAGTACTTTATTGATGCCGCCACCCAAATCGGTTTTGGTCACAAATTCTGCAACATAGGCGCTCTTGGCGGTAACCGAGGCGAGATCCCCCAGAGGTTGAAGGTTGCCCAACCCCATGGCGGTGGTATAAGAATAAGCAACATCGGCAGCCGTGATGTGGTTACCGGCGCTGTCAGTGACATTTTCGAAGATGGTTACATCATACGTATTGTCTGCCACCTTCTCAAAGCTCTTGGCAATGAATGGGGTCAAATCGGGCCCAATCTGGTAGAACAGGTATTCATACATGGTTGTGAGAACACCAATGCGTCCCAGGCTCATGCCAACGAACGGTCCCAGGTTGGAAGGATCGCCAGGAACAGCCACAATCACCTTGGAGAATATGCCCGGGGCAGCCGCAACAACTGGCGCGGCAGTAGCTTCGACGAGGGCAGCGGTAACTTCGGCCGGAGCAGCGGGGGCAACTGTCGCTTCAACAGGTGCGGCGGTAGCTTCGACTGGTGCAACTGGCGCGCTGGCACAACCGGCTATGATGGGAACCATCATGACCAGGACCATGAAGAACGCAAAAGCTTTATTCATTTTCATTTTCATTCTCCTATTGTTGAAATATTATCTTACAAATGCCAGAATGACATCTGATTTCCAGGGTGGAAGGACTGAATGCGCGGCTTGCGTCACTTATTGTGAACATACCGAATGTCATAACCAAGGCCTGTGCCTTTGTAGACAGACGAGCGCTTGAACTCGATCTGGTACATACGAAAATCTCTTGGATCCGGGCCATCGTCTGGAGCATCGCCGCGCGGAACCATCGGTTCGCCTTCGATCATTCCCGAAAGGATACGGCGATCATGGTCCAGATAATCCTCCAGAATGGAGGCCGGGCCCATTACCTGCCCGTGACCGGCACAGATAAAATCAAACTCCGAGCGCTGCTTCAAAAGTTTTTCCATGTTTTGGGCATGCTGCTCAACCGTAGGCTGCGGTTCGGGCTGCATCCAATACAGCATGACAAAATCATCGACTTCATCGCCCGTAAACAGGATCCGTTCTTTTCTATCCAGGAAAGCCAAGCTGCTGGGAGCATGGGCGGCGATCTCAAAGACTTCGATCATCCGGTTGCCCAAATCGATTTTGTCACCATCGCCAACAATCGTGACCAGATAGTCCAGGCGATAATTTAAAGATGCCTTGCTCGGATAAGGCGTCTTCGCAATTTCGAGGGCCGTGGCACTCATATAAGTTCGATCAAACCAACCATTGCCACCCGAGTGGTCGAAGTGACCGTGCGTATTGGCCGCCAGCTTGACGGGTTTATCTGTCAGTGTTTGGGCATACGCCTGAAGATTTTCCAGGGCAAAACCCGTGTCGATGACCACACCCAACTCGTCGCCCACAACCAGGTATGAATTGGCGCCATCACCCTGAATCAACCAGGTATTCGCGCAAAGTAATTTGGAACTAAAAATAATATCTGCCATCACAAAATGCCTCCAAAATGGTTGTGTCTTAATTCACTAAGTCATTATAGATTGTGGGTTTTTCAAAAGCAATTCGATTTCCCCCATGATTTATTCCAAAACGGAAATAATAAAAGGGCTTTCGTTCCGGCTGTCCTCGTTTAAAAACAAAGAACATAACGCTCACCAGGAAGAAGCAGGGCTAAATCCCCTAAAGTTTCCCCCGGGGAAGCGTGGTATCCCAGGTAAACCCGATCAGAGCAGATCGGAGTGAAGTTTTTATCGCACTAATTCAGGTCAGCGCCCGCTATATATACTTTTCAGCCGTTTGACCACTTTTTTACACAGCCGTTCCGCCGAGCCGCAGGCAAAAGGCGAGTTCATGGCTTCGTATGTGATGCGCTTGTAAGCACCAAGTTCTGGCATATATTTTGCCCCACCGTTAACCATGGTCAGGACCAGAGTTTTGTGAAACGGCGAATGCTTTTTGAAAGTGGCAGCCGTCAGGCAGCCAAGCTCCGGACGCACGCCAATCAAGGCAATCTCCGCACCCAGCCTGATGATTTCCACCGGCTCATTCCGCTTTTCTGCGGGGAAAAAGGTGTACTGATGGGTTGGCTTAATCGCATGCATATCAACCAGCTTTTGGCCCGGTAATTTGACCATGTACTTTTCCTTGAAAAATGAGCCGGCCGCAGCCTTGCATTTAATTGTTTCGGCAATACGCAGCACCTCGCACCCCAAACGTTTCCCAAGCAGCTCGGCAATGATGAAACCCTGTTCATGAATATCCTGCACCCGGATCTGACCGTCCTTGTCGAGATACTGGGATTTGGCTTTGAGCGCAGGCGCCTGGTCCGCCGCCGCACCCAGGCAGAACAGAGCGCTCACGGTCCCGCCATATTCCTGTTCCAGGATGCGAGCGGCGGCTCCGGTCAAATCTGCCGAAACCAGGCGCCCACCGCCGCTCATTTGCGAGCCATCCATCACCGATGGCTGTACACCATAGCTGAAGAGGATGGCAATCGGATTACCTTGCAAAGTGTCAAAACGCAGGACGGTCACAGATTTATCAGATGGGCCGGTCTCATTACCACCCAGCCACCAACCCCCCACGGTTAATATATCCCTGTTAACATTCACATCACAAAATCCGGTCTCACAACCGTAAAGCGCGCTTTTCATTTCCGAGACAGCCAGCGAAGCCGCCATTTCCAGAGCATTTTTTATTGCAGTAAACAACAGCTCGTTTTTTTGTTGGTCAGCCGGGGTTTTACACAGGTGCTTCGGCAAAAAATGCGGCGCCGAAAAGGTATGCGTAACACAAATCAGCACATTTTCCGGCAACAAACCCGCCGCCTCGCCCACAACCTTTTGCAAGGCTGTTACCTGTTCATCAGGTAATGAGGTCACTTCAAGCGACACAAATGCCAGCCTGATCCCGTTCTCCAGCAGCAGCAGCCGCGCATACAGGCTGTCATGCACGCCCATAAATCCTTCTGTCGGAAAAAGTTCCTCCAGCAATTGAATTTCAGCCCGACCGGCACCCGCCCGCAGCATTTTGGTCAGTATGGCTTCGCTTTTCAAAGCGCCAGATTCGGAATCAGAATTAAATATCGGCATCAGAATTAACCTTTTTCAGTCTAAAAATTAGTACTACTCACTCCAACATACTCATGCCTGATAGAGTGTTTCGGCATTTTTATAAAGCATCAAATCCTTTTCGGCAGCGCTGACATCCAGTTGTTTCACATAAGCCGCGCCTTCAATCAGCCATTCCCGTCGCACAGGATAAGAGCTACCAAACAGGATGTGATCCGCGCCCATGACCGCTACGGCACACTCCAGCTGAGCCTTGCCCCAGGACTGAGCCTGCGACATTTCAAAAAATAGATTGTGTTCCAACTGTCTTCGAAGCGAATCACCCGCTGCATCAAACCGGCCGACTTTGTCATCCGTTTTGGGTGTATGCGGCATGAGCATATTCATGTAAGTAAAAAATCCGCCGCCCAGCATGGAGTGAATCGTTTTTAAACGGGGGTACTTATCAAAAAATCCGCTGAATAGCTCGCGGCCCACAGCCGTAGCCTGGTCCACACACCTGCCATATTGGCGGCGCAAATTGTTATAGTCAATCAAAGAGTCGTACTGCACCGGAAGCGGCGAGTGATGAACATAGACGGACGTTTCTATTTCATTCAGCTTTTGGAAAAATGGTGCAAAAGATGGATCATCCAAATACAAAGACCCATAATGCGTGGAGAGCTGCACCCCGCGCATGCCAAGTTCATACCGGCATCTTTCAAGCTCGTGAATGCATTCAGGTGTACCCCAGGGAGGCAGCACAGCCAGGGCGGTCATTCTTCCGTTGCTGTGTTTTGCATGTTTGGCCATGCCGTCATTGAACTGTTTACATAGCTCCAGGGGTAGCCACTCCTGGCAGCCGGGCAGCTTTAACACGGCCTTATCAATACCCGCCTGATCCATATCAGCCAGTTGCTTTTCCAAAAGGTAGTCACCCTGGGCATAATTCAGATTCTGACTGCCCTTTGGTTTTTCAATCACAATTTGCTTGAGCTGATTTTTCTCATTTATGGTTTCATACCCATAAATTCCGCTTGTTTCAGGGATACCAGTTAAGAATTTTTGCATCAAATTCTGATTGGTAAAAACCTCTTCCGGAAACCAATACATATTCGCATCAATAATCATGCTGGATTTTCTCCTTCGAACACTTCATGACAAAATGCAGTTGCTTTTTCGCCTTTATGGATAAGCAACTGCAATCTGGATTTTTAATTATTCAATGATAAATGTCTTGTGCAGCCAGCCAGCCACAATTGGGATGGTAAAGTAGATCACAACATATGACACAACTACTGAAATCACAAAAGATTGCAGGAATGCCGGGATAAAGCCAGGATTAAAACCAACATTGACCACCGTCAAAACCAGCGACATCACGAAAGACATAATGATGGAAACCAGTAAATTAAATAGGATATCGTAAATTGTTTTGCTAATTTTCATATTCGTTTTCCTCTTCAGAACCTGAATTTTGGTTTTCAAATACATTGTAAATTGCTTAGCCTTGACAAGCAATTCGATATACCATAAGATTTATTCCAAGATAGAATAAATTTAAAGGTTGATGAACTATGGAAATTACCTATTTAAAAGAATTTGTTATTCTCGCACAAACAGGCAACTTTATGGAAGCTGCCAATATCCTTTATTCATCTCAGTCAACATTGTCAAAACACATCAAAGCCATCGAGTCCGAATTGGGTATTTCTCTTTTTGACCGTACCACCCGCAAAGTAAAAATCAGCAAGTTCGGAGAGTTATTGCTGCCCTATGCCACACAGATCGCAGAGCTGCAAGATCAATACACGGCCACTTTGCATAACAGCCTGGCCAGTGATTACGAAACGCTCATCCTGGGTTCCATCTATGGGTTGGCACAATATAAAATCACCGATGTGCTCGCCAACTTCAAGAAGACCCGTCCACAATCAACCCTGAATGTAATGCAGGCCAGTGGGAAAGATTTGACGGAAATGCTCCGACAAAAAAAATGCGAGCTGGCCTTTGTTCGAGATATTGAGGATGCGGCTGATGAATTCGTCAAAGTACCCTATACCATCGATACCATTGTGGCCGTACTCCCAATTAACCACCCTTTAGCCAATCAGAAAACCATCCCATTGCGGATGTTGAAGGATGAGAATTTTCTACTAACCATGCCGCAAACCATGCCGTACCGGCTGAGCATGCGTGCTTGTGAGCAAAGTGGGTTTGAGCCAAGAGTTTCTTATAATGACCCCGAGATGGAAAATCTGGTTGATCTGGTTAGTAAGGGGATGGGAGTTACCCTGGTGTTGAACCGGTTGGTGCAATACCACTCCAACCCAAACATCGCCATTGTGGATATTACCCCGCATGTATACACCCAGATATGCCTTTGCTACCTTAAAGAAATTGAATTATCAGGCGCCGCCAGGCACTTTGTGTTTTGTGCAGAATCCCAAAGAACGTAATTGGGGTTGGATGGTCAACCAGAAAACGCTTACGCATTACCGTAGGCAGAAGGAATCAGGTTGAAGACAGATTGGAACACACACTCCAACGCGCAAAATAATCCCCGCTACAAAAAACAATTTAGACAAATTATATTCACTTTGGAATTTTTAAATCTACACGAAAGCATCCTCTTCGCGAGGATGCTTTCATCGAATCTGTGATCAATTTAACCGGTCGCTGAAATTACCACGTCTGGCAACCCACACAAGAACAGGAGCCGAATTCAGAGAGTAAGTCTGCGGTCCTGAAACGTGTCAGAAACCCCCATGAAAAGTAAACAAAGTGTTAATAATTGCCAAAATGACCAAAAATACCAACCCAAAAAGCAGATTTTGTTGTAAAATAAAACAAGATAAATTTTGCCTAATAGATATATATAATCAAATTTCTAAACAATATCCTTTTTGGATAGGATAGTCCCCTTAGTCTTGAGTAAGGTTAATCAATCCTGAAAGTGAATGATCCTAATTGAAAAATAGTATTCCTGATGGATACTATTTTTCTTTATTAAATAATTCTACAGACAGCACAGCACAACGATTCAATATTCCACTTGTCAGCCTGGAAAACCCCCTACTGCACCCTCGGGAAAAAATGATCGAAAAAATCTGGTATCAGCCTGCCTTTTCATCAATTCTTGAAAAACGTACCGAAAGCATGGCCCTGTTGGGTGTGGGCGTATTGCAAGTAGGCTTACACCTGGCAGGCTTACCAGGCTGGGCTTGCCCCTTTAAGCAATTAACGGGTATTCCCTGCCCAGGCTGTGGGTTAACCACTGCCACGGGTCAGCTTTTCCATGGCAACTTTGTCGCTTCCATCCAGACGCATGCCTTTGCACCCATCTTCCTGCTGGCGTTTTTGATCATGGGCCTGACAATCCTGCTGCCAAAAAATATTTCCGAAAATCTGGTCACCTGGCTTTCACATTTGGAAAGCAAAACAGGTTTTACAGCCTGGGTATTGACCTTATTAATGTTCTATTGGTTTGTGCGTTTGTGGGGACTGGTTTAGTCACCACTTCCATCTTTATTCATGTTTTAAAGGAGAAGTTATGAGCACATTAGGTACAATTGGTTCTATATTAATCTGGATTTCAGGCATCGTAGTTTTGATCAAGCTCTTTCAAACTGAAGGCCTGCTCAAGGGTATCCTCGGATTGATCTGCATGCTCTACACATTCATTTGGGGCTGGCAGAATGTCAAGAAGGAAGATTTGAAACTCCGCACCTGGATGATGGTTTGGACCGGTGCCATTCTGGTTGGTATCGTTCTGAATGTTATTGGCAGCATGTCTGCTATTGCTGGCGGCGGCGAGTAAGCTCACTGCAAGTATAAAAAACGGGAGCTGATCAAAAAAGATCAGCTCCCGTTTTATTTTAACTCCAAGTATTCTGCAGAAAGCCCGGCTTATGCTTTTCGCAGCCGTTCCAGTACAGAAACCAGCTCAGGCGGCAGTTGGGCTTCAAAAGTACGCGGCTGCTCTTCGCCCGGCAAAGTGATTTTCATGCGAAAAGCATGCAAGAATTGACGGCTCAGATCCAGTGTGGATTTTTTATGTCCATAGATCTCATCTGCCACAATCGGACATCCCAAAAATAAACAGTGAACCCTAATCTGATGCGTGCGCCCGGTATGCGGATGAAATTCCAGGAGCGTATGCTTGGGGAAGCTCTCGAGCGTCTTAAATTCACTGACAGCATCACGGCCCCTGGTAAGCGTGGTAACCGCCATTCTTTTGCGCTGATGCGGATCGCGCCCAATGGGAGCTTCCACCCGTCCGACGGGTGTAGGCGGCTTGCCATCCACCAGGGCCAGATAAGTTTTTTCCACCAGGCGCAGGCGAAATTGATCCTGCAGCCAGCGATGGGCGCGTTCATTTTTAGCCATAATGATCAGCCCGGAAGTATCCTTATCCAGGCGATGAACCACACCCGGACGTTCTTCCCCGCCAATGCCTTCGATATCAGGTTCGTATCCCAGGACGGCATTCACCAACGTACCGGTCTGATGCCCGGCAGCAGGATGAACCACCATCCCGGCCGGTTTATTGACCACGATCAGCTCATCATTCTCAAAAACAACATCCAGAGGAATTTGTTCTGCGGCCAATCCAATCGACTGCGTGGGTGGGATGCGTACAGTAACCCGTTCCCCACCACCCAATTTCTCCCCACCTTTTTTGGCAGGCAAACCATCGACTTCGATAAAACCATCCTGGATTAATCCCAGCAAACGTGCACGAGAAAATTCCGGCAGGCAGCCAACCAGATACTTATCCAGCCGCTCACCAGGCCCTTTATATTGAAACAATTCCAGGCGATCACTCAATGGAAATCTCTTCAGATTGTTCAGCAGACGGATCAATTTCATCCATTTGAGAACTACCCGCCAGCCGTTCGCTTATGAGTAAATTATCAGACACAATCCCAGCATTTATTAAAGCCAATTTTCGCTCATTTCTTTCTTTAAACCAGACCCCGATCAGTAATATCACCACTCCAACCGAGATACTGGCATCCGCTACGTTGAAAACGGCAAAATTTCCAACTGAAATAAAATCCGTGACCTGCCCGTTGTTGGTCAGCCGGTCGATGACATTGCCCATCGCACCGCCCAACTGCATACCCATGGCCAACTTCAGCCACCAGTCAGTATCGTCCACCTGAGGGTAATAAAAAATAATCAAACCTGCCACAACAAAGGCCAGGATTGTAAAAACCCAACCGTAACCAGCAAAGGAACCAAACGCAGCTCCCGTGTTATACCAATGAATGACACGCGCATACGGCAACAGCCAGTCCATTCCGGCTGGCATCCAAATAGAGCCCAGTTCCAGCGTGCGGACGAGCGATTTCGTCCACTGATCAAAAGAAATGATCAACCCGGCAACGAGAAACAAGGCCGCATAATTTAATATCTTCTTCAAATTTCCTCCAAAAACAACAAATGATACCTGTATTGTACCAGCCCAAAGCGAGTCAAGAAAGCCCATGTACCAGGAATCATTGTGGCAGTGTCAGTTTGGCATAATCAACATACTTGCTGTGGCTTTTCAGATAATTATTTTGAATCGTAGTGGCGGCTTCAGCCGCTTCACCTCATGCTTAATTTAGCTATGTACTAAAACACATTTTTGAACCCTACTCTTCTCATTCTCCAGGTTCAATCTCAAACACACGTGGCACGCGCGCACTGATATTGGTCATGACTTCATAGGGATTTGTCCCGGCCCAGGCAGCCAGATCCTCGGCACGGATGCATTCATCACCCAGGGCGGATTGGCCGAGCAGAATGACTTCATCGCCTAAACCGGCTTGATCGCCTTCCAGGTTAACCATGCATTGATCCATACAGATACGTCCAACCTGCTGGTATTTTTTCCCATTGACGATGACTTTCGGCTGGTTGGTCATACGCCTGAAGTAACCATCCGCATACCCGCAGGGAATGGTGACCGTGTGGATGGGATGATCGGAAACCCAGAGAGAGCTGTAACTGACCGGATTACCCGGCAGGGTCAGCTTGCTGTACACCACCTGGGACTTCCAGGTCAGCGCAGGTGCAATCTGGACACTGCGCAAGGCTTCATCATCCGGGTAAACACCGTAAAACATCACACCCGGGCGCACCATATCAAAATAGCTTTCAGGCAGATTCAAAATAGCCGCCGAATTGGCAGCATGCCGCAGGGGGGGCATGGGCAGACCACGCTTTGAATAGAAGGACAAAACCTCGTTGAAGCGCCTGAGCTGCGTGCTGGCATACGAGTAGCCGTATTTATGCTCCATATCCGGCGTTTCCAGCGTTTCAGAATTGGCGAAATGGGTGTAAATACCTTCAATCTCAAGCTGCTGGCAGCGCAGGGACTGCTCCAAAAACGGTTCGGCCTCGTACCAACGGATACCTGCGCGTTCCATACCGGTATCAATCTTTAGATGAACCTTCAGGCGTTTCCCGGCGGCTTGCGAAGCAGCTTCAGCAGCTTCCAGCACCTCGGGGGATGAAACCGTCAGAGTCAGGTCATGCTCCAAAAAATAGGGAATATGCGCGGGCAGCGTGCCACCCGCCACCAGGATCGGCTTGGTGATACCAATCTGGCGCAGGTGAATCCCTTCATCCAAAACAGCAACACCAATCGCGTCTACAAACGGCTCGATATAAGGCGCGACACCGTCCACACCGTGACCATAGGCATTGGCTTTGAGCATCACAAGCACCTTGGCAGGTGAGACCCTGGCGCGAATAGCCTCAGCATTACGGCGCAGCTGGCTTAAATTAATAACTACATGGGTTGGGCGAAGGGGAAAGTTCATACTTTATATTTTACTTCTACCTTTGATATTTATCCGATTCGATTTTACGGCAGTAGAATAACCCCTGCTGCGCCAATGGGTCTGGAAAAGCGTGGATGAGTTTTGGTATTCACGCTGCAACTTCAGACCGGCTCCCAGAGATACTTTACATCAGGTTCACTTTCCGGGGCCGGGCTGATGCCAAACTCAACCGGTTTAAAACCGTTTTTCTCATAAAAAGCGCGCGCATTACGATTGACCTGGAGCGTGTAAAGCCACACCCGCTCTGGGGAAAGCTGGCGGGCGTGGTTCAAAAGCTGCACCCCCAACCCTTTGCGCCAGTGCGCGGGGTGTATATAAAGCTGATCGATAAAATCAACTTGCAAAGCCATAAAACCAAGTGCCGCATTGTTCTCGTCCACCACCACCCAGACCTGGTTTTGCGACAGAACATGCATACGAAAGTAGGTGATATCCTCAAAAAAGAAATGACCCTTGCGCTGCTGAAAATCCGGCAGGGAAACTTCGCGCGAAATGCGCCACAAAATTACAATCGCATCAAGATCGGAAGGTTGATAAAGACGAATTTCATTTTTCATGGTAAAAGAATTATACCCATCACGCTCACAAATTGGACCTTTTCCCTGATGGATAAAAGCACATTTGTGACCATGTGCATTATATAACGGAGATTAGCATGAATATTCTGGATTCGCTGCGCCTGATTTACCCCTATGATCCACAAACACAAACCTTTACCATCCTGACCCGGCTGAATAGTTACGCTGATTTCTTCAACCCGCTCGATCCTTCTCCAGCTCCAACACGCGATATTTCACCTGAATTGATTGACTACCTGACCCAGTGTTCAGATGAAATCCCGACCAGGTACCCGCTTGTCATTTCGATTGAAATTCGGGATGAGACGCATGACGCACAGCAAGAAGCAGAATGCACGCAAAGTCTGCAAAGTTTTTTTCATCATGAAATATTTGTGACCCAGGCCCATATCCGTCACAGGCGCGGCATGGCTCTCAAGTACCTGCTCGTATCGTTATCTTGCCTGGCAGCTTACCTGTTAAGTGAACAATGGAACCCGGGTATTTTTCTGTGGAACTTATTAAAGGAAGCCGTATTGATTGGCGGTTGGGTCTTTGCATGGGAGGCAGTTACACTCAACTTTATCGAGATGGACACTCACACACTGGAAATCCGCAAGTCACGCCGAATAATTGAAGCGACGCTAAACTTTTCCTACAAACCGGATAATTCAGTTAGTATTTTATGAATTGGATTTTTCCACTGCTTCGCAAAGCAAGAATATTTGCCGCAAGGTCGCAGATAGTCCCGATTTCTGCACGGGGCAGAAAAATCTTAAAAAGCTCTTACTTCGTGATTCTTCGTGGCCTTCGTGGTGAAAAGGTTTTTCTTCGCAAAGCGCGGCTTGTCCGAGTTAGAAATTGATTTTCTTATAATAAGCCCAGCCTGCTATCAAAATATTAGTGTATCCCAGAGCCAACAATCCGTTTATAATTAAACTATCCGAACATTAAAAAAAAGGAATAGAAAATGAAAATCGTGACGGATTGCGCCGCTGACATGAGCAGCAGCGAGCTTGAGGAATTGGGCATCATCCAGGCACCACTTTTTATCCAATTTCCTGAAGGCGAAATCAACGCGACTGAAATCAGCGCTGATGATTTTTATAACCGGCTGGAGGCCATGCGACCGGCCATCCCAACCACCGCCCAACCATCGAGCGGTATGTTTGAACAAATCTACCGGCAGATATCCGAAACCAGCAAAAATATTTTCTCGATGCATATTTCATCCGGTCTGAGTGGAACGATCAATTCGGCCCAGGTCGGCGGAAGTCTTTTAAAAGATGAAGCTGAAATCAGCTTTTGGGACACAATGACGCTTTCTGGCGGCGAACGCTTCCAGGTCATGGCGGCTGCCCTGGCCGACAAAGCCGGCTGGACAATGGAAAAAATCCAGGAACGACTGACCGAGATTCGAGCCAATACTGAAGTTATCTATACCCTGGAAACGCTCGAATACCTGGCCCGCGGTGGGCGTATTGGCCGGGTACAGGCGCTGATGGGTTCCTTACTCAAGCTCAAGCCAGTCATCAACGTCTCACACACCGATGGTAAATACAGCACCGTGACCAAGGCCCGCACCATCCCGGCTGCATTGGAAGCTTTAACCGATAACCTGTGCAGTATTTACCAGAAGACCCCGGTTTGGGTCACCATTTTGCACGGGCGCTTTCAACATGGTGCCGAAATGCTCTCGGATATGGCCGAAGAACGCCTGAACGTAGCCAAAAAAGAGATCGTCCGGATTTCACCTGTCCTGGGCGTGCATACCGGACCCGGCATTGTAGGTGCGGCAGTTGTGCCCATGAAGTTGATGGAAGACCTGCTCTAGTTTTTCAGGTTGAGATTTACCTAATAACAACCCTTCAAACCGAACGGGCTATCCAAGTTTTTGGACAGCCCGTTTTTATTTTATGACACTGCGCTCAGGCAGATCGCGAATGTTAATAAATCGAACTGCGGAATAATACTTTTACAGGCTCTTACGCAGTTGCACGTGCATGGAGCAGCGTTACGACAGGTTATCCAGTTGCTCTGGAATCTCTTTGCCCGTGATTTGTTCGTAGAAGCCCTTGCCAACCTGCATTGCATATGTCTCGCAAAGCTTGCCATCGCGCACGCGGTTGAACATCATTTCATACACAGTGAGGATCTTGCCGGTTGGTTCAGCATCCAAGTACTTGCCGCTGTGCGTGGCTGTGATTGTGCAGTAGCAGGCCACGGTGTTTTCGTCCGCGAGAATCATGTGTATTTCAGTATGCTTGTCCGGAAAGGCGAGGCGGTGCTCACGCATGGTCCGGCGCTCATCCTCCAACGTTCCATAAGAACTTGCGTTGGGGCTGCCGTATTCCTTCCAGTCGGATGTTAGACATGCGGCAAACGCCTCCTCATCACCTTTATCATAGGCTGCCCAGCCTCGCTTCAGCAATGCGATATTTGCTTCACTCATTTCTTCCTCCTTTTGAATTGAATGTGAGGACGGGTAGACTAGGCGACACACCTACCCACCGGCCAGCTCGCACCAGGACCGTGCTACCGACCTACCTTCACCGAACCCTCGTAAGTGCCCGAGAAAAGGCCGTCGGGGCATTTGTCGGATACGCCGTCGAACTGTCCAGTCCAATTCCCATTCCCCGCGACAGGGGCGCGCAATTTATCGGTGACGCCCGTAAGGACCCACGTCGCGTGGAATTTGTTGGCCCGCGCCATCCCCTCGTAACGGTAGGTGCCGCTGGCGCCCGTTCCCGCGACGCCGCCTGTGAAGGTGCCGCTGCCGTGGAATACGGCGCTGCCGTCGGCCTTGACAACGTCGACCTCGGTGCCGACAAATTTCCCGTTGAGCGTTCCGAAGAAGTTCTGGGTGATGTGGATGGTCACCACAACGTTAGGTCCGGCGGCGCGGGCAACTGCCCCGAAGTTGCAGTCGTTCCACGTCCCGTTTGCATTAGCCCGAGCCGCGTCAGCGGACGCAGGAGCGACCATCACGAACATCATCATGAACACAACCATTAGAACAACAGCTTTTTTCATAACAATACCTCCTTGTGGGGAATCTTACGGGGAACAAAATTGTCCAAAAATCCACGTTAAATAAATGTGACCAACATAATCTCGTATGGAGACAATTTAGATTATATTGGTCTAATATTAGCATTATTTCATCCAGCTTACATTAAAATTAGTGACCACTTTCACCAATTCGGGCATCTGAAATGATTTTTTTTAGCTAGGCTTAAGAACTCGTAAAAGAACAACTCCGCAGATTCGGTTGCATTCTCTTCCCCCAAATCGCCGTTCTTTGGCGATTTGGGGCTGCTTTCGCTCCCGGGCTTTCCGGGAGAAGCCGGAAGGGAGCAGATCGCGAATGTTAAAAAATCGAACTGCGGAATAATACTTTTACAGGCACTTAGGAGCTGATTCGCACATACATGGAACGTTATTCCGCCCTGGAAGCTGTCAACGACAATTAGAAACGGACATGGCGACAATTAGAAATGCCCATATGGGTGGCACCCATTACGGATGGCGTGGCCGGTTATTGCGATGCCACAGCTAACTGTTCGGGGATTTGTACTTGAATGTGCTGGGCGGCTTCTTGAGCAAGGCGCTTCGTGTGCCATTTCATTTTTTTAGGCTGGCATTTGACCCCCTCCCTGCTCTCCCCAAATTCCCAAAAGCGGGAATTTAGAGGAGGAATATCCCTTTTGGTATGATTTGCCTGTCTCCTTCCCCTATTTTCGTACTTTGAAAATGGGGCTGTTTCGCCCCCGTGCTCTCCGGGGGAAGGCCGGGATGGGGGTCGAATCAAAATGCGCCATTATTTGTAAAGCAGGTTTTTACGTGATGTGAACCGTGCCCAAAATTTTATCGATAGTCGCTTTTCATTATTCGTGCTTTCAATTTACGAGTATCAAGATTTACCAAATATCAACTGAGAAATTGGAATATATTTTTGCGAATCAGACATCACGAGAAGACTTAATAATTCGGCTAAGTCTGAAATCAAATAACTCGCACCAGCTTTGATAAGTTCATTCTCATTACCATTATTTATGATTCCAATGGACTTGAGATTTGCATTTTTAGCAATTTCCATATCATGAATACCGTCACCAATAAACAATGCATTCTCTTTAAAAAAAGAATCAGAAACCCCTAACTTTAGCTTTATAAAATCAAGATGGTCAGGGCCTTTGATAAGAATACCTTTTTCGTAATCAGAGCCTAAAACAATTGTGAAGTATTCAAAGATTCTAGCTTTTTGAAGTTTTGCAACCGCTACACTGGGGGATGACCCACTGCTAATTGCTAATAGATACCCGGCGTTTTTAAAATTTGTGACAATATTATAGGCGCAAGGAAATAATTCAAAATTGCTATCTGCTAAAATCTCCCAAAATTTATTGGTTAAGTGTCCTAAGTCAATATTAGAAATTTCAAGGTTATAAAGCGATATTGTATGTTCAAATTGTTTGTCGAGCGGTTGCCCTGCCGTAGAAAAATAATCTCTCTGGCTCTCTTGCTCAGGAATAGAATAAAATATTTGAAGAATCTTACTATAGGCTTTTGCTTGTGCTGGCATAGAATCAACAAGCGTTCCATCTAAATCAAAAATAATAATTCCCATAATTTCATTTTTTGTTTGTAAATAGTTTTCCATTGTTATATCTCACCAGCGCCAGTTCGAAGTCGATCAAGCCCGATGCAGAGTCACCAGGGTGACATCATCATCCTGGGCAGCATTTTGGCGAAAATCCAAAAGCGCACCAACCAACCCGGCACAGACTTCAGCCGCAGTTTGCCCACCCAAACCCGCCAGCACACTGACAATACGCTCATGCCCGAATTCCTCACCCTGCAGGCTGCGGCAATCAGACATCCCATCCGTAAAAAGCAGCAGCGTACCACCAACCGGAATACTGATGGACTGTTCATCCAGCTGAATCTCCGGGAATAGCCCAATTGGCAGTCCGGGTCCTTTTCTGAGCGAGAGCACCTCACCACTATCTGAAAGCAGCATAGGCAGCTCATGCCCGGCACGCGCATAGCTGAATATACAACTACCCCGGTCATAGATGCCATAAATCACTGTCACAAACAAATCTTCGCTCTGAGATGATCCCTGATCCGGGTCCGGCTCGAGGCGAGTCAGGTAGCTGTTAACACTCCGCAGAACGTCACCAGGGGCAGAACCGCGCAAACCCTCAGCCGTTAGCAAGGCATGTACCCGCGCCATGAAGATGGCCGAAGGAATCCCTTTATCAGCCACATCTCCAATCAGCACGCCAAAACGCTGCTCATCAATTTGAAAAACATCGTACATATCCCCACCCACACCGCGGGCGGGGTCCATGTGACCACCAAAATCCAGATCCGGCAGGCGGGGCAGGCTGCGCGGCAGCAGAGACATTTGGATCCCGGCTGCGAGCTGCAGCTCCTTTTCCAGACGTTCCTTCTCAATGATCTGGGTCTGGGCTGCTTTCAATTCATCATAAGCCGTTTGCAGTTGTTGATTTTTTTCCCTTAAATCATGAAAGGCAAGATTATCAGAATTTCGCAGGCGGCTGCTCATCACCTTGACCATCGCATAAGCCAGGTGTGGTTGGCGGTGCAGCAAATCATCAAAATCTTCGCGCGTCATGACCAGTAATTGAGAATTGACGGTGGTGCGGATACTGGCAGAACGTTTGCCGCCCGGGATGACCAGGCTCATTTCACCCGAATATTCACCCGGGCCAAGGCTCGCCAGCAGTTTTTCATCGGCACCACCCAGACCCATCAAAACATCCACCCCCCCATTCACAACGATGTAAAAGCTATCACCAATTTCACCTTCCCGAAAAACAATTGTGTTAGCAGGCAGAGAAAGTTGGCTGAGGGTGTATGACAGGTATTTTAATTCACCACGCGGCAGATCACTAAAGAGCGGCAGCTGCTGCAAGAGGGCGATCAGGTCTTCACGAATGGGTTGGACAGTGTTTGAAAAGATTTCAGAATTTACCATTAAACTCCAGGGACGGATCAAGCCGCACAAAGAACGGACAGCTATTACTCATAAATCACGCGCCATATTAACATTGGTCTCAATATAACCAGCTTTGCGGTACAACTCACGCGCAGCAGTATTCTGCCCAAAAACATGCAGCTCCAGGCGCTTAAACCCCTGGGCTTTCGCCTCTTCAGCCAGCAATTCCAATGCCTGCTGGGCATAACCACGGCGGCGGAAGGGGGCGTAGATCTCGAAATCATAAATAAAAGCGATCCCGGCCAACTTCTGCAAACGGCCATACCACAAAAAGCCAACCACCTCATTCAATTCATTGACCAGGTTGTTGATCGATTGACCCGGGGTCTTAATACCCTGCGGCAAGTGAATCTCATATTCCTGGCGCGAACGTTCAAGCGATTCAGCCTCGGTCCAGTTGCCCGCCTGAACTTTTTCGGCGGCATAGACCGGGATGATCATGGCAAGATAAGCCTGGTAATCCGCTGCACTCATGGGCACAATTTTGATTGTCATTTTTCAGGTCCTGAAAAGTCTTTGGCAAAAAAGATGCTGGTTTCCATAAAGCCATTCTGACGATAAAGTGCCACGTCTTCGGCTTTATGGGTAAAGATTTGCATCTCAATCCGTTCCACGCCCAGGCTGCGGGCTTCCTCTTCAAAAAGCGCCAGCGCCTGGGCTTCATAACCTTTGTGACGACCTTCAGAAAAGAGGAAAAAGTCGATCAGAAAAGCAGTTTTACGGGTGCGGGATGGGTCGATAAAATACCAGATCATACCAACCTTACAGCCTTGCTCGTCCAAAATGGTATGCAGATACGCATTTGGCGTCTGCGGACCATCCGGCAGCATTTGCTGGAATTCAGCGCGGGCTTTGCCGGCAGCCTCGGTGGCAGTCCAGTTGCCAGAGCGCATCTGGTCATAAGCATATTCGGGGATGGATTTGCGAATAAAAGCAGCAAAATCCTCATCGGTCATAGGGGAAAAAGTTACCATAATGTGTCCTTTTAAAAGAGGAAATACATTCTAACCTGAGCCGTTCCAATCCTTAGGAACTTGTGAATTGGATCCTTGCACAAAATGCAAGAACATTTGCCACAATGCCGCGCAGCGGTCCCGATTCCTGCACGGTAAAGAAAAATCTTAAAAAGCTCTACCTTTGTGCACCTCTGCGTGCTCCGTGGTGCAGCGTCCCGATGCTCTGCGAGATAGCATCCCGATGCTCTGCGGGAACAGGTTTTTCTTCGCAAAGCAAGAAAATCTATCACCACAGAAGAGGGCACAAGCGCACGAAGATTTAAAAGAAGGTTTTCTCTGTGATCTCTGCGTGCTCCGTGGTTAAAGAACTTCGCGCAGCCGCTCGGCTTATCCGATTTAGGCTGGATACTCACAAATCCAGAACTTCACGACCACTGAGCTTATCTGAAATGCGCTGGGTGACAATCTCCAGAGCGATGTTCTGATTGACAAAGTCCAGGTTGTCCGAGCGAATGGTCAGGACAGGACAAAGATCAAATGAACGCAGCCAGTCATCGTAGAATGAATCAAGCAGTGTCAGATACTCAGTGCTGATACCCGTCTCCATACCGCGCGCGCGTTTCTGGATGCGGTCCATAAGCACATCCACAGGTGCCTTCAGGTAAACCAGCAGATGCGGTGCGGGCAAACCGTTAACGACCACATCGAACAAACGCCGGTAGGCCATATAATCACGTTCGTTCAGGTTGCCCATGTGATGCAGCGCGCGGGCAAAGATATAAGCATCCTCATAGATCGAGCGATCCAATATGGCACTGCGCGAGGCATTCGAAGCCTGCAGGTATTGGTCAGCACGATGCCCCAAGAAATAGACTTGTAGATGAAAGGACCAGGCCTTCATATCCGCATAAAAATCGGGCAGATACGGATTATCTGAAACAGATTCAAAACCGCTCAACCAACCCATGCGGGAACCGATGCGTTCGGTCAGAGAAGTTTTACCCGCGCCGATATTCCCGGCCACAACAATCATTTTTTTTCGCATTGAAAGCTCTCGATCTTTTCATTTAAAGGTTACATCTCCGGGTGTCAAAGAGATGGTTTTGTAAAGCCAGGGATTATATTCACTTTATCACAATTCTACCCCAAGACAACCCGGGCATCTGACAAAATCGCGCCTTGAAACTAACTCGGATTCAAAGTCTGGCGTTAAGATATGCAGTTGCCGTCCAACCCGGTCCGTTTATGGCTTACCTGATCATTTAAACCCCGAGCCAGGGCTTGCGCACTCCCTGGCTCGCCGCCTTTGCGCCGATAATAGCGCTGGCACTCCTAACCCACCCGCCAAAACAAAAAGACCCGCTCCTTTTTGGGAGAGCGGGTCTTTGATGAAATCGGATTTAATTCAATATTCTGATTACGTTACTAGAGCTTGAAGTGCACCACGATCTGCTGCAGGTTTTTAGCCATTTCCATCATCTCAGCCGCAGAAGTGGAGACTTCTTCCACTTGGGCAGTGACTTCTTCAGTGGAAGCCGAGACTTCTTCTATCGCAGCACTGTTCTGTTCGCTGACACTGGCGATATTCTCAATCGCCTTGCTCAATTCACTTGAATTGGCGGCCATTTCTTCAGTGGCAGCAGTGTTCTCTTCAATCACGGCGGAAACAGTGTCAACTGCGCCGACCAGCTCACCAGCGGCAGTGCTTACTCTGGCGGCGGCACCACCCGCTTCCTCGGCCTGCTTATAAACCGACTCGGCTGCAACCAGAATGTTATTAAGTACTTCTCCAGAAGAATTGGCCCGCAGCACCCCGGCTTCCACCTCGGCAGCCGATTCCTGCATAGCACTCACCGCTTCCTTGATGGTTTTCTGGATACCCTTGATCAAACCTGCAATTTCCTTGGTCGCCAGGCTGGAACGTTCGGCCAGTTTGCGAACTTCATCTGCCACCACAGCAAAGCCCTTGCCCTGTTCGCCAGCACGCGCAGCTTCAATCGCAGCGTTTAGCGCCAGCAGGTTAGTCTGACTGGCAATATCCTCAATCGTCTCAACGATCGCGCCAATCTCCTCTGAACGGGTGCCCATCTCTTGCACACGGGCTGCCGAAATACGCACCTTTGTGCGAATCACTTCCATACCAGTGATGGTTTCCTTGACAGTCTGAGCCCCATCGCGCGAAAAACGCGCCGCTTCGGCAGAATCACGGGTGACCGCCAGTGCATTATTACTGACCTGTTCAATAGCAGTATTGATGCGCGTCGCCACCTGCGAAGCCTTGGTAACCGCGGAAGCCTGTTCCTGAGCGCCCCTGGAGACACCATCGATGGCGCGACTCATCTGCTCCACGGAACCGGCGGTCATGGAGATATTCTCGGCTTGCTCGGAGGTACCTTTGGCAATCTGCTGAATCGTGATGGCAATCTGACTGGTAGCCTGACCCGAAGAATGCGCCGAAGACGCCAGGCTGCTGCTGACACTCATCAAGTGATTGGCATTTTCGGCCAAAACACTGATCATGCCGCGCAGACTGGATGGTTCGCTGTTAAACGCCGCCACGGGAATCCCCGCCGCAACCGCCCGATTGATATATTCGACCAGACCACCGTCAAAGACATCCGTGGCAATCGCATTCACCCCGGATCTTATCAAGCGCTCCAGCTCCTCACAGCGAGCGTCCAGGCGCGGTTGGGCAAATTCACCTTCCGGCAGCAGCCACTCAACGGTCGCATTATAGCTTCTTAATTCACTGGCAGCCGCCATGGCCCCCGCCCGAACCGGATCCCAGAAATGGCTTTCGCTGCGCCCAAGCACTGCAATTCGCAGCGCTCGTTTGGACGACTTGATCGGTCTCGCACGTCGTTCGGCCACTAAGGCCGATTCGATAATGCCCTGGCCTTCCTTCCAAAATTGCCGATAATTCTCAGGCGTGACCACGTCCATACTTGTTAGCAGGCGCGGTGTGGGAGGGACCCAACCAGCCACGAGATGATTGAAAAGATGGATAACACTATCATGCCCCTGCGCATATGGATCCTGACCCAGGGTAGCGGTGATGGCTCCCTGCGAAAGAAACTGCATGGTCTCATCCACCAGGTCGTGACTGATTATCTTAATCCGCCCAGTATTACTGGTTTCCACCAGGGCACGGGCTGCACCAAAAGGGCTGCCACCTTCGGTGATATAAATGCCAGACAACCTTGGGTGACGCTTAACAAGTTCCAGCGTCAGCGTATGACAAACTTCCACACTGCTCAGGTTTTCCCTTGTCTCCAATAATTGCACATTTGGGAATTTTTCGAGCAGCATGCTTTCAAAACCTTTAAGCCGCAGTTGTTGGGACATCAGCGAAAGCGATCCGACGATCACCACCACCTGCCCCTGTCCGTTAAGGGCCTTGCCCATCATTTCACCACAGGCACGCCCTTCCAGATAAGCGTCCGGCCCCACGTAAAAGAGTCGGCGGATGGGTTCATCGGTGACTGTGTTGAATTCCCTGGCACTGTCCTGCAGCTGAAAGATGACATTATTAAATATTTTCGTCATCTGGTTGACTTCAGAAGAGCCGGACATCGCAATTGGTTTGGCATCGACCCTGGCACGAACCGTCAGGTTGCCTTGAGCCAGGGCGGCCAGAGCAGTGGTAAGTTTCAGGCTTTCCTGGGCCACCAGTTTTTCGGCGGTATCTGCCAACCGGGCAATGGGCCGAGTAATGGTCTGGCGGGTTGCCAGCCAGGTAACGCCCCAACCCAGACCGCTGCCGATCCCGAGCATTAAACAAACATTTCCCAGCGCGTTTGCGCCAGTCACAGAGATCAGGAACCAACCACCCAGAACCAGAACAAGTGTCAGCCAAAAGCCAGGGTGCTTAATCAATTGCCGTAATTGCAAAACCATAAGATTCTCCAAGTATAGTGCTGGATGCCCCGGTCAGTAAATTACCTGCCGGCTGGCCTCCAAGCGCGCGCACCTCCGCGCGCACGCCGAATCCTTCTTCTGCCGTGAGCAAAGAAAAGGCTTTTCAAATTCGAATTGAAGTACCGTAGTTGGGGATTTCTGGTTGCGATCCAGGGTATTTCTCATGCGGTGGTCTGGTTCAAGCAAACATATTCAATCGGCACCGCAAACGTGCGGCACCATCCTGAATTTTCGCTTTCTTGTCTGGTTTATCAGACATTTGCAACTGCGGGTTTACCAGATAGTATAGTCCTTTTCGCAATTTGTGACCGAACTTTTTTGGGGTAATTTTAAAAAACACAACAATCACAGCTGGCAACCCTTTTTTGAAACAACCTGTACCTGAATTATTGAGTACACAGGGGACAACAGGTAAACCAACATTTGTACACAACGGTACCTACCCCATTTCTGACCTGCTCATCATCCATTCCATTTCAGTTGCTGATCAAAATTGAATAACAAATTGGTGGGATTACCTACTTGACAGCCATGCTACAATATTCTTATGCATATGCGCCTGCAAACTTTAGATAATAATTTTCAATTTTCGAACACAAAATAATCAAAACATCGATTTACATAAATGGATAGCGTTTTCCAGCAGCTTTCACTCATCTGCTGATTTTTTTATTTTATACAATTTGTCGGGTGTTCCATCCAGGTACTTGAGGAGGCTTGTATAAGAGAAAATCACCTCGCAACTCTCTAAATTAGATCTTTAATCAGCCAATTATTATCTAAGCCAGGAGAAAAACAAATGAGCACACAAGACAAGGTGCAGGAGCACGATAAGCAAGTCCTGCATAAAATGGGTTACGCCCAAGAACTTTCCCGCCGCATGAGCGGCTTTTCAAATTTCGCAATTTCATTTTCAATCATCTGCATTTTAGCAGGTGGCATCACCGCTTTCCCCTTCGCCTTCAGTGCCAGCGGTGGTGGTGGGATTGGTGTTGGTTGGTTAATTGGTGGCATTTTTGCACTGGTCGTATCCATTGCGATGGGACAAATCGCCTCATCTTACCCAACCGCGGGCGGCCTTTACCATTGGAGTTCCATTTTGGGTGGACGCGCTTGGGGTTGGGCTACCGCATGGTTTAATCTGCTCGGTCTTGTCTTTGTTATTTCCTCGGTGGATGCGGGGGTTTTCCAGCTCTTCCGCGATCTGGTTCTGCATGGGGTCTTCAGTGTTGATGTAACTGGCGCCGCCTGGCAAGCTACAAGTGGTTTACCTGGCATATACTGGCTGATTGGTGTGGGGATTATTATCATTTCGCACGCCGCCTTGAATCACTTCGGTATCCACCTGACCACTACCCTGACCGATATCAGCGGATATCTGATCTTCATCGTCGCCATCACACTGACAATTTCTCTCCTGGTGTTCGCTCCGGTCCCGCTCGATTTTTCTCGTTTGTGGACCTTCACCAACTTTACAGGTGACGCCGGAGGCGCAGTAACGCCACAATCTGGCAGTATTTTATATGCCTTTGTAATTGGGCTGCTGCTGGTAACTTACACCATCACGGGCTATGATGCTTCAGCGCACACCTCTGAAGAAACGCACGATGCCCAGATTAATGTTCCAAAAGGCATGTGGCAAGCCGTCTTTTATTCCATCATTTTCGGCTATCTGATGGTCTGTTCCTTTGTGCTCGCCATGCCAAGTGTCGCAGATGGCGCTGCTCAGGGTTGGAATGTGTTTTTCTGGATTTTGGAAAGTTCCAAAATGCCAGTCGCCTTGCTTGACATACTGTTTTTTGGCATCGTTTTCGCCAATTACCTGTGCGGTCTGGCTTGTGTCACATCCTGCTCACGCATGATGTACGCTTTTGCCCGGGATGATGGATTGCCTTTCTCGAAAGAATTAAGCGGTGTCAGCATCAAGCATCGCGTCCCGACTGTTTCGATCTGGGTCAGCGCAGCGCTCGCATTTTTATCCTGCCTTTATGGCGGTGCTTTTATCGTGCTCGCCGACGGTTGTGCAGTCTTCCTGTACATTTCCTACATCATGCCGGTTGTGGCTGGAATTTTTGCAGAAGGCAAAACCTGGAAAGAAAAAGGACCATTCAATCTCGGCGCTTTTTCAAAACCAAACGCTGTGATTGCCATGCTCGGTGGTCTTGTGCTGGCCTGGGTGGGTTTCCAACCGCCAAACCAATTGGTTGGCTATCTGGTTATAGGTCTGATCGTATTCCTGGTTGTGCTCTGGTTTGCCAGTGAGCGCACACGATTCAAGGGCGTCCCTGAAGGGGAGAGAATCGCTGAACGTCAGAAAATGATCGCCGAGATCGAAAAGTTGTACACAGACTAATTTTTCCCGACAAGATCAAAAACTTACCTCATCCAAAACCCAAGGATGGGTATTGAAAATAAGATAGGCCTTCTGGTTATGTTCAAACAAACCAGAAGGTCTATCCATTTATGAGCACAATTTGAAATGCATGCAGAAATAAACATCGGAAGTACAAAATACTCATCGCTGTAGCTTTTGTGGAAGTGTTGAGTGAGTTAGGGGCGCAAAGGATGGGAGCTAAACACGAGGAATCATGCCTGGTAAAGCCTTTCAGCATTTCCACCCAGGATCAAACTTTGATCAACGTCACTGATATCCAGTTGCTTCACAAAAGCAGCTCCTTCGAGCAGCCACTCCGGACGGACCGGATACGAGGTGCCAAACAAAATATGATCTGCCCCAAGGACAGCCACCGCGCATTCAAGCTGCGCTTTTCCCCAGGGTTGCGCCTGTGACATTTCAAAGAAAAGATTATCTCGCATATACCTTTGAAGAGAATCATTCACCGTATCAAACCTGCTCACCTTCTCATTGCTATTGGGGGCATGCGGCAGCAGCATATTGGCATAAGCAAAGAAGCCACCACCCAGCATGGAATGAACGAGTTTCAGATCTGGATACTTATCGAAAAAGCCGCTGAACAGTTCTCTTCCCACCGCGGTGGTCTGGTCAACACAACGGCCATATTGGCGGCGCAGGTTGTTATAGTCCAGCAGAGAGTCGTACTGCACAGGCAGCGGCGAATGGTGCACGTACACGGTCAATCCCATTTCGTTCAGCTTACTAAAGAATGGCGAAAAGACATCCTCATCCAGGTAATGGGTGCCATAATGCGAAGACACCTGCACCCCGCTCATGCCCAGATCATGGATGCACCTTTCAAGCTCAGCCAGGCACTCCGCAGTTCCCCAGGGAGGAACTACAGCCAGCGCAGTCATTCTGCCATTACTTTGCTTCACATGCTTAGCCAACCCATCGTTAAATTTCCGGCACAGATCCAGGCTTAACCATTCCTGGCAGCCAGGAAGCTTCAGAACTGCTTTATCAACACCAGCCTTGTTCATATCCTCGAGCTGCTTTTCCAGAACATAATCGCCCTGTGCATAATTCAGATTCTGAAACCCTTTTGGTTTTTCGATCACGATCTGCTTAAGTTGATCTTTTTCACGTGTCGTGACATAGCCATGGATGTCAGAATCAGCAGGAATTGCCGCCAGGAATTTTTGAAGTAGTTCCGCATCGGTAAAAACCTCTTCTGGAAACCAATACATGTTTGCATCGATAATCATGCTGCATTCCTCATTAACCAGATTTGCCTACACAACTTGAAATATCGTATTCATCCACTTTGCAATCAGGGGCAAGGTAAAATAAATCACAAAAAAGGAAACCACCACCGATATTCCAAACGATTGCAGGAAGGCCGGGATAAAACCGATATTGAATCCAACGTTTACAGAGGTAAGAACCAGCGACATCACAAAAGACATGATCAGAGATATCCATAAGTTGAACAGGATGTTATACAGATTTTTGCTTATTTTCATCATTCTTCTTCCTATATTAAATAATATTTTTTCATCAGCGGGTAACCATACATATCTGCAGTTAAGTCGATCGGACACTACGCAATTTGCCAGGCTGTTGCTGCGCTACCAGCACTCCCTGTGCAGCCTATCCTCTTTATAACGCGACTCTACCGCCCCTGGCATGGTGCTGAAAAATCCCAGGGACACAACATTCAGCGGGATGACCGACTCAGGCAAGCCCAGAATCTTTTTCAAACTCGCCACACGGTCTTGCATGGGATAAACACCTACCCAGACCGCCCCCAATCCCTGGTCGTGAGCCGCCAGGAGCAAGTTCATACTGGCATTGGAACAATCCTGCGCCCAATAACCGGGATATTTTTCCAGTTCGAGATCAGCACACACAACGATGCCAAGCGGGGCTTTTTTGAGCATTTTGCCATAGGGCAAAGCCTCAGCCATATCGGTCAAACGTTTACGATCAGTCACAAGCACAAAGTGCCACGGCTGTTGGTTGCCCGCTGAAGGCGCTTGCATCGCGGCTTTCAGAATTTCCTGAATCAGCGATTCGGGGACTGGTTTTTCGATAAAAGTGCGAATACTTCTACGGGTAAGAATTGCTTCGAGTATATTCAAATGCTCAACCTATTATTTCGCCACTGTTGTAGACCAATACCCTACCCGTCAGAGCTCCGCCTGCCTCGCTGACCAAGAAACTGACAGCCTGCCGAATATTATCCAGGGTGTTAACTCTTCCCAGCGGGATTTGTTCAGTAGGATTTGGGTCCATTGTGTGCTGGTAGCCGTTATTAAGACCGCCTACCGCCAGGCAGTTGACCGTAATGTTCTTACTCGCGAGCATTTTTGCTGCGGCATAAGTCATAGAGACGATCCCACCTTTAACAGTGCTGTAAGCCAGCCCATCCTCCGGGTCACCGTTGAACACACCCGGCGATGCCAGAAAGATGACTCGGGGAGTGGCACTTTTTTCCAGGTAAGGAATAGACTGCTGGAGCATGTGGAAGCTGCCAGTCAGGTGCGAGGACATCACACCATTCCAGGTTTCATCTGTAATATCTGCAATATCTTCCTTTTTCGGCGGCCAGCCCTGCATCGAAAAAACCACATCCAACCCACCAAACCGATCAACTGTCTGCTTCAACGCCGCACGAAGCGCTTCATTATCAACAACGTTGCAACCTATCGGCAGGCACTTCTCGCCGAGTTTGCCAAGTCTTTCTACAGTCTCATTCGCCTTGGTCTGCGTGGAACCGAAGACAGCCAACGACATGCCGCTCTCGCATAAATGGCGGCAGATTTCAAACCCGATGAAACCGGCCCCCCCCGAAATTACTGCTACTTTTCCGTTCATAATATTCACCTATTGTTCTGATATGGATGGATGAGCTTGCTTTTCTGCGCCCTCATCCACTGGGAGTTTATTGTGGCTTGGGATAACCAGGTAGTTAATTTTTTTCTCCACCCTGTTCATTGTAAGCACCAGCAATCCGGCTCCAAAGTACTTGACTGCGCAAAGAAGCTGACTGAGAGGTTCATTCGATTGATTCAGGCTCATAAAAACCAGCGTCACGAGCGCAGCCAGACCCAGGCTAATGGCCGCACTTAATGTCGCTTTCTGCAGCGCGAGGGAGGAACTTCGGTATTCAGCAATCGTCAGATCCTGCCCGGCTGGCAGGTAAGAAAACAAGGTGACCAGGATCCAGAATAAAAGTGGAGTGCTGATCACCTGGATCATAACCACATACCAGGTGGAGTTACTACTCAGGGGCAGCGCTGCGCTGGATATGAACAAATAGGCACTGGTTATGAAAAGCACAACATACAGGATTCGTACAACCAGCTGCTGCGCTTTCGTCAGATCCTGGCGATGATAATCCGCTGTGTAAATACGCTGGATACGGTAGCCTTTACCGTTTTGGTTCGGAACTTTAATCTCGGAATACCCTTCAAAGAACCGATGGTAGGCCTTACTGTGCGCGAAGCCGGTCTTGCTTTGCCTGGCTTCTTTTTGTACTCGATCTCGCAGCGATTCCTTGTTATCCATGCTCCAGTTCCTTTCGACAGCCTAGTTGATTTCACGAACACGGCTGCAAGCTACAAAATGTTTATCAGAAACTTCCTCAAGTTTCTGGGCCTGCTCAATGCAGCCGCCCTTGGCGAACGGGCAGCGTAGATAGAAACGACAGCCTGGTTTAGGATTTATCGGCGAGGTCAGTTCCCCCTTTAAAGGAAGGGGCTGCATCGGCTGGTTGATATCAATGGAGGGAATAGCCGAGAGTAAGGCTTTTGTATATGGGTGCAAGCTGTGGGTGAACAATTCTCTGGATGGGCACATCTCTACCACTTCGCCCAGGTACATAACGCAGATATGATTGGAAATATGGCGAACCACGGATAGATCATGGGTGACGAACATGTAAGTTACACCCATCTTATCCTGCAAATCCATCAGTAGATTCAATACCTGGGCCTGGATGGATACATCCAGGGCAGAAACCGGCTCATCGCAAACAATAAATTCTGGGTCCAGTGCCAGGGCACGGGCTATGCCCACTCGTTGGCGCCTGCCTCCATCCAACTCGTGTGGATAAGACTGGCGCAAACGAACATCAATACCCACCAGGTCCATTAACCTGGAGGCTTTTTCCTTCAATTCACTCCGTTTATAGTTGCCAGAGTTTTCCAGAGGTTCCCGGATGGTATTTTCAATGCGCTGGCGCGGATTCAAGGATGAATACGGATCCTGGAATACAATTTGCACTTTTTTGCGAACTTCTTTAAGCTGGTTGCCAGTGACATTGGTGATATCCTGACCATTTAACAGGATTTGTCCATCCGTGGCTTCCTGCAACCGTATGATGGTTCTTCCAAGGGTGGATTTACCACAACCGGACTCGCCAACAACGCCGAGGGTCTGGCCCTTCTCGATGGTGAAAGAGACATTATCCACCGCATGGAGCTTACCTGCAGGTACATTAAAATATTTTTTTAGATTTTTAATTTCAATAAGCGGCGGCATGGATTTAACCCTTCGGTTGTATGTTACAGCATCTGCAGAAATGACTCGGGGAGATTTCGGTCAGTGGAATCTCATTTTTTTTGCATTCTTCGATCGCAAAAGAACATCGAGGATGGAAGCTGCATCCACTGGGTAAATTGGTAGGATCCGGCATACTGCCTGGAATTGGTTTCAAACGCAGGGCATCTTTACTAAAGCTGGGCAGGGATGCAAACAGACCGCTCGTATACGGGTGCGCAAAATCAACAAAAATATCTTTCTTACTGCCGTATTCGATGATCTTTCCCGCATAAATGACGGCTACACGATCGCAAGTTTGGGCAACAACACCCAGGTTGTGAGTGATCAGGATCATGGAAGCATTGTATTTCACCTTCAACCTGGCGATCAGGTCTAGCACCTGTGCCTGGATGGTCACATCCAAGGCCGTGGTGGGCTCATCTGCCAGCAGCAGTTCGGGTTCACACGCCAGAGCCATGGCTATCACAACACGCTGTTTCATGCCGCCAGAGAACTCAAATGGGTATTCCTTAAAACGTTCGGCATGAATCCCAACTGTCTCCAGCAATTCTTTTGCTTTTTGCGTGGCTTCAACCTCACTGAAATTATTATGCAGCTTCAGACCTTCAGAAATCTGTTCACCAATGGTCATCAGGGGGTTCAGAGCAGTCATGGGATCCTGGAAGATCATGGCTACCTTTTCACCACGGATTTTCAACATCTCTTTTTCTGAAACCTTCATCAGATCTTTTCCATCCAGCAAGACCTGACCACCAAGAATTTTCGCGGGGGGATTCGGCAGGATGCGAATGATTGATTTTGCAATGGTGGTTTTTCCTGCGCCGGTCTCACCGACCAAACCCAGGGTTTCCCCTTTTTTCATCTCAAAAGAAACGCCATTGACGGCGTGGATAATCTTTTTACCCGAAGTGTAGACAACACGCAAATCGCGGACTGAGAGAAAGACATCGTTTTCGTTGTTCATATGATCGTATCCTCTCTGATTAACTTCGCAGTTTGGGGTCGAGCGCGTCGCGCAGGCCGTCACCCATCAGGTTGACTGAAAGTACGGTTACTGCAATGACCAGACCCGGAAACATGATGAGATATGGATAGTTAAGGATGTGAAGTCGGCCAGCCGATAAAAGAGCACCCCATTCTGGAGTAGGCGGCTGTACACCCAGGCCAATGTAGCTCAGCATTGCAGCCGCTGAGATTGTCATACCGATGCCCATGGTCACATTAACCAGTACTGGTTGAATCACATTGGGCAGCAAGTGCCGGAACATGATGCTGAACTTGGAACAGTTGATTGCCTCCGCAGCTTCCAGGTATTCCTTGGAACGTTCTTTCAGGATCTGACCGCGAATTAGTCGGACGCCGACCGGTACTTCACCGATCGAAAGAGCCAGTACGGTATTAAAAAAGCCCGCCCCCAGGGAAGCCGAGATCAGAATGCAAAGCAAAATCCCGGGCAGCGAGGACCAGATATCTATCAGACGCATTATCAGGGTTTCGGTCCTGCCTCCGAAATATCCCGCAATACTGCCGAGCACAACCCCTATAATGGCTCCAAACAAAGCCGCCGAAATACCCAAAGATAAGGAGTAACGGCCACCGTACAACAGGCGACTCAGTTGATCTCGGCCAAGCCCGTCTGTCCCCAGCCAATGGATCGAACTGGGAGATGCAAACATATTTTTGAGATCCATTTCATTGGCACCATACGGTGCGATCAGTGGAGCGAATAGACAGGCAAGCACAATCAAAACAAATAAGGCAGTGCCCACCTTGGCAGCCGGCCCTTTGACCATACGCTGCAATGTTTCGAAAAACAAAGAGGTCTTTTCAACCTTTAGTGGCTTAATGTCCGTATTACCGGAAAGAGTGGTTTTCATTTCTGAGACCTACCTTCTGCTGGAATATTGGGCTTTGATACGAGGATCAACAAAAGAGTAGACAAGATCAACCAGCAGCATAGCAACTGCCGTGAAGGCTGCAAAAAATAAAACGCTGCCTCGAATAGCCGGGTAATCACGATTATTAATCGCGCTCAGCATGTACAAACCGACACCGGGAATGGAAAAGACATTCTCGATGACAGCCGAACCGGCAACAATTCGGGAAAAGCCGATTCCAACGCTGGTGATAATCGGCATCAACGCATTGGGCAGCATGTGCTTGCGGACGACGACATCTTCTGATTGTCCTTTGGACCGAGCCGTGGTTACAAAATCTTCGCGGAACACTTCCAGAATACTGGAGCGCGTTTGGCGGGCATTCACGGCAATGCCGCCCAGCGAAGCGCAGATGATCGGCATGATGTAATACTCGGGCCCACCAATACCAAAAGCTGGCAACCAGCCAAGCTTCGCAGCAAACAGGACAATCATCATAAGCGCCACCCAAAAATCGGGGGCAGAGACAAATACCATCGCGATCGCCATGGTGGCAGAATCCTGCCACTTGCCTTCATGGGTTCCGGCAAAGATACCCAGTGAAATACCGAAAGTAAGGTTGAGCAGCATGGCAGAAAGGCCAATAATCAAGGTGCGGGGCAAGCGGTTTCCCATTTCTTGAAAAACCGGGACTTTGTAAACGTAAGAATTGCCAAAATCGAGTTTGATAAAACTCTTGTATAGAAAATCTCCCAACTGAACCAAATAAGAGCGATCCAACCCCAACTGGTGCCGCAGTACCTGAATATCCGCTTCACTCGCACCGGGTGCCATGACTCTGGCCGGATCGCCGGGAGTGAAATACAGGATCGTAAAAATTATAAAGGCAGTTGCCAACAGGGTGACAACCATCCACAGGATGCGCTTTAATATGTATTTTTCCATGGAAAAATCCTCCAAGTCTGTTCATCACCACGACAGGCTCAGACTAGCCTGGATGGGTTACCTGAAAATTACTATGACAAAAGGAGTGCGAAAGATTGTTCACGTTCAGTTTTGAATCTATAAAAATCGACTGTGGGAAAATGGTTCCGGCTGCCGTAGTTCTTTGTCTTTACTTAGTACACAGCGGCTCATTTATTGCAAACTTATTTTGAAAAAATGTGCAGTATCACTCATTTCTCCTGCTCATGGGAATTCCGATGAAAAAGAAGAAGCTTTCTAATGATACTGCACATCATCTACTGTCTATCAGGCCGAACCTGACCCTGGTCGTTGATCCTTACAGATCGCTTACGGCAGGATGTATGTGCAGGCTCCAGGGAGAAGGAACTCGTTTTCTCTCAGGAAAGTCTTGGCGATACTTTTTGTATAGACCATGTTGATGCGTGGGGCACCAATCGCGTAAAAGTAACCATGCTCAATGACATAATTTTGCAGCGCAGTCATGCTTTCCGGATTGCTGGTTTGAATGGCGTTGGCAACTTCAAACAGACGCTGCAGCTCGGGATCCTTCACAAATCCGACACTATAATCTTTGCCCAGCTCCTTGTTATTCATGACCCGGTTCCATTCGCCGATGAGCGAACCACCGCCCATACCGAAAATCTTGATATCATAACCGTCTGCGGTTGTATCGATGGTCTGCTGTGCAGCCTGATCCAGTATCTTGATTTCGGTATTGATACCAACATTCAACAGGAAGGCCTGGATTACTGTTGCCATCGTTTGGCTATTCTCGTCTTGCGGGGTAGTCAAAATCAGCTTCTGCCCACTATAAGTCGTCTTCTTGAGCAGTTCCTGGGCTTTTGCAGCATCAAATGTATTGACGTAGCTGGGTGTAGTATCCCAAGACGTCACATAATCGGCGAAGTGAGGAGTTCCGAAAGCTTTTGAACCAATGATCGTGCCTTTGAGCGCTGTAGCAATCGCATCATTGTCGATGGCATAGTATACAGCCAGTCTGAAGTTAAGGTCGGCACCTGGGTGACCCTCACTCTGGTTCAGGTTGAGGGCATAAACATAACTACCCGAAGCAACTTCAGTATTGTACTTATCAGCGTATTTACCACCAGCCTGGAAATCCGCCAGGTTTTCATTCGGAACATATTCTGAATAATCGACTGCACCGGTCTGAAGGGCTATCACATTTTGTGAATTTTCAGCGATGATATCGTATTCGATTGCCTGGACGCTTGCCTGATGTCGTTTGGTAACCAGGGATTTGTCTGTCTGCCAGTACTTATCATTGGCTTCCAGGATGATCTTTGAACCACTTGTAAATTCTTTGACAGTATATGGACCGGTACCGACAGGCGCAGTAGCGAAGTTGCCGGATTCATAAGCCTTCTGTGAGAAGATGGCGGTACGGCACCAGGGGAATTCGAGCTCGCCTACGTCAGTAATGGGCTTGGTCCATGTATATTCAACGGTGAAATCATCAATCTTCTTGATGTCTCCGACCATATACCATTTGAAGTTGAAACCAGCTTCTACTAATTTTGCGGTTGAAAAGATAACATCATCTGCGGTGATGTGATTGCCAGCAGAGTCGTAAATATTGTCATAAAGTTGAACGTCATAGTGCAAATCATCGACCTTGGTAAAACCTTTGGCAAGAACAGGCTTGTAGTCGTTATTATCCATGTCAAAGAGGAATTCATAGAAATTTTGAAGGATGTACGGTTTAGCCCCAAAATTGACACCAAAGGGTTTCAAATCCCCAGGATCCTGATTGATGGCGATCGTGATCTTTGGAAAGCGCTGATCGACATCATCAGTTGTTTTAACTACGGCCGGGGCAGCAGGGGCTACGGTAGCTACTGCGGCAGGGGCTTCAGTTGCTGCAACGACAGGGACTGCGGTGGCAGCCGGGGCAACTGGAGCAGCCGGTGCTGTAGTGGGGGCGGCACTACTGCCGCAGGCTGAAAGCATCAGGGATGCAATCGTAAGCAAAACAATCAATACTGAAAACTTGTTTTTCATTTTTTTCTCTCCGTTTTTTTTGCTAAGTCCAAAGGATTGTAAAATTGGATGATGAGAATAATAAAAGCAGTTTTACTTATAAGCAACCTCCTTACTCATTACGGATATCTTTTGGTGACTTTCTTGAGGGAAAAATCCCATTGACGGTTTTCACGTTTGAACAACAATTCAATCGATGAATCGGCCTTTCTGGCTTAACCACATGTCAATATAGTCACACATGGTTTTCATGGTGTCTCCGAATTGACCAGGATAAGCTTCACATTCCCTGGCTGTTTCAAAATTATGGGTAGCGCCTTCCACGAATGCGATGGTTTTGTCTTGACACTTCATCGCGTTTTCATGAACGATCTCGGATGCCAGGAATTCATAGCCCCCAGTCATCCCCATCATCAACAATGGGGCTGATACACCCGTGATGTTGCCAGGTGTACAGTTATAACTGGATAACCAGTCGATCCCGAACAGGGAGTCTTCGTTATAGCCATATTGGTCGGTTGTCCGGACTGCTGACGAGTTGAGATATGTGCGAACGGTGGACCTGATCGAGCCCGAGCGGTACAGGTCGGTAAAAGATCTGTTGTTTTTTGCCAGGCGCACACACGGAATAATCTGGTTGGTAACGGAACCATCAGCGTGCAGCAGCGGCCAGGCGTTGTGCGTACGCGACAACAGCCGGGTGTCCTGCGGAAATAGTTTATTGTTAAAAGCATACTGGGCTGCGCCGGGTACGATGAAAGGCTCATCATCAGAATAATTTCCTCTACCGCTCTCAAGGGCATACAACCGCTCCAGTGCAGCATCAATCAAGCGGTTGTTTCTTGCTCCCTGGGCTTGTTGGTATTTGCGGATAAATTCATCAGTGTATGTTGAACCTTTTGGATCATAACCATTGGCAGGGTCGAACAGATCAAATTCCGAATTTACTTTTTTTCCGCTATCCTCACAGGTCACGGCCGGGTCCAGACTGAGCAAGGTCATTGCGCCATTGCCATAATTTGAATCGAGTAACATAACGCCATCTGCCGGGGAAAGTTCGCCCAGATCAGAGCACGGAATAAGCTTTTCAGACCCCTGGAGAGCCTGTACACCGTTTTCGGCTGCGTTCTGGAAAGCGCTCATCAAGGTTGCACCACCGCTGTGTCCAAGCGTGATCACTTTTCGTACCCCGGGAATTTTTCGTAAATAATCTCTTGCAGCCTGGACGTCCAGCAGCTTCTCGTCCAGGGGATTGTCACGATCACTGACGGCTGTACCCAGGGTGCGGTAACCACGTTTGGCCAACTCAATGGCCGTCGGGTGTGCCAGGTAATCCACATCGGAATGCATCACGATAATAGCAACCTGGCGCTTTTCGGTCGGCTCGGAAGGCTCATACAACATACCCTGAATTCCATTCCAACTATTCTTTTTTTCGATCTGGGCAAATGAACTTTTCACTGGAAAATATTGCTCACTCATAATCTGATGAACCTTTCAAATTGAAAATCTAGAAATACCTGTTGCCAGTCGCGCTTATCCAGCAAAAAGGTTAATGAAAAAGTAACTGGGCATAGGCATGTAAACAGCGACGCCACAGACGCCATTCATGCGAAAGTCCGGGCCATTCGCGGTAAACAATCCCAATACCGGCCTTGTGCAGTTTTTCGACAATATTTTTACCGGAGGCCTGAATATTTCGTTCCGCTGTGCCTACGCCATAGAAAAATAAGCTGACATTTCGATTGAACTCATCGACTTCGGCCAGCACACCGCCGTAATAGGTATTGACATCAAAATCGAGATTCGGTGCAGGGCTGAAGGCACCAATATGGGAGAAAACATCCAGGTGAGCCAACCCAACCTGCAAGGCCTGATGACTACCCATCGAAAAACCTGCTATAGCCCGCTGCGGCTGTTCTGCAATCGTCCGGTAAGTTGAATCGACCATCGGGATGATCTCATTGATCATTAGGGCTGTTCCTAAATAACATCAGATCAGAAGAAAGTTCCAGAGACCTGCA
>CAYWXS010000014.1:0-42156 GCA_964462245.1 uncultured Anaerolinea sp.
GTTGCAACCTCCATGTCTGGCTGTAAACGATGACCACAAAAAACATTAGAACTAGTAATTCTTCAATTTCGGATTATGCGTTTATTTTCCGACGGTAACCTTGGTCCAATCACCCTTGGCGAATAAACCCTGAGGGGTCACAACCAATCCATTTACGGTGGAGCGGATCAGCAAATTAGCCTTTCCATAATACAGGGGCAGCCAACCAACTTCAGTCAAAGCAATCACTTCAGCTTGTTTGTACTGTCCGAGGCGTTTGGTCTGATCAGTTTCAACATCGGCCTGGTCAACCAACTTATCAAACTCGACGTTGGAATAGTGACCGTTGTTATTGCCTACGTCTGTCCGCAGCTGTTGGGAAACAAAGTTCTGAGGATCGGGATAATCTGCACCCCAGACGCTGATATAAAAGTTGAGGGCAGCGGGATCCGCCGGGTTATTAGCGGTAGCGGTCAGATCATCGTTAAACTTGGCCAGTTCTTCAGTATTGATCTCCACATCCACGCCCAGGGTTTCCTTCCACATCTGCTGTAAAGCAGCTGCGATCTTGGGAAAATTTGGATCCTGGTTATTGATTGAAAGAGCAACTTTTGGGAAGCCCTTGCCATCCGCAAAACCGGCATCTGCCAGCAGTTTTTTGGCGTCGGCTGCATTGAGTTCCTGAATCTTGCCGGCGCTCTGGCTGTAACCTGGCATACCGGGTGGAATGATCGTATCGGCCTGGACAACAGCGGCTTCCAACACCTTATTGATCAGGGTGGCCTTGTCGACTGCCTTGGCAAATGCCTGGCGCACACGTACGTCATTGAACGGTGGCTTGGCATTGTTGAAGCCAATATAGGCTACAAAGAACTGATTAACCTGCTTGAAATCAGCGCCGCTGGAAACAGCAGATATCTGATCGGTCGGGAAGTTGTAGGTTCCCATGATGTCCAACTCACCAGTCTGATACAGCTTGAGCGCAGTGGCAGGATCCTGAATGAAAGGCATGTCAATCTGCTGAAGCTGCACTTTGCCCAACCAGTAATTGGGATTAGGGACCAGAGTTACCGATTGGTTGTGCTTCCATTCCTTGACCATGAACGGGCCGGTACCAAAAGCTGTATCGGTCCATTTTGCTGGGCTGGCATCCACGGCCTTCTTGGAAACTACAAATGAAGCCGGGAAAGTAAGCTGGTACAGGAAGTAAACCGAAGGGGTCTTCAGATCGATTTCCAGGGTTTGGGCATCAATCACTTTGACACCAGCTACGCTGGTGGCTTTACCTTCAGTCACATCAGTAGAACCGACAATATTCGAGAGATAGTAACCGGCGTTACCATTGGCAAAATCCGGGCTGAAGGCGCGGTTAAGTGAATAAGCAAAATCTTCGGCGCTGACCGGGTCACCATTGGCGAACTTCAAACCCTTGCGAATATGGAAAACAAAGGTCTTGCCACCGTCCTTGATATCCCAGGATTCGGCACCAGCAGGTTGAATATTCAGGTCACTGTCCAGGCGTACCAGACCTTCAAATACCAGGCTGATAACCCCTACAGACTGCGAAGCACCAGCTAGCGGCGGGTCGAGAGCCGGGAGCTCATTAATACCTTCGAGACTCCAGCGCAGGGTGCCGCCGGTTGGCGCAGCCGGGGCGGCGGCACCACAAGCCGAAAGCAACAGGCTGACCAGCAGCATTACACTGAACAGCCACAGTAATTTTTTGTTTTGTGACATAATTTTCTCCTCTATAAAATAGAACGTTGAAATGAAAATAGTCTAACCCAGCCAATTTCATAATGCTTCATTTTACCAGTCTTTATATGCGACTCGGCAAGTCGTTATTATGCAGTGCAATAAATAGTTTGTCAAGGCTAATTCAGCCGGATATCCTGGTTCCCACCTGACTCAAAAGCCAGATGGACAACCATCCAGTCGCAGATCATTAACTTGACTAAATTATACAAATAAATCTATTCAATAGGTTAATTATTCCAGAAAGTTTCCCCCGCACCAATTGGTGATAAGGAGGGCAATCACACGTGTGGCGGTCAAAACTTCATCCACCTCAACCGATTCGTTGACAGCGTGCGCTAGGTGAGCATCGCCCGGCCCGTAATGGGTGGCTGCAATATGTGCATGATTGATAAACAGGCGCATATCCGATCCATAGGTAACACCCCGCAGCACCGGCTTCTCACCTCTGACCGAGTGGTGCGCAGCACTCAGGCAACCGATCAGGGGGTGATCCAGTGGCGTTTCGGCCGACTCAAACTGTCCCTCGAACCAATCCAAACGTGGAGGATGCACTGCCAGCCAGGGATCAGCCTGGGCAACACGTGAGATAACGGCTTGCAAAGCAGCCCTTGCATCGGCATTCGCTTCTCCTGGCAGAACACCCATGCGTCCTTCTGCCACCAATTCGTTGGGAACCGTGGAGTGCCATTCTCCCGCTCGCACCGTGCCGATATTGATCGGTGCAATGTTCTGAGGATCATCATACAATGGGTGGTTGAAGCCTTTATGCCGCTCAACCTCAAGTTGATTAATGGCTTTTAGAAACAGCATAAACTTTTCGATTGCACTGACCCCTTCCGGTTTCATGGCCGCATGGGCAGCCTTGCCTGGCACGGTCAGACGGAAAGTAAGCGCACCCGATTGCACCGGACAGATCTCCAAATGGGTTGGCTCCAGTAAAACTGCAGCCGCAGCAGTAAATCCTTTCAATATCGTGGTCAGCGTACCGACCCCGCCTGTTTCTTCTCCTATCACGCTCTCAATCAACACATCCCGGGCAGGACTAAACCCAAGCCGCTGAAGCACATCCACCGCCAATATACCCGCACACAATCCAGCTTTCATATCACAAGCACCGCGCCCATAAAGACGCCCGTCTCGAATCATGCCACTCCAGGGTGAATCACTCCACAGGTCAGGATCGCCGGGTGGCACCACATCCACGTGACCATTCAGGATCAGCGATTGACCCTGCCCACGTTGCGTTCCTTTCCAACGTCCCAACACGTTGATGCGCTGATCGGGTGAAAAGCCGTCATCCCCAAAGGCAGGGTGCTGGCGCAGCTCTTCAAAAAGCGAAGGTAGTATGGTCACCTCCAGCCCCAGGGATTGCAGCTTTTTGGCAACCTTTTCCTGAACAGCGTGTTCATGGTCGGGCAAACTGGGGGTCTGTACCAGGCTTTGTAAAAAATCTATCAATTCAAGGCTGGCTGCCTGCATTGCCTGGTCAATTTTGAATATTAATTCAGTGGAATCAGTCATCGGGTTCCCTCTAAAATCAACTTACAGTATTAAGTGCATTCACAAAAACATCCACCATTTTTTCCAGGTTTATTTCCTGTGCTACGATCCGGTATGATTCTGCTCCCATTTCCCGCAGCCGGGAGACATCCGAGAGTGCCTCACGCAGCGTGGAAGCCAGGGCGTCATCATCACCCACCGGGATCTGCCAGCCATTAGCTGCACGCACCAGATCATCCTGGGTGCCATCGCCCTGGGCAACGATCACGGGCAGACCCCAGGACATGGCCTGTTGAACCGCCAACCCCCCCGTACCCGGCAGCACAAACAAATCAGATGCTAGAAAATATTCATCCAACTCCGCGCCATGTTTCTCTCCCACAAATTCTGTCTGCGGGTAGATCTCTTTTGCAAGAGCGTGTAACCCATCCGCTTCCGGCCCATCCCCGACGATGATCAAACGTGGATGAAGGGTTACTGGCAGCAATGCACACGCCTTTAACAGTGCAGGGATACGCTTGCGCGCCTGAAGCCGTCCCACAAAGAGCAGTACGGGGCGGGGCGAGAAAACATTCGCTCTTTGGGGTAAGGCCTGCACTGGCGCTGACGCAACCGCATTGGGTGCAACAAAAATTTTATCCACAGGAATTCCACAATCCGCATATTGTTCAGCGCCGCGCTGCGAATAGGCGATAATAGCATCAAACTTCTGTAAAAAACGCAGACGCAACCCGGAAAGAAGCCCTCGATCCAATGGCGCGCCCAGCCCCCAGCCAAGAACAGGTCGCCGGCGCTGCTTCATCCATCCCACACCCGCGGGGGATGAAAGATAGCGAAAATTAGCCTCAAAAATCAGGCCTACCGGGTTCCAATTTTCCAACCAATTGGTTAAACCGCTCTGATAACAAAAATAAAAGGGACTGGAAGTGGTTAGAAAGTGCAGGTTATGGGCTTGCACAAGCTGGGCGCTATGTCCATCCATGGAGCTGGTCGTCAGAATACTCGCTGTGGAGATCGCCTCATCTGGTCGAGGTTGTCCGGCAAACAAAGAAAAACCATCACAACGCCCCGCCAGCATTTCAAAAAAAGGAGCTCGATAAAGGGGGATAACGCGTTGAACAAGCCCAAGGCGGGCACTGAACCGGGCGGGCATCATTGGTGATCTTCGTATATAGCAATCAGGTAAGCCTTCCAGCCCAGGCTTTGAGGGGAGGATATGACTGGGTAGCCATTTTCCATTGCGCGCAGGGTATACCCGGCCGCACTCAAAATCTCCCAGGCTACCTTTTCAGATTCCGGTCCGTGTAATTCCAGCAACATGAGCGGGTGAAATTCCTGCAGTACTCGTTGCATCCCCGGCAGCGCCAGAACCTCGCCGCCTTCAATATCCATTTTTACGGCATTCGGAGCCGGATTGCCCTGCACAAAAACAAAATCATCCAGCGCTAAACCGGGAACCTGAATCTGTGCCTTATAGTTTTCTTCCCGTCTTCCAGCCGAACCAGCAGCCTTACCCATCCCGACCGAAGCGTGGACAAAAAATGTGACTGGCTCAGATTTATCCAGTACCGCCGCGGATAGTACGCTGACATTTCCCAGGTTATTCAACTCGATATTTTTCCTGGTTCGCTCCACATTCTCAGGCAAGGCTTCAAAAGCAAAGACCCGTCCCTGTGCCCCAACATTATGAGCCAACATAAGCGTCACATAGCCAATATTGGAGCCCACATCATAGATAGTCCAGCCGGGTTTTAGAAAATCACGCAGAGCCGCCTGAAGTTCCGGTTCATAAGTTCCGAGCCAGCGGCTTTTCTCGGTCTTCAGATTAAGCAAAACCCGGTACCCTTTCAAATCTCCCGCCGCAACAGAAATAACCGTCAGCCCTTCGTCCACAGCAGCATTTATGGAACTACGAATTAGACCCGCCAGTGGAGGAAAACGATAGAGTGCCTGCTTAAATGACAAGGGCAAGCTGCGGGCAATCCATGAAGCCAGTTTGATAAATGTATTTTTCATGCGTGCGGGTCAATATGTGGCACAGAATAGGCTGGGGACTTGTGCACATGCACCACTTTCCATTTTCCGTCAAATTTGACAATCACCCGGCTTTCGTTATGACTGGCAACCCTTACACCCTGACTACCAGCGGTACTGACCAGCAAGGTGTAGCTGGCAATGGCCGTATCGCCATAATGCTGAATCTTAAGGTTCGCCAGGTCGAAGCGGGTGGGTGCGGCTTCACCCTCTGCACCAAAAACAGTACCTCGTCTGGCATTGGCCTCCATCATAAACTCATGAAAAGGCAGTCCATCCAGTCTCTGAGGGGTTACCCACCATTCATAAAGGGTCAGGTCAGCATGGGTCGTCTCGTGATAGGTCGGAATATCATTTTCCTGGACCGAAAGCAAGTGCTTATGTAAAAACTCAACAATTTCATTTTCATCAGAGTTCATCCCAACAAAACCTCCAGGTATTTATCCAGCATATTTTCCAATCCAAACATATTCTCGGCGCGCTGCCGGGCCGCCCTGCTGAATTTTGTCCAATTTTTCAAGATCGACTCCGCGCCTAAAACCAATCCATTGCCATCCGGCGTTTGTAATTTCCAAGAATCGCTCCCGTACGCACCCACATAACCAACCTCCGGACTGACCAGCTCGGTCAGTGATCCCGTATCAAAGGCTACCACCGGCAAACCACAAGCCAGGGCTTCCACCACTGCGTTGGGACAGGCCGGGTGTACATCGGCAGAGAAAAGCAAATGCGCAGCACGATCGATATCCGGTATTTGCTCACGGCGAACCAATCCACTCCAGAGCAGAGGAACTTTACTTTTAGCTATCCATTCCGCTTTTAATACCTGGCTGACCTCGCCAACAATTTGTACTTCCATCGGCCAGTCGCGTGCGGCCAGTCCCTCTGCCAGACGCACTGCATTTTCCAATCCATTCTCATATCCGCCCCCCAAATTACCCTCCACAACCAACAGCCGGTAAACGGATGGGTTAACCGACCGAATCGCACCGGGTGCATAAGTTGCCAGATCTACTCCGTTATGGATGACCGAAAACGGACGTTCAAGCTTCCCAAATTTTTGATTCCACCACCAATGTGAAAAATGAGACTGGTAGATAATACGATCGGCGAGAAAACGACGGATCAGAGAGAGCAACAGGTTGCCATATTCTGCTCGCAATGAATGCTTAAAAGAAATGGGGCGGATACGATGGATCCAATTCAGTCCATCCAGGCGCTGAACCACCCGTATTCCGCGCTGATGATTGCGTTGCAACGGTAGAAGATCACGCGACCCACCAATCACCAGGATCGCTGAGTACGGGGTATCCATCAAGTCATTGGTTACCTGGACACCTCGAGCCAGAGCTCCCTCTGAAAATTTATGAAGAAAGGATACCATCCCTCCAACACCATTAACGCGGGGAACAACGCAAATTCGCTCAGCCATAATTTTTACCAAAAAGGAAATGTTCAGTTTTCATTTCTAATTCCGACCTTGCGCGCCGGTACTCCAGCCCATATCTCGTTTTCACCTGTAGAATCCAACAACACAGCATTGGCTCCCACAACCGTTCCACGACCAATGCGCAAGATGCCGCGTTCGCACATCACTTTGGCACCGGCACCCAGGATAACATCGTCACCGACTTCTATGCCCAAAAAAGACGATTGGCCTGCCGGGCGGTAAACATCCGCACGCCCCAGGGTAACACCTGGATAAATACCAACATTGGCGCCAATAACCGTTTTGGGATGAATGACAACGCCTACGCCACCGTGATGCAGATTAAATCCGGGTCCAATTTTCACCGAAATTGGGATTTCGGCTCCAAGCATTTTTAATAAAAAATACGCCAGACGCCCATAAATCCGGTTCTTGCGTGCGTAAACCAGGCTCTCGTAAAAAGACATGCCGGTATTATACGACTGCTTTAATCATTTAGCCTGGTACGGCCCCGATGAACCCAACACTACCTCATCTGGATCAGCCTTTAAAAATGCCCTAACTGCATAGGACTTTCTTCCATCACATCCTGTTTCAATTTATCCCACACTAGAAAACAACATCCAACCAGACTTTGTTAGAAACTCGAGAAAGAAAAGATTGCTTTACTTTTTTTCACTTTATCATCAAAGACAGAGCGCGGCATGTTACCTGCGGTACGGTTTTCAAGGGCTGATTTATGGTATCCTTAATCATCAACTCTTTGGAGAATCGCCCATGTATATTGCCATTGAGGGCGTAATAGGTGTCGGAAAAACGACTCTGGCGCGCCTGCTTCAGCCGGGTTTTCAACATTCGGATTTGTTATTGGAAGTATTTGAAGAAAACCCCTTTCTCTCTGATTTTTATGGAGACCGGGCACGTTATGCTTTCCAAACACAAATTTTTTTCCTACTGAGCCGCTACCGGCAGCAAAACAGTACTGTGCCAGCCCTACTTGGTCAGGGCAAGACATTAATTGCAGATTACACTTTCGCAAAAGATTCTCTGTTTGCGCGGATAAATTTACACGGTGATGAGTTGAGTATGTACCACCGTGTCCACGAAGCCCTGGCGGAAAAAATCCCTCTACCTGACCTGACCATCTACCTATCAGCCAGCGTAAACACACTCATGACCCGCATCGCCCAGCGCGATCGTTTTTATGAGCGCACAATGGAACGCAGCTATATTGCCGAATTAGTAGATGCCTATGATGATTTTTTCTCTACTACAAAAAGCCCTTACCTGGTAATCGATAGCAACCCCTTGGATTTTGTCCGTATACCAGAACATCTTAAACTGATCGAAAACCGCATTCGTGAGGCGTTGGGTATTTCACCTTATCAGCCTACTTTATTGGATGGAGATTGAGATGCACATAAGCCGGGATGCCCTATTAAAACTTACCAAAGACACCATTGAAAAACGTTTTGCGCATGACCCTAATGTAACCGCCGTTTTTCTAACCGGCTCTTTGCGACCGGAGCACGTGATGATCGAAAGCGCCGCGGATGTAGACTTACTGGTTTTACACAATGGAGAATTACCGCGTGATAGGGAGATCATAAAGCTTTCAAATGACTACCATCTGGATATCCTATATGAAGATGTAAGCCTCTACTCTCAGCCACGAGAACTCAGAGGTGACGGGTGGAGAGGTTGGACAATGTGGGATCCGCAGTTGATGTACCAAAAAGGGCGATTCTTCGAGTATACACAATCCATTGTTCGCTCACAATTTGAGGACCCTGCCAACATTTTAAAGCGATCGCGCAGCTTTGAGACTCCTGCACGTGATGCCTGGCTGGAAACCCAACTGGACCCGGAAACTACGAGTCCCTTCAAGCTACTTTCGATTGCCTATAATGCAGCCAATGCGCTCGTCAGCCTGAACGGCGCACCAATTCCCGAACGCAGCCTGTTGGCGGAATTCCCGACACGAGCCAAAAAGCTGGAACTGGAAGATATGATACAGACACTATTTACCTGCATCTCCCGAAACGCAACCGCGGACACCATTCGTCAATGGATTCCTGCCTGGGAAAGTGGTTTCAAGGCCGCAGCAAGCTCGCCTTCGGATTTACGTCTGCACGCTGCCAGGTTATCTTATTACAAAACAACCATCGAGGCACAGCTCAACAGCGATCTTCCACGCGCAGCCCTATGGCCCATGCTTTACACCTGGGCACTAGCCGCTGAAAATGGCACATTTACCGAAGAACAAAATAATTCGTGGGATGCCGTTTGCTCAGAACTGGGTCTGAGCGCGGCGGCCCGAACCGAACGCTTACAAGCATTGGACAACTTTCTTGATAGCCTGGAAGAAATTCTGGAACAGCTCGAAGTGGATAACGGACTAAAATAACACCACCATATATGGGTTATACGCACAAAGATAATATTCTTTTTTACAACAAAACTGTGGATAACTCCCTAAAAACTGTGGATAACTGACTCACCCTGTGGACAAACTGCTCATTTTTTCTATTTATAAGAAAAAAGACACCCCCATATATGGGGGGTAGTTTTCTGAAGTCCCAATTTATAGTTTTGTGTAAAAAATGTGGAAAACCTTTGCCGGGTAATTAGAATTCCTCCACAATTGGGATGCCCAATAAATTCAGTTTTAGCCACCATCCATGGGGTTCCGGCTAACGTGGAAGCCACAGACAGGATAAAATAAAAGTTATCCACATATCCACAGGCCCTACTGCGAATACTATTTATATATCCATTTATAATAAAGATAATAATGTAGCTTGAATTGCCCTTCATAATCTTGTACAATCATCTTGAATGATAGCTAACCCCTCTTTAAAAATGATAGGGAGCATACCCATGGATATCATCAAGGTTTCTGCGAACTCCCGTACTTCCGCTGTGGCTGGGGCGATTGCGGGTGTAATTCGTGAGCACAAACACGCTGAAGTACAGGCGATTGGTGCTGGCGCTGTAAACCAGGCCGTGAAAGCACTTGTGTTGGCGAAAGGCTATCTGAATGGAGATGGCATTAATGTGGTCTGCGTGCCTGAATTTGTGGATGTAGAAATTGATACCAAGGTGCGCACTGCTATTAAATTGGTGGTTGAACCTCGTTAGCTTGACTAAGTGGATATCATCGGTCTGATTGCCGGGATCATCCTTCTCGGCTATTTGTGTTTGAAATATTTGCAAGACAGGCAGGTTGGTTGAATTTCTTTTCGAATTACTCAATGAGTACAAGAATATTTCTGCGTCGCGTGTTTTCCGTGCTGTTCGTATTTGGATTCTGTGCGATTCTCGCTGGAATGCATCAGTCTGTTGTAGCCCGACCTGTATATACTGATGCAGAAACACAAACATCAATTGCTGGCACAGACATTGCACTTACTGAAATAGCAAATTCACTTACGCAAACATCAATCGCTGGCACAAAAACTGCGATTGCTAAAACGCCAACGTTAACATTTACTCCTACCCATACTAGAACCCCAACTCCAATATCCACTGCTACGTTAACACCTACCACCCTGCTTGAATTGACACGAACACCTACCCCGAGCCGTACCAAAACACCAGCAGCCACATCTTACCCTGCTAGAGGGGTGATCATCAACGAAGTGGCCTGGATGGGAACGCTGGCCAATGCCGATTCTGAATGGATTGAATTACATAACCCCGGGAAGACCAGTATTTCTTTGGAAGGTTGGAAACTGCGTTCAAAGTACAAAGATCTTAATGTTGAATTGCATGGCGAAATTAAGGCAGATGGATATTATTTGCTCGCTCGCAAATCCTGGATTACGGATACCACCGGTCCTTTTTCTGATATAACGCCTAACCTGCTTTATTATGTAGGCAGGCCGTTAAGTGACAGTGGCGATTTTCTTGTTCTGCTTGATCCGAAGGGGAGACAGATCGATACCGCCAATAGCATGAATGGAATGTGGCCGGCCGGGATATCGACCTATGACCGAAAATGTTCGATGGAACGAGGCGGGGATAATCTTCTTGACAAAGGGGGATCCTGGTTTACCAACATTGGTGGGGTGGCAGGTAATGGACGTGATATATATAACAATGCTATTTGTGGCACCCCGGGAAAAAAGAACTGGGCTGCAGGCTATAACCCGACTGCTACTGCCACACCTAAAGCATACCCTGCTCGAACGGTGATAATCAACGAGGTGGCCTGGATGGGAACGCTGGCCAATGACGGTTCGGAATGGATCGAATTACACAACCCAGGCAAAACAAGTATTTCACTGGAGGGTTGGAAATTGCGTTCAAAGTACAAAGAGCTTGATGTTGCTTTACATGGCGAAATTAAGGCAGGGGATTATTATTTGCTTGCTCGCAAATCCTCAATCTACGATACAACTATTCCTTTTTCCGATATAACGATAAGTCCTGACCATTTTTATGTAAGCAGCAGGCAGTTAAGTGACAGTGGCGATTCTCTTGTTCTGCTTGATCCGAAGGGGAGAACGGTTGATACCGCAAATAGCATGAATGGAATGTGGCCGGCCGGGTATTCGTCTTATGACCGAAAATGTTCTATGGAACGGGGCGGGGATAAGCTGCTTGACAAATGGGGATCCTGGCTCACCAATATTGGTGGTGTGGCAGGTAATGGACATGATATGTACGGCAATCAAATTTGTGGCACGCCGGGACAAAAGAACTGGGCTGACGGCATTAAACCGACTGCCACTTACACCCCAACTCGTACCATTACTCCGTATGTCCCGTACCGCACTCCGACGCGGACTCCCACTCCCAAGAAGAGTCTCACGCCAACGATCAATCCATACGCAACGCAACCGGTTGTAGTTGTGATTAATGAGTTTTTGGTACAGCCTCGTTTTGATTGGAACGGGGATGGAGAGGTCAATACGGACGATGAGTTTATCGAGATAATCAACCTCGGACGCCGTCCTGCGCTCATCACAGGCTGGAGTCTGGATGACCAGGCGGGTGATTCCAGTCCTTATATGCTCGACAATATTACGATTGAACCGCAGGGCCATAAAACATTTTTTAGTTCCACCACGGGGATTTTACTAAGCACGGGTGGAGATAGTGTCCGTCTTTTTAAATCTTCAGGTCAGATCGCGGATGCTTATACCTATGGTTTCAATCCGATCGCTGATCAAAGCTGGTGTAGGTTGCCTGATGGGACGGGAACATGGCGCTTTGGTTGTGAACCGTCGGTCGACCTGGTAAATCGTAAAGCACAAAGCGCAATTCAAGGGGTCAGGGTGATTCCTGCCATTTGCCTGTTGCGATCACTGCCTGTTGGCATCCTGCAGGCAGAATGTGATCAACCAGGCCTATCCTTTTGGAATGTAGATCTTTGGTCAGCAGAACCGGCTTTTCCACGTTTTATCGAGGATGGCGAGTATTTTTATATCCTTGACTGAGCCGTAAATAGGTACCTTTTTTTCGGGACTTTCTTGTCATTAATTCCAAAAACTTAGTCCAAAAGTTCGTGTCTAATATGGAAAAAAAGAATGCTGAGTACTCTGGGTACTTGTCAAGTTTTAAATTTTGCCTATAAAAAAAATATTTTCAATAATAATCTATGAGTAAGCGCGTGTTTTTTCCCCTTTTCTCCCTGGTCTTGACCTCTGTAACGGTGGCTTTTTTTACGTTAACTCGCGGGGAGTTATGGTTGGATGATTTTGCCGGTTATCTGATGCAGGCAAAAAGTATTCTCTCCTGGAGTATGCCTGATTTCCTGCTTCATAACTCCTTTACTGTTCAAACATCATCCTATCCACCGGGTCCGGCCGCATACCCCTGGGGTTTTCCCTTGTTGCTGGCTCCGGTGTACGCTTCTTTTGGACTGAGCCCGCTGCCACTCAAATTGGTAAACCTTATCTTTTTTGCAGGTTTCCTTGTTTGCCTGTTTTTATTGGCACGTACCCGGTTACGGCAGGGCGATGCGCTCCTTATTACGGGATTACTGGCTTTTGCACCAGCCATGATAGCTGCAAATGATTTGATTCTTTCTGATATTCCCTTCCTCGCTTTTTCCACCCTTAGCCTATTTCTGATAGAGTCTCTTCATCTTGAGAAAAAAATAATTTCAATTGCTGCAGGAGCTTCAATCTTTGCGGCATTTTTTATTCGTACCAACGGGATGGTATTGCTTGCCCCACTCTTAATTTCTCTTTTGTTGGTTGATTGGCCCAATTGGCTGCTAGCCATAAAAAAAGCCAGTCTGCCCGTCTTAACCTTTGCCGTCCTTTTGGGTTTGCAAACAGCTATGTTTCCGGGCGGGCAAAGTTCTTATCTGAGCCATTTCTCTCTTTTCAGTCTGCCGCACTTGTTGGATAATTTTATTTACTATCTCTGGCTGCCTTCCCGGGTTTTTGATGGTATTCCGGCTGGGGTTGTCTTGTACCCTGTTTTGCTATTTTTTCTATGTTTCAGTATTTTTACAAATTGGCGTAGGGATGCTGTTTTATATGTTTATGCGGTCCTGACCACCCTGGTTTTCATTATTTGGCCAGAACGGCAGGGATTGCGTTTTATTTACCCGGTTCTTCCCATTCTTTTTGTTACCGCTGTTGATGGCATGCGGCAGGCTGTCGGTTTTTTGAATTCCAGGTGGCAGGTACGAGCGAATTTATCGGTGCATGTGTTATTGGGTGCAATTTTATTAACCGCTCTGCTGATCAGTACTTATTCCGCTTATAAGGTTACTTCGGGCGGGCGAACCATTAATGGGCCTTTTGACTCGTATAGCCAGGAGATGTTTGCCTATGTGCGCGAAAATACAGCACCTGAGAGTGTTATTGTTTTTATGCGCCCGCGCGCCCTGCGTCTATTTACGGAGCGGGATGCTTTTATGACCGTCAGGTGCGACGATCTTTTTAAAGGGGATTACGTCGTTCTGCATCTAAAAATGGAAGGAAATGGGCAAATCCCTCCAGAAAAAATTCTATCCTGTAAAGCGGTGCAGCCGTTGGCGGATGTTTTTCACAACAAGCGTTTCATTGTGTATAAGCTCAACCGCTGATACTTACTCCTCATCGTCCTCAAGAAAGCCTACTGCCCGACCTTCATCATCGTCCATTACAAGTACCAGGTGTTGGTGCGGTGCAAAATCTTTTACATCCACCAAGCGTATGGTGGATAGCAGGTTTTTATCTATCTTTGCATACCATTCTTCCAATCGGTTGGGCGTGGAGTAGAAAAAATCATGATTGAATTTGGCATCCTTGTCGTCCAGGTTAATTGCGAGTGGAAATATATGCGCTTCCATCATATCCTGAAAGAAATGAGTTCCGAATGAGGGCTCTGGTGATGTCCCCACTTCCTGCCCGGAAAGTTCGATCAGGGCACGCGTATTATAGATATCCGCATAAGCGATATGGACTCCCAGGTCGGGCGTGGATGTACCCCAGCGACCAGGACCAACACAGATATAGTCCTGGTCTTTTAGTGCTGTGTTTAGCTGGCCTATGGTTCTTTCCAACCGGGTCCGGTCGGCCTGTGATGGCAGGTTGAAATAACCTTCATGTGTAACAAATAATACATAGCGGACATTCTTAACCGCTCCGTGTGGAACCATACGGCGGCTGGCAAATATAATCCTGTCTTCATCCAGATCAGATGGAATACTGACCGCTTCATCATCAATGATGTGACTTTGGGGGCGGCATTGCAGCAGGGAAATCATTACCCCAGGGTGTACCGATTGTGGGTTGGTGACTTCCACTGTGAATTCTGTATCCACGGGCGAATCATATTCCTGTTCCAGCAGGGTCAGTGCTTCCCGCATAATTCTGGCAAAGGGTGTGCGCCGGAGAAGTTCGTCAAAGGTGACCACCATGCTATTGATATCGGCAGTGCTGGTGCGGATGGCGGTTAAGTAATCACCTTCATCCACCTGGGCAATGTAGCGCAGTGCCGGATAACGGGGGTTTAGAACTTCCTGTATGGGCAGGCTGACCAACTTGTTTTGCTCCAGGTCGATCATATCCACAAACTGTTGAGAATAGAGTTTTATCATTTTTGTGGAGGCTGCCGGGTGTAAGAGTGGGTGGCTGAGCGCTACCAGGCGCGGGTGGTCGTTGCCGATTGTATCCACTGCGCGAGTGCCGAGACCCCAGACCAGGCGCAGGAAACCATCTTCCCGTTTGATTTGCGGAGACCAGCGATAAAGATTACGACTGAAGGCAACTCCGGCGCCATGCGGTAGAAAATAGCGTCCGTAGTTTTCGCCTTCAACGGGTTGGATGAGTACGGCAACACGCTCGTCGTAATCTTCCAATCCCTTGTGATGGCGGTAAAGTATGGCATTTGGGTTTAGCGCGCTTGCATAAATACGGGCAATGGCGTTGGTAAAAGCATTCAGGTTTTCTTCTGGGCTACCCTGGTTGGGACAGAAAAAACTATCGTATTTTCCCGCAAAAGAAGTTCCAAAATTATCTTCCAACAGGCTTGAGGATCGGCAAATAAATGGTTGCCCGTTGAATTCATCCAGAATTCCGCGTAATCGATCAAGTATGTCACGTGGGAACTTACCGTGTATGAACTCTTCCACGATAATTGGATATTCGGCGCGAATCTGATCTTCAGGTTTGTATTTCTGGTCGCTCCAGTGAATCAAACCGTTGGCTGACATAAATGTGTAAAAAACGTCTGATGCCAGAAAAAATGATTCTGGCAGGCGTATGCAGGCTTTTACCTGCGGTGAAGCAACTTCGCTTAATATTCTGTAGGCTAGCATCATGCCGGCGGCTTTCCCTCCAATTTTGCCATACCCAATTTTGTGGTGCCTGATTTCTTTTAGATCTTGCACCGTGAACCAGCGCCGCGCAATTTTTAGATAAGCCAGTTGATCACTGATGATGGTACGGATCAGCACCACTTTTATTTCCTGCAAGCGTGCGTCGAGGTGTTTTCGCTTTTCGGTAGGCAGGCGTTCTATCATTTCTGCTTGTTCAAAAAGCATTTCCTGCGGGGCAAGCTCGGGATTAAATGTGACCATATTGGGCACTTCACCGCGTTCTCCAACCGTCTCGCGCACAAGATTTTCGAATTCTTCGTAAGGTAAATTATAGGCAAAGTAGAAATCCGTCAGGGCATCACGGTTTCGTTCCCGACGCTGCTCCCACACATCGAAGCTCTCTTCACCAAATGGGTCATGCAGCCCTTCCCGGATCTGGGATTCCACTGATTTCTTCCAAACCTCAGCTTCAAAAGCATCTGCCAGGATAATGCCGCGTGAGAACATCGCTGTTCGCATTTTTTCACGGATGCGGGTTGCCAGGATTGGATACTGGGTTAACGCCAGGTAGATATTAAGTACACGATCGACGGATGGATAGGGCAGAGTCATGGATGCGTTTCCTATTTGGGGCACGGTCAAAAGGATTGTTCTCAATTCTACATCTTCTTACAAGAAGATTACTTACCACCTTTGGTTAAATGAGAATTCTGTCTTCTCATAGTTTGCAGGGTTACTATGTTTGAAAGGATCAGACATTCATCAGGGAATTGACATAAAGGTGAGTAATATCAAAAGCGCCGATTCTTACCGGCGCTTTTGATATTACTCAGGCAAGTAAATATTCAGGAGTTATCCCAAGTGCATTGGCATGATGACATGCAGAAAATTATCGTCACCCACCGGTCGAACCACGCCAGGGGCATTGGAGGCAGATGTTTCGATGGCTACGTTTGGTGACTTAATCACTTCCAAAACTTCGCGCAGGAATTTGACATTGAAAGCGATCAGCAGCGGAATGCCATCCACTGTCGCCTCAACGATGGTTTCATTGGACCCGGTTTCTTCACTGTTGGCAGAAATTTCCACTTCGCTGGGCTGTAAGTCACCCCCATTGGTCTTGATGTTTAATCGTACAACATTTGTGCCTTCGCGGGCAAAAATTTCTGCCTGCTTACAGGCTTTTAGCAGGGCGGCCGTGGGTGCCAGAGTGCGCGATTTATAAGACCGGGGAATAATTTGCTGATAGTCTGGGAATGTCCCATCGATCAGTTGTGAGATCAATTCCACGTCTTTGACACGGAAAATGACCTGACCGCGACCCTTTGGCATGACCATCTGCAAGCTTTGTTCACCTTCTGGGGTTATGCGCGCCAGTTCTTGCAGGGCACGGGCCGGGATGATGGCATTGATTGGTTGAGCGATAGGGCTGGAGAGGTTGGATTTTCGAACAGAAAGTCTGAACCCGTCCGCAGCAGCCATTGTGACGGTGTCTTTGTCCACATTTAACAAAACACCCATCAGTACTGGACGGGCTTCGTCTGTGGATGATGCAAAAGCAACCTGTTGGATCATCTCTTTAAAATCGGAAATATTGAGTTGGATTGCATTGTCAAAATCGGGTACGGGCAGCGGAGGAAATTCCTGGGCATCAATGCCTTTGATGTCATTGGTAGATGAACCAGAGCGCAGGGTGAGTGTTTGGGTACGAGTGTCCAGCGTCAGGCTGACCTGTGGGTCGGGCATGGTACTGACTAAATCGATCAGGGTGCGCGATGGGACAGTGGTGGAACCTTCTTCTTCAATCTTGGCACCAATCCAGCAGGTAATGCCCAGCTCCAGGTTTGTGGCAGAAAGACGCAGTCGCCCATCATCCGTGGCGATCAGGATATTTGAAAGCACTGGCAATGTACTGCGCGATGAAACGGCTCGCGAAACGGTATTTAAACCGCGGCTAAGATTTTCTTGCAATACGGTAACTTTCATCCTGTTTGCTCCTGCGCATTAGAAATTTTGAGACTTTTATCTATTTTACTTCATTATGCAGCTGGACGTACCTTTTATGAGAAATTTATGATATTTTTATTGCGAAAATATATTCTGAACTGTACTTTTGCAAAAGTAATCGCGGTCTCCTGTTGAATAATTATTTTCTTCTATTCTGTGACTATGACAGTAAAATGGAGGTTGACTTCATTCGCGAAAAATATCTATTTGGAGAGAGATGATGAAACAAATAATTGCACAGGTTTCCCTGGTTGTCGGTGACTACGATGAAGCGATTGACTTTTATACACACAAACTCAATTTTGAACTGCTTGAGGATACGGATCTGGGTCAGGGTAAACGCTGGGTTAGACTTGCGCCTGTTGGCTCGCAGGAGAGTTGTCTGCTTCTGGCAAAGGCGGATTCTCCGGAGCAGGAAAGTTATATTGGCAACCAGGCGGGTGGGCGGGTCTTTTTATTCCTGCATACGGATGATTTCTGGCGTGACTACACTCGCATGAAAGCCAATGGGGTTGTTTTTGACGAAGAGCCACGCGATGAACCCTACGGTATCGTGGTTGTATTTCAGGATATTTACGGGAATAAGTGGGACTTGCTGCAGGCAAAGTGAGACTTGTATCTGGAAAAAAATATCCCTGGCTAATCAGTCAGGGATATTTTAGTGTGTGAATAGGGTATGTTTTTGGTCTGAAAAAATTATTGACCCGCCACTACTGAAATACCCAGGGCAAATAGCATAAAGAGAATTTGCACCCCGAATATAGCCGCAAAAACATAGGCGGTCACTTGCCAGACAGGTGTGCCGGAAGAGATGCGGACTTCCTGTCCTTCTGCCAGTTGTCGGATGATCTGGGCCGTCCCACTCGGTCCATTTTTGATTGAGCCACCCGGCAAGTACCAATCTTTCAAATCGACAGGCACTACCAGTTTGGGACCAGAATATTCTTTCAGCCATAAACGGAGCGCTTCTGGTGGATTAAGCGCCAGGCTGGAAGGTAGGATCACGGCCTGAACAATCTCAGCACCTTCCGGAACGCCTTGCTCAATTGTTTGAGTTGCGACTGGGATGGAAGCGGATGCGCGTTTGATGGCTTCCGTTATAGGCGCTGCAAAGCCTGTTCCTTGGGATTCAAAAACCAGAACAGCGAACCGGGCTTGTCGGGCTGCCAGAGCATCTGCGGCGCGATCGCCGTCCTGGCGTAGAGATGTCCAATGATAGATAAGAAATGCGACAAAAAGTGACAGCAGTTGAAATCCGTTCAGTACATCAGTATAAAAACTGCTGCTGCGGTGATCCAAAAATCCAAAGAGAATTGTGTAAACCAGGTATATGGCAGTGCTCATCCCACCGATGACCGTGGCGAAGATCGCCAGGTAAAGATAGGACCGACGTACGAGTGAGCGCCGGGCATGGTCGCCCAAATCCACATTTTCCAGAGCCTCTTTTTGCATTGGGCGCCAGGCAGATAGCCAGAGGGGAAGCCCGGCAAACAGGGTGGCGATTGCCCCGCTTAACTGTGGGCGCAGCGTTTCGCCCCAGATCGCATTGCCTGTCAAAAGGTTGATAATGAAATCTATCAAGAGTGCCAATCCAACAAAAGTGGCGACCAGCCCAGTCAGGGAGAGAATATAGAGATAAAAACGTTTTAGTGATGCGCGTTGGATCTCATCGCTAAAGGCTGCAATCTCACGATTAAGCCAATTGCCATAATAGGCCCAGATTACCGCAAATGGCAGCCCCACCGAAAGCGGCGTGCCGATCTGCGAGATCAATTCACGCCATTCAAGAGGCAGTCCAAATACTCGCAACAGGATGGTATTAATGATTAAGGCTGAGGTGGTCAAGACTACCATGACTCCTGCCAGCGCCAGTATGTAAAGCACTACCAGGCGCAGATTTGAGCTACGTTCACGAGGCTCAGTCAGTGCTTTTTGGCAGAGAGTCCAGGTATAGACCCAGGTTGGTGCGCCGACCAAGATCAGCGCCAGCCCATTGATATACATTTCCCTTCCTTGAGGGCCAAGCACCGCGGTGGGTAGGTAAAACATGAAGCGGATAATTTGCTGCGTACCGAAGATGGTCATCAGCAGTCCGTACATGACCCAAATATACCGATAAAATCTGCGGATATCTGCGAACCCTTCCGGTTCTTTCAGTGCCGCCCAGTTTGATTTGAGGATAGTAAATAAATAACCGGCAGCCAGCAAGTTTAACAGAATAGCTATCGTATTATCGATCCAGGACTGTGTGCCGCCGATGAAAGCACGAGAAGATTCGATACTGGCACCCAACACCAGTGAACGATTGATGAACGCGAGAATGTTCTGTATGACCGGGATGAGTGTCATCAACAAGGCTGCATATAGGAACACGGCACGCAGACTGGCAGATAGTTCTTCCGGGTCTTTTGCGGATGCTTTTTGTGCCCATAACCAATGGGCAGCAAATATCGGAACCCCCACAAAAACAAGCGCAAGAGCTTGGGCCAGGGTATCGGCTCCGGGGAAGGTCAACCCGGATGAAAACATTGTGCGTAACAGATTGATCAAACCCCACAGGACAACTTCAAGGCTGATCAGTGCTACCAGGTAAAAGTAAAGGCGGCGGATTGTTTTCATATTATTTCACCGGAGTCGGTTGGTACCAATCATAGGACCAAAAATTATAGGGTAGTTGTTTAATCTTCCACGCATCGTTTTGCTTTACCAGCTGAGCATATTCAGCATTTCTGTAGCCACTAGTGAAGGGATCATTAGGGCTGTATATTACTCCCAGTGTAACCGAGGCGGTGTTGCCGCTGATTTCTGATTTACCAATCTCCAAACCAGAATTGGTTGGATCCACATTGTGGTTTAGAAATGATTGGCGGAAAAAATCAGCGGTGGGTTTGCTGGGCAAGTCGGCCAGGTACCCATAAGCTTTGTCAAAATCGCGCTTGTGAAGAGCTACCACATAATTCTGCACCACACCATCAGGGGTATCTTCGCTTACGTAATTGAGGTTGTCCTTGCGTGTAAAAAAGATAGCCAGCGCAACAACTACCAGGACGGCGATTCCGATCAGGATTCCTGTCAAAAAACGGTCTTGTTTCATAGAATTTTAGCTCCTCTCAGGGGTGTTGCTTGCGATGTAGCGGTTCTGTATGTTTGAAATGTTTCCTGGGCCCAGGTCTTGCAGCAATCACAAGAAATGGTCCCAGGACAGGCAGGGCAATCGCCACTGTCCCCCAGAGGGCATATTCCAGAACAGAGCAAAGCCGATATCGCAGGTAAGTGAAGGTCAGGGCAACGGCCCCAAAGGCATATAAAACCAGCAGTGTGCGCATGAATTGGTAGTCCATATTTTTATTGTACAATTTTGATGTGGTTATGGCAAGGGATAGAACGTTTATTCGGGTTTTGATTTGATTTTACTCAAGGAATGGTGTGCTGATGGGATGACTTCGAACGATGTACGCAGTGCTTCGTAACAAAATAGCACCAGAAAATGGCTGATCCTACCCATTGTTACTTAGTTGAACTGAATTAATTAAAAAAGCCTTTTTCATTAATTGCGAAATTGGGATCAGCATCAACCAACCCACCATACCTGTTGGAAACATCGACATCGTTCTGGTTACTTCTGTGCCCGTCTCTATTTTGCGGAAATTCCAGGCTTCGATAAAATGAGTTGCCAGGTATTTCAAGGGTGAATCAAATTCTTGAAATCTGAGCGAAATTTTATTGACTGGTTCCCATTCGATAATTTCTTCAACGTGCGAAGATCCATCTGTGTTATGCACTATGATTCGTGATCCCAGTATGTCAGGAGTTTTTGTAACAAAGTGGGCATTTTTGATGCCAGGCAGGATGGAATACCCTTTGAACTTTGACCAGCGCTCTGTGTCAAGAAATTCTGAACATATTTCTTGTGAAGATTTTTGAACCATGCCAGTAATTTTAATTTTTATGGGTTTCATCTTTTATAGATCCAAAACGTGATCAAGTCCACGGCAAAGACCAACAAAGCTATTGACCTTCCGAATTGCCAATAGGGCACCATCTACGAAGGGTTGGGCACTCCTGCCAGTGTCCTACAACTGGTACGCTTGTTCCCTGACTATTAATGCGAACAACCTGATAAATTCTTACATACAACTGGTTATTTTGCAATCGTTTAACCACTCAATAAAAAATGTCAATGAAATTCACATGGTAATAACAGAACATTGGTTCTACTGTTGCCATGAGTTTACCCACGGGGAGTTTTTCCCAAAAGCCAAAAAGGATATTTTGTGGTGTTTTGGATCGCGGAACGCGATCCAAAACACCACCTACGCGGAGCAAACCATCGATTCATGTTCGCCTACGCGGCAAAATCAAGATGGTTTGGTCTCGAAGTGAAGAACCGCTGTCAACGACAATTAGAAACGGACATGGCGACAATTAGAAATGCCCATATGGGTGGCCCCTATTACGGGGTGGCGTGGTCGGTTATTGCGGGGCCACAGCTAACTGTTCGGGGATTTGTACTAGAATGCGCTGGGCGGCTTCTTGAGCGCGGTGACTGGTGATTGGCTTTCTCTTTATCCTATATTAGCCTAACCCTTTCCTCTTTCAGTAGGAAAATTTGTTTTGTGATCCGTTGCAGGAAAATAGTAGCCTCCCGATCAATTAGTGCAGATCGGGAGGCTACTTTCCAAAGGTTGTATTTGCTGGACACTTGACTGTTCTGAGGCCGCCAGCAACGTTGTCTTACAATCAAGTCACGGACTCAGCTTCAGGAATTGAAACAGGGAGGCGCTTTGTCCATGCCAGCCATACGATCAAAAGTGCCATCGGAATCCAACCACTCAAGCCTAGCATTGATCCTGCCAGGGCGGTATCAAACCCGGGTTTCAAAAATAAGAAAACAAGACCTGCTGCAGCATTTACCGTGCCATGGGCCAGGGCTGATACCCACGGACTGTGGGTGTTTAGATATAACCAGGAAAGCACTGTCCCGAGCAATGTGCAACCAACCATGGTCACCAGGATGCCCAGGTAGGGGTGCATTGGAAAGTTATATCCAAAGAGCAGAGTGGTTGGGGCATGCCAAAAGCCCCAGATCATCCCGCTGATCAAAATCGCCCGCCACTGTCCCAGGGGTAATAAATGAGGAAGTAAAAAGCCGCGCCAGCCGAGTTCTTCCCCAAGTGCAAATAGTGTATTTATTAGTGGCGCCAGGGTAAGCGCAAAGGTAATTTGCAGAGCCAAAGCCTGGCCGACAGCTGGAATCGGTTGACCAGCAGGTGTCTTCGCCAGTGCCTCTTTGAGCATATTGAAACTTGTGTCAAGCTGACCGGTTCCAAGTAGGATGGATGTTGCCAGAGTTAGTAACACCAGGAGTGGGGGGATTAGCCATGCCAATAGATAAAAACGTTTCGGACCTAGCGTATTCAAGCGCAGTGTTTTGAACGCTTGTTTCTCCACGAAGAGGGTGGTGATGATAGCCGCCAGGCCTGGGCCCCACATGGCAACCGCAAAAAATATTATTATCATTTGTGCGAGTTTGGCTGGGTCTGATTTGAAGGCGAGCGGCAGGGAAAACAATATCCAGGATACTCCAAAGGTAATTCCCAGAAACCATATGAGTGATTTCTTATTAAGCATAATTCACCTGTCCTATTGTGGCATGCTGCGTTGGCGGCGGATGCGTTCGCTGAGCGCGCGCTTGGCGATAATAGTTATTTTGTTGGCATTCTCAAACCCAACCGCAGAGACTACTTCCCAACCCTCCAGCCCCCACTGGTTCAGCATCTCTTCCATTTCATCTGGCTTTACTCCGCTCCAGATGGATCCAATTTTCTGAACGCGGTATTCCCATTGCTTGGTTTCATCGGGCATATTATCTCCATTAGATGGAACTTATAAAAAATCTTCAAAGCGAGGTAAGGCCTGGCAGCCCATGGGCATTCTTTACAATTTACCGTTTAACAAACACAGGGAAAAGCGCGAGAATAAAACAAATTTTTCTGGACCATACAGTGACAATTATATTGTTTCACGTGAAACAAATTTGCGTATTATTAATGGGCAGGGAAGTGCCGGCATTTTGCCTAAATTGGCACTTCCTTATTTCTGGGTATTTATTCACCGGATATTTACTTCGAGACCAAACCATCTTGATTTTGCTGCGTAGACGAACACGAATCGATGGTTTGCCCCGTAGGTGATGTTTTGGGGAGAACTCCTTGTGAGCAAATACGTTTCTGTTTCAGCTTTTTTGTTCCGCCCGATATAAGATATACGAGTACAGAACTGAGAAAAGTGAGGAGCCCATGACTGGTATCATAATGAACCAGATGGCATAATCCGGGAAAAAGGCACCAAGCAGAGCAAGTACACCTGAGACAGTGAATAGTTTCCCGCCAAGACGATGAGTCTCATCCCAGACTCTGTCACTGGACAGCGTCCACGGGGTTCGGATACCGATAAAGAAATTTCTTTTCGCCTTGGAGATCAGCGAACCTGTAAATATGAAAAGCAGGCCCATCGCGGGCAGCATGGCGGCGCTCATCCGGAAGTTGGTGTAGCCCAGGTTCCAAGCCAGGGTCAGCCCATGGATATAGATCATGAAGGCGATGATCAGGGCGATAAAGGTGTTAAAGGTTTCCCGGAACTGTAGGACGTTGGCCTTAAGCGGATCGATGGAAGGGAGGATTAGAAACAGTATCAACATGCATATCGTGACAATTGGCATCATAAAGACGCCCCAGAAGCGAGATATGTAGCCGTTTACTTGATCATTAACGCCCCAATGGGAAGCCATCTGTTCTGGAAGTTGATTCCAGAGTAGAAAGCCTGCGATGGTGGCGATCAGGATTAGAATTACTGAGATGGCAATGGTGGCTTTGGTTGACATTTGAATATCCTTTTTATGTTTCACGTGAAACAATTTGGTCTGGAGTTTTTGTGATACGAAATCAGTCTGGGTCGAAAGGGCGATTTACGATTTGTTTTGATTGTTAGTATTCTGGTTGCTATTGTTTTGTGCCAGCGACACCATGCCGCTTAAGCCACCCAGGTTCATCGTATCCACGGCGGAACTTGGCACAATAACCAGCGCACCTTTTTCTTTCAGGCCCTCAAACAGCATGTTCATCGCGCGTAGATGCAGGGCGGTGGGGTTATTGATATACGATTCGGATGCCTTGGAAAATGAGGCTGCAATCTGCTCCTCTGATTCGCCCAGGATTACACGCGCCTGTCGTTCGCGCTCCGCCTGTGCCTGGCGTGACATGGCATCTTCCAGGTCTTGCGGAATGACGATATCGCGGATCTCAACGGATTGGACCGTGACGCCCCAGGGGGTGGTGCGTTCGTCAATTACGCGCTGCAGTTCATCGTCAATGGCGCTGCGTCCGACTAAAATATCTGCCAGCATCATGCGCCCGATGATATCACGCAGGGCAGTTTGTGCCGCCCAGGCAATCGCAGAGCGGTAGTCTTCCACTTCAAGGACTGCTTTTTCGGCATCCCACACCACCCAAAAAAGAACAGCATCTACATCCACGGGCACTGTATCTTTGGTGAGTGTTTTTTCGGCTGCAAAAGGCGTCACCATTACACGTTGGTCCACCCAGGTCGGGATGGCGTCTACCAGTGGAATGATCCAGAATAAACCGGGTCCACGCAGTCCCATGAACTTGCCCAGTCTTAAGACGACGGCTTTTTCCCATTGTGAAGCTACTTTGATGGAGTAGAGGGCGAGGGTGCCGATTAATAACAGCCCGAGTACATAAGACCCAATCCAGCCGTCGCTTACTTTGCCATCCATTTGGATCGCACCCAGGATCGCGGCGACCATGAAAATTACAAAAACGGTAGTGGCGATCGGGCTTATGTGTAAATCAGCTTTACCGTTTCGGAGCAGGTTTTTTGTTTCAGATAGTTTGAAGGCCATGATCTTTTCCTTTTTTATTTATTCCGAATTTGTGAGGGCAGGGTTTATGCTGCCGGTTTGGTTTTGCAGTTGATGGATGGCATCTGTTTGCGTGAAGCCAAGTCGCTTGATCTGTCCCAGGTAATGCCGGGTGAGAGCCTCGAGTGCTTCCAGTCGCAAGCGCTCTGCCAATTCTGGAGGGGGTATCTCGAGGATATACGTGCCGCGCCCCTGTTGAGTTGAGATGATCCCGGATTCATCCAGCAAGTGGTATGCGCGCGAAACAGTGTTAAAGTTGATGCGCAATTCGGATGCCAGTGAGCGCACTGTGGGGAGCTGGTCACCCTTTTTGATCTCGCCGCTGCCGATCTGCTGGCGTACCTGTTCTACGATTTGTAGATAAATTGGAATGTCTGAACGTAAGTCTATGGCTATATTCATGGGCAGGCCTGATGTTTGAATATTGTATCATTGTATCTTTGTAATAATTGTATACCTAATCTGCGAAGAGTCAAGCATTAACCAGATTTTATTACACCAATCTGATACTGCGATGCTATCTGGATCTGGAGTAATCAACGACCAGGACCAGTCTGGGCAACGGCTATGGATAGGTGGGTGATATTTTTCGACTATTTGCCGTACCTTGCTACCCTGGCGGCTTGTGTATAAAAGTCTATTTTGTCCAGATAGCCTGTGTAGTCTTCTGTTCCTGAGGTAAAAAAACGCTGGAGTAGAGTCTGTCCCCTGTTTGGGAATAATGTAGCAAGTTAAGCCCGAGGGCGTGGTAGAATCTTTTTGCAGCTAATTACTAAAGGAGAGATATACGATGGAAGCAACTACCGGTACGTTTGCCGTCAAAAAGGGACTTGCGCAGATGCTCAAGGGCGGCGTAATTATGGATGTAGTAACGCCTGAGCAGGCCCGAATCGCTGAAGATGCCGGCGCCTGTGCAGTCATGGCGTTGGAGCGTGTCCCTGCTGATATTCGCGCGCAAGGTGGGGTGGCGCGTATGAGTGATCCTGAATTAATCATTAAGATCAAAGAATCTGTGTCCATTCCGGTCATGGCCAAGTGTCGTATTGGCCACTTTGTGGAAGCGCAGATATTGGAAGCACTCAAAATTGACTATATCGACGAATCCGAAGTTCTTACCCCTGCGGACGAAGAGCACCACATCTTGAAACATAATTTCAAGGTGCCGTTTGTGTGTGGTTGTCGCAACCTGGGTGAAGCACTGCGCCGTATTGGTGAAGGTGCTGCCATGATGCGCACCAAGGGTGAAGCTGGAACAGGTGACGTGGTGGAAGCTGTTCGCCATGCTCGCACCGTGCTTGGCGAAATTCGCCGGATTCAGAATATGCCCGAGGAAGAGCTGATGGCCTATGCCAAGACAATTGGCGCGCCTTATGAACTGGTAAAAGAAACCCGTGACCTGGGCCGCTTGCCCGTGGTCAACTTTGCCGCAGGTGGCATTGCTACTCCAGCCGATGCTGCGCTGATGATGCAGTTGGGTGTGGATGGTGTCTTTGTCGGCTCTGGGATTTTCAAAAGTGGTGATCCCGCCCGGCGTGCTGCCGCGATTGTTAAGGCCACCACGCATTATCAGGATGCTGGCATTCTGGCTGAAATCAGCAAGAATTTGGGCGAAGCCATGGTTGGCATCAATGTTTCGCAGATGCCCGATGGCGAGAAGCTGGCTGTTCGAGGTTGGTAAGTTTTAGCGGGCTGTGAGCCGCTGACTGCCGGATATTTATGAAAATTGGTGTTCTTGCACTTCAGGGCGATTTCGCCGAACACATAGTTATGTTGCGTCGCCTGGGCGTGGAGACAGCCGAAGTTCGTTTGCCAGCCCACCTGAATGGACTGGACGGGCTGGTGATGCCGGGCGGCGAATCCACCACGATTGGCAAGCTGGCCGTGGCCTTTGGTTTAATGGAGCCTCTGTGCGAATTTGGAAAAACAAAAGCGATCTGGGGCACCTGTGCCGGTGCCATCTTTTTATCGAAAGACGCCCGGCGTGAACAGCCTCTGCTCGGTTTGATGGATATTACTGTACTGCGAAATGCGTTTGGTGCCCAGGTCGATTCCTTTGAGGCTGATCTAGAGATCGAGGCACTTAAGCAGGTCACAGGTAGTTCACAGCCTTACCACGCCGTCTTTATTCGTGCACCCATCATCGCATCGGTCAGTGGCGCAGCGCGCGTGCTTTCTGCTTTGCCAGATGGGCGTATTGTTGCTGCCCAGGAAAATAAACTTCTTGCGACTTCATTCCATCCCGAATTGACCGGTGATAGTCGATTTCATGAGTTCTTTCTTTCCTTGTGTCGATAAAAACCTATCCCGTGTTCCCCTGTATTTGTGGAGCACGGGATAATTCTTAACAGGAAAAATCATGGTTCCCCGCCCCCTGGATTTGTTGGATTTGCCGACGCTTATTCGCTACCGTTCTGATGCGGTCAGTTTGGATTCCATCCGCCGGTTAACTCGCGGCAATCCTCTGGGGGCTGTCGGATTTTTATCCTATTTCAATCCGGTACGGCATGTGTACACCGCTGTCAGCCAGGAAAATGGGACGACTCTGCTGGGCGGGGTGATAAAAATTAATGCAGAACCCTTCGCTCGTTTGGAATACCTGGCGCCTGGGTTTAACCTGAATCATCCCGGGCTGCCGGCGCTGATAGAGGACCTGGCAACAGAAGCGGGCAAATGGGGCGCCTTTCATATTTTGGCTGATATCGAAGAAGGTGGGGATGCTTTTGCAGCGCTGCGGAAGGCTGGTTTTTCGGTTTATGCCTGGCAGCGAATCTGGGATGTCAGCCATATTCCGCCTGAATCTGGTCCCGAATGTTGGGCTTCCACCGAATCTGTGAATCTGCCTGCTGTCCAAACCCTTTACCATCAAATTGTTCCGCCACTGCTCCAGATGGTCGAAGTCCCACCCAAGCGCGCGGTTGGCCTGGTTTGCACACAAAATGCCCGCTGTTATGCCAACATCAACTACGGTGTTTATGGAATTATGTTGACACCATTTATTCATCCGGATACCACCGATGTGGCGGGCAAGCTTGGCAGCCTGCTCAACCAGGTGCCAGATAGACGTGGTCGCCCGGTTTATATTTGCGTGCGTTCGTATCAGGCCTGGTTGGAACCGGCGATTGAGGATCTGGGTGGGACCGCTACGCGTGCTACACGGCAGGCGGTCATGGTCAAACACCTGGTGCATATGGTAAAAGATGAGCAGACTGTTCGCGCTGCACAGCCTTCGGGCGTGAGCGTGCAACCTTCGCGTGTTCGCGCTGCGCGACCCTGAAGTGTTCGCGGCATGCTGGATTAACATAAATGCAAATCAACTGTTCTGTTATCGGGCAGGGGGTTATTTCTCGTATAATAGGGGTAACCAAGAGATAGTCAGGTCTTATGAAAATGGTCGCTTGAATCGAAGAATTTTTCCTTGTATCCAGCTTTATTTACTGACGGTATCCGTAATTATCACCCGACACCCAAATGGCAGTAGCCTCCCACACACCCATAGGTAGTAAATTTTATGAGTCAACAACGCCGCATAACTGATGATCTGGAAATCCTGCTCAGCATCCTACCGGAATCTATTGTAAAAGCTGTTCATAATGCCAATAACTATGATAGGCTGCTCGAGATCATCCTTGATCTAGGCCGGGTGCCTACAGCGCGCTATGTGGAAGGTGAAAGCGTACTGCGCGAAAAAGAGATTACACGTGAAGAGCTGGATCACATAGTGGAGCGTATTGGTAATTTCGATGCCGATAATCGCGCCGGGCTGGAGCGTACCCTGCATCGTATCTCGGCCATTCGCAACAGGCGCGGCATCGTGGTCGGTTTGACGCTGCGTGTTGGCCGGGCTGTTTATGGCACGATCGAAATCATCCAGGATATCGTCGAATCGGGCAAATCAATCCTGATCCTGGGGCGTCCCGGTGTCGGTAAAACGACTCTCTTGCGCGAAGCCGCAAGGATACTGGCTGAAAACCGGCGCGTGATCATTGTTGATACGTCCAACGAAATTGGTGGGGATGGGGATGTGCCCCATCCGGCGGTTGGCAAAGCGCGCCGGATGCAGGTCAAGGTACCCACGCATCAGCACGAGGTGATGATCGAAGCTGTTGAAAATCACAACCCCGAAGTGATTGTGATTGATGAGATCGGACGTGAGTTGGAAGCCCAGGCTGCCCGGACCATTGCCGAACGGGGTGTGCAGTTGATTGGCACAGCCCATGGTAAAACACTTGAAAATTTGATCCAAAACCCAACCCTTAGTGACCTGGTGGGCGGGATTGAGTCTGTGACGTTATCCGATGAGGAAGCCCGCCGGCGTGGAACGCAGAAAACTGTGCTGGAGCGCCGCGCCGCGCCGACTTTTGATGTGTTGGTGGAGATCCAGTCGCGGGATGAATTTGCCATTCATGCCGATGTTGCTGAATCTGTCGATACTTTCCTGCGCGGTTTCCCACTGCCTGCCGAGCTGCGCATCCGTGATGAAAACGGGAAAGTGCGTATAGAAAAAGCCAAGCCTGTCCCGCCGCCTGCACTTGGACAGCACACTGACTATGGGCGCGCTCCCCAGCATGCGACCGGTTTTGAATCAGGTCCGGCATCGCTTAAGGCGCGTGTCACACCTGCTCCGTCAGGTCCGGCGCCCGTCAGTTCGATCATGGAAAGTGAACCGGACTTGCCCCAGCGTATTCCGCTCAAGGCGGTAAAAATTTATCCCTACGGTGTCGCTCGAAATCGTTTGATGCAGTCAGCTAAGCGAATTGGTGTACCCGCGGTGGTGGTCAAGACGATCGATGAGGCCGAAGCATTGATTACCTTACGCTCTTATTATCGTGATCATCAGGCAACCGTCGTTGAGGCGGAACAGCGTGGCATGCCCATTTATGTACTCCGGGCAAATTCCGTCAGCCAGATCGATCAATTTTTAACGGACCTGTTCAGTCTTGCCAGTGGGGAAACTGTTATACAATCCAATCTGGATGATGAGGTACGCGGTGAGACTCAGTTGGCGATCAGCGCGGTAATGAATGGAGAGCGCTATGTGGATTTACCGCCTGCCAGCCCGGTAGTCCGGCGAATCCAGCACGAAATGGCCCGCGAGGTCGACCTGGTCTCGCATTCCTACGGCAAGGAACCCCGGCGCTATGTCAGAATTTTCCGTGATTAGCATGCGGGTAAAATAACAGTCTCCCGGTACCTCCCTGGTTTGGAAGTAGCCCTGCGTCCTTTGGAAAACAGCATTTTCAGGAAATAATTATGTTCATCACGCTTGAAGGTCCCGAGGGCTCGGGAAAAACCAGCCATTTAAAACCCCTGGCAGACTATCTTACTGCGCGGGGTAATACTGTCTTTACGACGCGCGAGCCGGGTGGCACTTCGATCGGTGAGCAGATCCGGCATGTGCTGCATGATATGAAGAATACGGAAATGCATCCGCGCACAGAAGCGTTGTTGTACCAGGCTGCCCGCGCCCAGATTGTGGAGCAGGTTCTGCGCCCAAGGCTGGCAGTGGGTGAAGTCGTGATCTGTGATCGCTATTACGATTCAACCCTGGCTTATCAGGGTTATGGTCATCGGGTTCTGAGTCTGGATGAACTGCGATACATCATTCGTTTTGCAACCGGCGGCCTGACACCCGACCTGACCATACTGCTGGACCTGGAAGTGGAGCTGGGGCTGTCGCGCAAGGGTAAGCAGGATGAATGGAACAGGTTGGATGATTTTGCAATTGATTTCCACCAGCGGGTGCGGGCCGGTTATCATGAGTTGATCAGACTGGAGCCGGAGCGTTGGGTTGTGGTGGATGCTTCCCAACCCTGGGATGTAGTCCAGGCAAAATTACGGCAGGTGATTGACGCCAGGTTCGTCGGAAATCTGTAATTCCTGTGAAGCAACGGATTTGGATGTTTACAATGGGGTTGATGCTTTTTATCCCCTTTTGAAACTGGATAATGGTTGAATATGCCAATTAATTTACATTTATTTTCCACCCCTGGAGACAGGGATATTCGTTATATTCTGGATGCCAGTCGTATTTATCTGCAAGGACGGGATGAGCCACTCGTGGCTTATCTGCCTTTGGGCAGCCTGGATGGGGGCCGGCAAGCCTTTACTGAGCAAGCTTTCAGGGGGCTGGCACGCGTGGTCCAGCTCAGTACCGAAACGATGACCTTCCCAGAGATGGAGTCGATTGTGCGCCGTGCGCATGTTTTGTATATCCCGGGTGGAAATACCTTTTTACTGGCGCACCGATTGCATAATAGTATCTGGCTGCCCTATCTTCGTAAAAAAATACAGGCAGGGTTGCCGGTTGTAGCTTTTAGCGCGGGGGCCATTTTATGCGGGCCGAATATTCTTACTTCGCGTGATATGAATATGGTTGAGACGCCGCATTTTGCCGGGTTACACCTGTTACCGTACAATTTGCATGTTCATTATGATGACAGCCCGGATCGGGATGACTGGTTGGGAGATTTCCATGTTTTTCAACCCAACCCGATTATCATGCTGGCTGATGATGCTTATTTGCGAGTTGAAAATAAAAAAATCAGCCTGGTTCGTGGTGATGCCTGGATACTTCGCAAGGGACAGGAAAAAGAAAAACTTGTCTCGATGCAGGAAGTCAAACTGTAAAAGTGGAATCTTGCCAACCTGTTGAGCTCGCAGAAGATGGGCTGCTGAAATATTTGCTGCGAGATGAATAATAGAATTTTTATCAATATAGTAAAAATAAGCGTAAAATGAGAAGAGTTCAATTTATTTAGAAAAAAAGGAGAGAAAATGCGTAAAATTTCAATTTCTGTCAGTTTATCCATGCTTGTGTTGGCTACATTGGCATGTAAGACTGTGGCGGGTTTGCAAAATATCCAGCCCGAAATCCCGACCATACTGACTACTGTTCCGGCCATGCTGACTGCTGTTCCAACCATGCTGGACTCCCTGCCGACTGAGTCATCTTCGGATGTCGCACCTTCCACGGGCGGTTTGGGAATTGACATCGAGAAAGTTAAGACAGTTCTGGAAACAACCAAGCAGTTCACCTTTACAGAAAGCAGCGTGGATGGTCAGCCCGCCCTGGTTGCAGGGCTGTCGTCTGACCTGGCGACCGCCATGCCGGTGGTTGCCGAGAGTTTCTCGGCCGTATTTATTGGTGACCCAAAGGATATAAGCGAAATCAGGATCAGCGTGCCCAGTTCTGAAGACCAGGCGGCAGTTCAGACCGGTCTGAGCATGGTCACCGTCATTTTTGCAGGGATATTGCCCACGGATTCACTGATCTCCTTTTTACCGTGGATCACGGAAAACTATACAAAGCTGCCGGTGGGCGGAACGGAAGAAATGACCGCCGGTAAGCTCAAGTTCACTTTGTCCAAATCAGAAGTAACAGTACTTTTGGTGATCGTGCCAGCCCCATAATCAGACTGATTGGAAATTAAAACGGGCGACTGTGGTTTAGCCGCCCGTTTTCTGTTAATTTAACCTGAATAATAAGGCTCATATCTTTAGTATGAACCACTGCTATCAGAAATTTTGGCAGCTATCAGGCTAATTCATCAATCCCGTGCAGGTCCCGCCTTGGGCTGACCCATAGGGCGCAAAGGTCGCGAGCCCAGGCTCAAGACATGAAAGCCCTTCGGGCTGCCGACTGAGTCGGCTTTAGCCGACTTCCACGACATAAGGAAGGGCTTCAGCCCAACGGACCCGGGAAATAAATAGCTTAATATTCAGCAACGATACTTATGTTAAGCAAAACTGGCATCATAGCAGGTCGCTTATTAGCCAAAATAAGCTTGACGTGTTGTCAAAAACCTTAAATTGTAACTGATGCCATTATTGGAGTAAATTTTAAAAGAGACTAATCTTAATCAATCGTCAAACGAAAGATCCGAGCCCGCACTTGGACCGGCGCCGCTCTCGTCACCCAGGTCCGGGATGGCGTTGCTGATCTCATCCGGGCTTTGACCGGCTTCCAGACGATCGACTACTTCGTCAAACTCAGGCGGCAGTTCTTCGCCCATTTCAGACCCCATTTTGCGCATCATCTGACCTAGGGCTTTGGGGTCGTCATCGATATTGTCCAGCATGGATGGATCCGCCATTTGTGCCAGGCGCGATTCTTCGCTTTTGAGAACCCGCACCCTCGGAGCGCGGCGGCGGATATTGCTGCTGCCGCAATGCGTACAGATAACGGGTGTGAGTCCATATTCCTTATATGACAGGAATACATCAAAGCGTTTACGACAGTCGCTGCAGGTATAGTCATAAGTAGGCATGTTTAATCCATTTTAAACCGAATTTTCTTGACCGGGTGAGCCAGATCGGGAGAGGAATCTCTACCAGGTTGTCTGATTGTAAACCCGTTATTTTAGAAATAAAAAGGCCACACCCATGATAGCCAGCAGTGTTCCGGCAACCGCCTGCCAGCCGAAGCGCTCTTTGAAGATAAAGTAGCTGATTGGCAGCATGAAGACTGGCGGCAGCGCCATCAGGGTCGAGGCTACCCCGATTTCGGCGTGTTGTATGGCCAGGAGTGAAGCCGAAACCCCGATTACCGGGCCAAAAAATGCCCCAAAAGCAGTCCATCCCAATGCGCCGGGGTGTGCCCGCACAGCACTGACTGTTTCACCTACCTGTTTTTGAAAGATGGCCATGATCCACAGGAAAATGATCGCGGCGGTCATGCGAATGATTGTTCCGGCAAAAGGGGGGAAGTTGCCACTCATGCCCTGTTTCGATAACACCAGGCCCCCGGATTGCCCCAGCGCCGCGATGATGCCGAAGAGGACACCCTGTGGCGAAAGTCGGGTGTGTTCTTCCCCGGCTTGCAGCGCGGGACGCGTGAGCACCACCCAACCGATGCCAGCCAGGGTGATCCCCATTCCGATAATCTGCAGCAGGCTGAGCGCTTCGTGAAAAAATACTCCGGCGATGGCGGTCCCAAAAACCGGCGCAAGGCTGAGCAGCAGCAAACCAATGCGTGGTCCGACCAGTTGATAGGAGCGGAACAGAAATGCGTCGCCCAGTGCCAGCCCAACAATGCCCGAGAACATCAACCAGCCCCAGCGCACAGGACCGGCATTGAATGGAATGGGCTGTCCGTATAGGACGGCGTTGATCAACAGCAGCGCCAGGAAGGCCAGTGTTACCCGCACGCGATTGGTAACCTGCGAGTTGAACTGTCGTCCGGCCATTGAAAAGCCGATCGCAGACAGCGACCAGCAAAATGATGTGAATAATGCCGCGATTTCACCGATGAAATTCATTTTGCTCGCAATTCGGGGAGTAGGGAGTAGGAGGTAGGGATTGGAGAGTAGCACCACAGAAACTGGTGTCTACTTCGAGGAGTGGGGATTACCCAAGCGCCCCGGACCAGGCTTCAAAATTCCGGTCCCCGCATTCGTCCCTGTCATAAAAGGTCAGATAGGTCATGGTCTGATATTGTACAAACTTTTGGCTTTCGGGTTTGCAGACAGCCAGGTCATAATAGGAATGCCAGGTGCCCGAATTGAAATAAAACTGGCTCTCGTCTTGCGGGGGGGCGCCATTTGTGTCAAGCGGAACCACTTCGTGGTGGTGCGTGTGCCCATAGACGATGTAACGCGCAGACTTATCCAGGAAGGTCGGTTCACTCAAGGCATGCTTGGTGTAAGAAAGACCATTCTCCCACATTTTCTCACGCATCCACAGAACAACATCATTAATGGTTTGAAAGGAAGCCTGGTTGGATAGCTTGACGATCAGTTGCATGGCATCCACCAGGTCGAATTGAAAGGCTTTATCGGCCTCACGCACAAATGGATTATCCAGGAACTCGTCAGTTACCCTGTCCCATATCTGTTTGAGTTTGTGCAAAAGTGCATCACTTCCGGCATATTCCCGAATGCGGCTGGTAATCCAGATCGGAGCTGCCAGCACGGGCCGCACGTTTGTCAGCTGCCGCAGACTTTCGAGGATGGCGGCTGGCAGCTCATCGCCCAGTTCCTGCATGACTGCCACTGGATACCGATTGACCACTTCGATCGAAAAGACATCGCCCAGCGTGCTGAAGTTGCGGCCTTTTTCGCGGTCATAGTTGAATTGGTCGAATTTATCACCGTGTTGTCCGTAGACTTTGTAACGTGCAAAGAGGGCCTGCAGCGCTGGATTTTCTGAAACCTCCCAGGGAAAGTTATCGTGCGGGTTGCTCAGCCCCAGCCCCTGGATCAGCTCCTGGCGCACAGAGTCGAATTGTTTGCCAGGTAAATGATAAAACCAGTCGTGGTTGCCAACCATGTAATGAATATTGACCCGCGGGCTGGTAAGTTCCTGCGAATTGAAATCCGGCTGGCTTCTGGCTGCGGGTGGCAGGCGTACCACTTCACCAGCCGACAGGCTTTTCAGGACGGCTGCTGCTGCTTCGTTCTCTTTCAGGATGGCGCGATTGATCTGGTGTAGTTTTGCGGCGTAACCGGGCAAGCCGGGATCAGACCAGGGTCGAATATATGGGGTCTCGAGCCAGGCGGTGGAGTGCAGCGGGTCGAGAATATCACCCATCAGGACCAGGTCGATGTTTTCTATGGGTTTGTAGGCGCTGTTGGGCTGGAATGAGGCGTTAAATGCCAGCTCGCGCAGGCGCTTTGCCACCAGGAAGAAGGCGTTGGATGAAATTGACCTGGCGCAGGTGCCATCTCCCAGGTGGATGTCGCTCGCAATGATCAGCATGGGTTTCCTCCGCTCAGATTGGTTTAAAAATAAGCTGTTCCCATTATAACTTCTTTGCAAAATGCACAAGCCGTTCCAGCTTAAAAAACCCTCTGAAGATTATCAAAATCTTCAGAGGGTGGGTTTGAATGGAACCAGCAATTGTGGGACTAAAATAACCTACTTGCCGCCACGTTTCGCCAGTTGGTGATCCAGTTGAAGCACGGCGGTTTCATGGGCTTCGATGCGCTTCATGCTGTCGATCACAGCCACGGCATTCTTTTCCTCTTCAACCTGTTCATTAATGAACCACTGCAGCAGGATCTGGGCCGGATAATCTTTTTCCTGCAGGGCTGCTTCGTACAGGTCATTGATAGATTTCGTAATGAACTGTTCGTGTGCATACACAGCCTGAAAGGCATCCATCGGGCCGGTCCATTCGGTCTGTGGGGCAGGGATTGCACCCAGGGCAACTTTGCCAGCGCGATCGATCAGGTGTGCATACAGTTTCATGGCATGTTCGTGTTCTTCACCCGCCTGGACCGCCAACCATTTGGCAGCTCCGGGCAGGCCGGTATGCTCGAAATAGGCCGACATGGAGAGGTAAAGGTGGGACGAAGCCATTTCCTTGTTGATTTGTTCATTGATTGCGTTTTGCATTTTTGTGCTGATCATTATTAGCTCCTTGAATTATTTAATCCGGATTGATAAAGTAATTATAGTAGACGCTGCCGGATTTCCAAGGGCTGTAACCTGCATGCTAACCAAACTCTTATCAAATATAGATAAATAAGGGGTTTTAACTCTCCGTTTACGCCAATCCCGCCAGGACGGCCGGGACGGGATCCAGATCCGTGATAGTTAAAACGCGTATTCCGAATTTTCCCAGGTCCTGGTTGATTTGTTCTGTCATGGCGATCAGCCCTGCCCGGCTGGCAATAAAGGAGGCTGGGGCGCTGGCAGGTACTTTGAGGATATTGATCATGCTGCCTTGACCCTGGGCGCGCATCACACGCCCCACGCTCTGCATCATTAACAGCGTCCCGATGGCGTTGACTTCAAAGACACGGTGTAAATCCCATTCGTCGATCTCCAGCAGTGGGCTGGGCAGTTGTACATTGGCAGAGTTGATCAGGATGTCGATCGATCCAAAGGCATCGCTGACATTATTGACCAGGACCTGCACGTCCACTTTTTTGGCAATATCGTGAATAAAGGCCCGCGCCCGGCCCCCGCTTGCATTGATCTGCTCCACAACCGGATCCAGGTTGACGGGCGAGATGTCGTTGGCAGCGATGACCGCTCCCTGCGCAGCCAGTGCCAGTGCGAGCGCTTTGCCTGCGCCGCGTCCGGCGCCAGTGATCAGCACAATTTTGCCGTGCAGATTGGGTAAGTTCTTGTTCATAAATTCCCTGCTTCAGTTTTGGGTGTTGTTTCTGCATTCAGTGATATATCAGGTGCGATAGGCCTGAAAGTGTCCGCTTCTGCCTGCTTCAGCAGTTGCAGCACTGCCTGCTCGCGTTCGGCTGTCAACCCTGCACGCCAGGCATGTTCAGCGGGCCGCGTTTGAGCCCAATCCAGGGTAGCCTGCACGGTCTCGGAGAGCGGCCTGAAGCGCAGCCCGGCGCCGATGGCTTTGGCGATGCTGACTCTGGAGAAGCCGGCATCTGCCGCGGTATCCGGGACCCAGACCGGCAGATCGCTCCAGGCTTCAAGCTTGTTGGCCGCCAAAAAATCTACCGGCGCCCAGTTAAAGTGTGCGTCACTCTGGCTGACCTGTTTGCAGGTTTCCAGCATGGCTCCCAGGCTCAGTTCGTAGTCTGGCCCGGTCGCATTGTAGATGCCGCTGGCTTGTTGCTCCAACAGATGGATGCTGAATTCGGCCAGGTCGCGCACGTCGATGATCTGGACCGGAACCTCTGGTTTTTCGGGAGCCAATACTGTTCTACCCCGCGCTACGCGTACGGGCCAGTAGGTAAAGCGGTCGGTTGGGTCATGCGGCCCGACGATCAGACCCGGACGAATGATCAGAGTCCGGCCGGGGAAGGCGGCTTCGGCAGCCTGTTCGCAAAGAGCCTTGAGCGGGCCATAACTCTCGCCGCTGATCTCTTCCAGGCTTTCGTCCTGTAATTTGCCAACGCTGTCGTGTTCATCGAGCCCGATTTTGCTGTTATCGGCGTAAACTGAAATGCTGGAGATGAAGACGTAACTTCCGACCTGCGACTGCAGGGCGCGGGCCGAGCGGCTGACCAGACGTGGCAGATAGCCGCAGGTGTCGATCACGGTATCCCACTGTCTTCCGTTCAGGCGCTCCAGGTCGTGCTCGCGCTCGCCCAGGATGGTTTCGACCTGCGGGAAGAGCTGTGGGTTGGATTTCCCACGGTTAAAAAGAGTCAGGCTGTGCCCGCGCGACTGGGCTGCTTCTACCAGGTGCCGACCAAGAAAACGCGTACCGCCCAGGATCAGGATTTTCATTTAGGGTTCTCCAATATTGTGATGGGTTAAGTATATCAGCGATGGCGGGGCTGGGATAAGCGCGAAAAAATCAGCGACTGGGCTGGCTGGCATTTCCTTGCATATTTGTCAGGTGGTTGTTAACTGAGGGTCCTTGTATTTCAGGGTAGGATGGTATGCTTAAATGGGTGTTAATCCGGGTATCGGAAATAGGGTTGCTGGTTGACGTGGATTTTACAGGGAAAACCTATTCTGAATACAACAATGTTCTAGGCAGGGTTGGAATGAACAATATAAAGAAGATGATTAATATTTTTACTAATTCGCTGCTGTTGAGCGCTATGGTATTTGGCAGTTTTGGCACCTTACTGTCTCCGAAAGCTGCCAGTCTATCACAGGGCACAGCCCCGGCTTTTGTTCCAGATGTGGTCCTGATCGGGTTAAAGCCGGGGGTCAGTCTTGAAACCGGACTAGGCGGCCTGTCCCTCGATTCCGCACAGCCTTACAACAGCAGTTCTCCAAACCTGACAGCCCTCTTAAAATCCGTTCAGGTTCAGGGAGTTAAATCGGTCTTTCCAGAGACCCAGGCGACAGATCTAAAATCTACGGGTGTGCAAAACACTGGCGCGGTCCCGGTTTACCGCCTGCGCCTGCCTGCCTCCGCCAATGTCAAGGCGGTGGTGAAGACCCTTTCGGGTAGCGCAGACCTGCTGTTTGCCGAACCGGATTATATTGCCACAGCGTCAGAAGATTTCCAGCCTGTGGCGACACCCGTTCCAGCCATTTCAAGACAGGCTGTTTCCATTAATGACCCGCTGTATGCCGAACAGTGGGGCCTGGCCAAGATCAATGTGGAAGCTGCCTGGGCACAAAGCATGGGAGCAAGCAGCACCATTATCGCGATTGTTGATTCCGGGATCGATCTTACCCATCCGGACCTGGCCGCCAACCTGTGGATCAACCCGGGTGAAATTGCAGCCAATGGGAAGGACGATGACAATAATGGTCTGATCGATGATATTGGTGGTTGGAATTATGTGGATGGCAGCAATGACGTCTCGGATGAGTATGGGCATGGCACGCTGGTGGCGGGGGTGGCCGCTGCGGTGGGCAACAATAGTGCAGGCATCATCGGGGTTTGCCCGGGCTGCAAGATCATGCCGGTCAAGGTCATGGCCGCCGGTACAGCCAACTACTCCGATATTGCGGCAGGGGTCCTGTATGCGGCTCAGAAAGGCGCAAAAGTTATCAACCTGTCGCTGGGGGGTACCGCCAATTCTAACACGCTCAGGAATGCGATCGATGCTGCCACCAACACCTATGGCGCGGTCGTGGTGGCGGGCGCGGGCAACAATAACTTGAACCAGAATTTTTACCCGGCGGCCTACGATAACGTCCTGGCTGTAGCGGGTACGCAAAATGATGACACCAAATCGGATGTCTCGAATTTTTCAGCCTGGGTGGATGTCTCGGCACCGGCTGTAAACATCCGCAGCACGGTCTCCGGTGGCGGCTGGGCGGACAGCTCCGGTACCTCTTTAGCCGCGCCCTTTGCCAGCGGGCTGGCCGGACTGCTGGTAACGCTGCACCCGGATTGGAACCAGGCCACCATCCGTTCACAGATCGTGCACACGACGGACAGTATTGACAGTCTCAACACTGGCTTCGAGGGCTTACTGGGCAGTGGACGTCTGAATGCCGGAAATGCGCTTTCCGTGCCGCACCCATTATTATCGTTAAAAAGCATAAGCGTTAATGGTGTCCTGAATGGACGGGCCTTACCTGGGGCAACCGCCCAATTGAATGTGACCCTGGGCAACGACTGGTGGGATGCGCCGGGTGTGACCGGCAAACTCAGCAGCACGGATACCAGTGTGACGGTCCTCAACGCCAATGCCAGCTACGGCGATATTCCTGCTGCCAGCAGTAAAACCAATATCAGCGCCTATACATTCAGCGTGGTCCCTCTGCCTGGCGATAACCACCCGATCCCGTTTAAGCTGGTCGTCACGGATACAAATGGTTATACAAAAACACTGAATTTCATAGTCTATACAGATTCGGGCAGTAATAAATCCGGTACAATCGCCGTCGATCAAACCTGGACCAATGACAAAACCTACCATATTACCGGCAATGTCGGTGTTGCCCCGGGTGTGACTCTCAGCATTCAGCCCGGCACGATCATTAAGTTTGATGGTAATTTCAACCTGACGGTGGGTGGGACCTTGATCGCGAATGGCACGCAGAGCCAACCGATCCAATTCATGTCCAATAGCGCCGCGACCTGGGGCCAGATTGCTTTCAGCGATTCAAATACCGACGCACTGGCAGACGCGGATGGCGCTTATCTATCCGGTTCCATCTTGCGTTATGTAAGTATTAAGGGTTCAAGCGGCGGGATAGCCTGTACAAGCGCCACACCGTATTTAGCGAATCTAAATTTGTCTGGCAATATAAATTGCAGCCTTGGATCCAGCCCTTTCTGGTTTCTGGATAACACTATCTCGGGCAGCGCCAGTTTCACCGGAATCGGCAGCGCCAAACGCAACACGCTTTCCGGTGGTCTGAGCATTTCAGGGGCAGGCACAGCCGAAGACAACAGCGTGGGTGGCACGCTCTCACTTGGGAGTGGTATAGCAAAACGCAATACAACATCTGACTTGAGTGTGGGCGGCACGGGCGGAACGATCGAAGGGAACACTATCAGCGGTGGAAATGTCAGTGTTGGGAATACCTTTCAGGTCCTGAGTAACAGCATCACCGGCAGTCTTTCGACCGGCAGCACGGCAAATGTGGACCACAATACTGTCAGCAATGGTATTACGGTCGGCAGTTCCTCCATTGTCACCTGGAACACGGTCGAAAATGGCAGTGGCACGGGTCTGAACGCTGGGGCAGGTGTGAGCGCAAGTTACAACCGCCTGATCGGGAATGTGACCGGCATGACCGCCAGTACCGGCACGATTGAACACAACCTGATCGCCAATAACACGGGTGTCGGTTTGCAGGTGGGTGCGGCTACGGTCCGCTACAATTCGCTGACCGGTAACCAGGGCAGCACCATCGTGGTTGCTGGTGGAATACCCGTTACCATTGAACACAACAATCTGGAAGGCAACACCGGTGAATATGATCTTGATATCAAGATCGGCGGTGCGTCCGTTCCAGTTCAAAATAACTGGTGGGATACCACGGACGCGGAGTTGATTGCTGCGCGTATCTATGATTACCTGGATGGCGATTTTAACCTGGCCCAGGTAAACTATCTGCCAATACTCGGCACGCCCGATCAGATCGCGCCTGGCTATGTGCGCAGTGTAACCGTATTGCCTGATACGACTATAAGTATCGAGACCGCGATTTTTCAATCAAGGTTCAGCCGTCCGATGGACGAAGCCTTTGCTCCGGCTGTTTACTTTTCTCCTCCACTTTATACCCAGGTCAGTGCTGGTGGTTATCATACCTGCGGTTTGAAGAGCGATGGCTCGATCGTCTGTTGGGGATCGAATGGAGATGGTCAGACGAATGTCCCGGCTGGTATCTATTCCCATGTCAGCGCAGGTGGTATGCACACCTGTGGATTGAAGAGCGATGGCTCGCTTGTCTGCTGGG
>CAYWXS010000014.1:42256-84421 GCA_964462245.1 uncultured Anaerolinea sp.
GAAGTAATGAATTTGGTCAGGCAACTGTCCCGGCCGGTAGCTACACCCAGGTCAGCGCTGGTGATTTATACACCTGTGGATTAAAGAGCGATGGCTCGCTTGTCTGCTGGGGAAGTAATGAATTTGGTCAGGCAACTGTCCCGGCCGGTAGCTACACCCAGGTCAGTGCTGGTGGGTTACATACCTGTGGTTTGAAGAGCGATGGCTCGATTGTCTGCTGGGGGGATAATAGTCAAGGTCAGACAACTGTACCGGCTGGCAGCTACACCCAGGTCAGCGCTGGTTATGGCCATACCTGTGGATTGAAGAGTGATGGCTCGCTTGTCTGTAGGGGATATAATAGTGATGGTCAGACGAATGTACCGATCGGCAGCTACACCCAGGTCAGTGCTGGTGGGTCACATACCTGTGGTTTGAAGAGCGATGGCTCGATTGTCTGCTGGGGGGATAATATGTTTGGTCAGACGAATGTACCGGCTGGCAGCTACACCCAGGTTAGCGCTGGTTATCGGAACATATGTGGTTTGAAGAGCGATGGATTGATAGCCTGCTGGGGGGCGAATTTTTTTGGTGAGACGAATGTCCCGCAAGATAAGGCTCCGCAATATTCGGCAGAGCTCAACCCGCATTGGAACGCATCCAGCCAATATAGCTCAGCCTACGACATCACCTCAGCCATCTCGAAAGGCAAATATAGGCTGACAATCCGTGATGCCATCGATCCGGACGGCATGCGCGTCCAACCCTATTCCAATACATCTTTTGAGATAGACTATGCTGGATCCATCACTGATAAAACCCCGCCTGTCAAACCAGATGTAACTGCCATGGGCACGGGAACGTCCACCAGTCTATCGGCCAGTTGGAGCAGTAAGGATGCCGAAAGCGCCATCAACCAGGTTCGCTATGCGATTGGGACCACGCCTGGTGCGCGGGACGTGGTCGCCTGGACTTATCTTCCCAGCACGAGCACATCGGTCACGCGCAGCGGTCTGAGCCTGACCGTCGGACGGACTTATTATGTCAGTGTGGGGGCACGTAATACTGGTGGCTTGTGGAGCGAGAGTGGAATTAGCAACGGTGTGACCGCCGGTGTATCTGGACCGGGTGCCTTTAATAAGATTTCACCGGTCAATGGCAGCGCCGGTATGAGCAGCCTGACGCTGACCTGGGGTGCAAGCCCTAATGCAACCGGCTATGAAGTTTGTTATGACACCAGCAACGATAACGCCTGTTCCAGTTGGCTGTCTACCGGCGCAGTTCGCAGCAAGCTCCTCAGCGGATTGGCTTCAGGCGCTACTTATTATTGGCAGGTGCGGGCGAAGAATGCAGGCGGCCTGATCTATGCCAATGCATCCCCGACTGCATTCTGGAAAGTGACTATCGATGGCGTCGCCCCGCGTGTGGTTTCCATCACGCGCCTGGATCGCAACCCATCGACAGCGACCAGCCTGCGTTATACCGTCACCTTCAGTGAGTTGGTCAGTGGTGTGGATAGCGCCGATTTTGTCCTGACGGCCAGCGGCGTGCTCGGTGCAAAGCCGACGGTTGTGAGTGGCACGGGTGCCACGCGCATTGTGAGCTTCAGCACCGGCACCGGCGTGGGGACCCTGCGCCTGGACCTGAAGGACAATGACAGTATCAAGGATGTGGTCGGCAACCCATTGGGCGGCGTGGGTCTGAATGGCAATTTCACCACGGCTCTGAAGTACACGCTGGATCGCAATAACCAGTTCAACTCGGGTGGGACGCTGGATGGCTGGGTGCTGGAAAGTGGTGAGACAACTGGCAAGGGTGGCGGTTTCAAGGCGGCTGGGAATTTACAGGTCGGGGATGATGCGCTTAACAAGCAGTATCGTTCGCTGCTGTCCTTCGATACCAGCAAACTGCCGGACAACGCTACTGTTGTCAGTGCCACGCTGCGGATAAAAAAGGTGGGCGCAGTCGGTCTCGATCCCTTTGGCTGGGCAGGCAACAAACTTCTGGCGGATATCCGCAAAGGCTTCTTTGACGCCACACTCGGGCTGACGGTTACGGACTTCCAGGCAGTGGCTACAAAGAACAGCGCCGGTCCAGTGGTGGCCTCGACCCTGGGCTGGTATCAGTTGGTCCTGGTGCCGGCGGATCTGGCGAATATCAACAAGATTGGTCCGACGCAGTTCCGCTTGCGCTTCTTGACGGATGATAATAACAATAAAAAAGCTGATTATGCTGCATTTTTCTCTGGCGATAATGCGACCGCTGCCAACCGTCCGTTGTTGATCGTGGAGTATACACTGCCGTAAAACACAAGCCCATCCCACAGAAAAATCTTTCTGTGGGATGGGCCCACCTTTCAGGGTTGACGATCAAGCGGGGACGAAAGTCACTTGTATTTTACGACTGAATTGGTACGATTTTGGCGATGCCAGTATTGGCATGGAAACAGGCGGAAATGGGTACCTGGGCAGGCTGTAATCAATAGTTTGAAGATAGATAGGCAGGTTCAAAATGAACAATGCAAAGAAAACCATCAACTTGTTAATCAATGCGCTGTTGTTGAGCGCTCTACTATTTGGCAATTTTGGCCCAACCGAACCTGTCAACGCGGCCAATGTAACTTCCAGTGAAGAACGAAATATCCAGTCAGCCTCGGCACCTGGCACGCCCGAATTTGTTCCGGGCGTGGTCCTGATTGGCTTGAAACCGGGCGTCAGCCTGGGTAACCCGCTCAAAGGTGCCCAGCAGTTCAATTCCAGCTCACCAAATTTGAATAAGGCCTTGCAGAGCATGCAGGTTCAATCCCTGGAACCAGTCTTCCCCAAGAAGCAAAGCAGCGCGTTGAAAACGGGGAACAACTCCAGCGCCGATCAGACCTACCGCCTGCGCCTGCCTGCTAATGGCGATGTGAAAGCCGCCGCGCTGCGCCTGGCACAGAACCCGGATATCGCCTTTGCCGAACCGGATTACATTGCCAGAAGTTCAGAGCTCGAAACACCGACCGAAACAGAAACGGCTACCGCCACTGCCACATCAACGTTTACCCCGGCGCCTGTTCCAACTGAAACAGCCACCGCAACTGCCACCGATGAGGCACCTGTTCCAACGGATACGCCGACTGTTACATCGACGGCTACCGCCACCGCTACCGAGGAGGCACCTGTTCCAACGGACACGCCGACCGAGACCGCTACACCAACATTAACCCCGGTGCCAGTTCCAACGGAAACCGCCACCGAAACTCCTACCGAAATAGAAACACCATACCTGACGGAAACTGCCACTGCGACAGAGACCCCGTACCTAACCGAAACTGCCACCCCAACCGCGACCGCTACCGTCACGCGCACAGCCACCAGTACCCTTATTCCCAGCCCCACGCAGACGCCAACCGCGACTTCCATGGTGAATGACCCGCTCTATAGCCAGCAGTGGGGCCTGAGCAAGATCAACATCGAATCAGCCTGGCGCGAGACACGCGGCACTGGCACGACCATCATCGCCATCATTGACCAGGGCATCGACCTGGAGCACCCGGACCTGGTCGGGAACCTGTGGACCAACCCGGGCGAAATCCCAGGTAATAATATTGATGATGACAACAATGGTGTGATTGACGACATCAACGGCTGGAACTTTGTGGATAACAACAACGACGTCTGGGACCCGATCGGGCATGGGACGGAGGTCTCGGGTGTGGCGGCCGCCATTGGGGGCAACGGCCTCGGCATCAGCGGCGTCTGTCCGCAGTGCCGGATTATGCCGGTGCGGGTCATGCAAGACTCGGGTGTCGCCAATTACTCCGCCATCGCTGCGGGCGTCTTGTATGCCGCCCAGAAAGGCGCCAAAGTCATCAACCTCTCGCTGGGCGGCTATGCCAACTCGAACACGCTCAAGAACGCGATCGACACGGCTGTCAACACCTATGGTGTGGTCGTGGTGGCCGGCGCGGGCAACGACAATTCCTCGACCGCCTTCTACCCAGCCGCCTACGAGAATGTGATAGCGGTGGCAGGGACCGCCTCTGATGACACCAAGCTGAACTTCTCGAATTACGGCAGTTGGGTGGATGTCTCCGCTCCGGCCAATAACATCCGCACCACCTGGTTGGGTAGTCAATGGGGCAATGGTTCGGGCACCTCGATTGCTGCGCCTTTTGTCTCCGGACTGGTGGGATTGCTGCGCTCGCTGCACCCGGACTGGAACCAGGCGACGATACGTTCACAGATCGTGCATACGACTGATTCGATCGACAGCCTCAACCCGACCTATGCAGGACAGTTGGGCAGCGGACGGATCAACGCCGGAGAGGCTTTGGCCTCACCGCATGCGCTGTTGTCCATGAAGAGCTATTCTGTAAACAGCACGCTGAATGGGCGGGCGACACTCGGGGCAACGGCCCAGTTGAACGTGACGCTGGGCAACGACTGGTGGGACGCGCCGAGTGTAACCGGTACGCTCAGCAGCTCTGATCCGCTTGTGACGGTTCTCAACGCCAGTGCCAGCTACGGCAACATCGCCGCCGCTACCAGCAAAGCCAACACCAGTGCTTTCACCTTTAGCGTGGACGGGGCCGCGGGTTACGACCATCCCATCCCGTTCAGCCTGGCGATCACGGATACGAGCGGGTATGCAATCACCTTCAACTTTACAGTCTACAGCGAGACGGGGTTTGTCGATATTTCCGGTACCCAACTTACGGGAACCTGGACCAAGGACAAGACCTACATCATTAAGAATAACACCTACGTTGCATCCGGCGAGACGCTCACCATCCAACCGGGCACAGTCATTAAGTTTAATGGTAATTATCTACTTGGAATATATGGCAGCCTGGTTGCGGATGGCACCCTGGACCAACCAATCCAATTTATGTCCAATACTGCCGGAACCTGGAATAAAATCTCTTTTGAGGATACCGGCAGCGATGCAGTAGCGGACGTCGATGGAAATTATCTCTCGGGCTCAATCTTGCGAAATGTAACCATCACCGGAGAGAGCGGAGGAATAACATGCAGCAGCGCTACTCCTTTTCTTTCTTTAATTAAATTAAGCGGAAGTATTGCCTGTACACTTGGCGCAACCCCTGTCTGGTTTCAGGACAGCAACATCATGGGCAGTGCCAGCTTTGGAGGAGCTGGGAAAGCTTTTCGCAATACAGTCACTGGCAGTCTTGGCCTATCCGGTGCCGGTACAGCCGAAGACAACAGTGTGGGTAGCACGCTCTCGCTTGGGAGCGGCAGCGCCCGTAGAAACACGACCTCTGGCTTGAGTGTGGGTGGCACAGGCGGCACGATCGAAGGTAATACCGTCAGTGGCGGAAATGTCAGCGTTGGAAATACATTTCAGATATTGAGCAACAGCATTACCGGCAGTCTTGCAACCGGCAGTGGCGCGAATGTGGATCACAATACTGTCACGAATGGCATCACGGTCGGCAGTTCATCCACTGTCACCTGGAACAATATCGAGAACGCTAGTTCAACTGGTCTGGTGGCAGGTGCGAATGTCAGCGCACATTTTAATCGATTGATCGGGAATGTGACCGGAATGCTGGCCAGCACCGGCACGATAGAGCATAACCTGATCGCCAATAACTTTGGCGTGGGTCTGCAGGTGGGCGCCGCTACGGTCCGTTACAATTCGCTGACTGGTAACAAGGGTAATACCATTGTGGTGGATGGTGGCAACCCGCTCAAACTGGAATACAATAATTTGGAAGGCAACACCGGCATCTACGACCTGTACCTGAATATTGCCAGTGGGCTATATGTTGTCGCTCAGCACAACTGGTGGGGCACGACGGATAACCTGCTGATTGCCGAGCGGGTGTTTGATTGGAACGATAATCCTACCCTGGCAAGAGCCTCTTATACATTAAACCTTTCCGGTCCGGATCAAACCTCACCAGGATATGTGACCAGGATGACGGTATCTCCCGGCTCGACGATTGGCATCGAGACGGCGACTTTTGAATCCGAGTTCAGTCGCCCGATGGACGAAGCCTTTGCCCCGGCAGTCTATTTTTCTTCTCCACTTTATACTCAGGTCAGTGCTGGTTGGTACCACACCTGTGGTTTGAAGAGCGATGGATCGATCGTTTGCTGGGGAAGGAATGATTATGGTCAGACGAATGTCCCTACCGGTACCTACACCCAGGTTAGTGCTGGTAATTACCATACCTGTGGTTTGAAGAGTGATGGCTCGATTGTCTGCTGGGGATTATATGGTTCTGGACCGACGAATGTCCCTACCGGTACCTACACCCAGGTTAGTGCTGGTGGATCCAACACCTGTGGTTTGACGAGCGATGGCTCGCTCGTCTGTGGGGGAGATAATTATTATGGCCAGACAACTGTTCCGGCCGGTACCTACACCCAGGTCAGTGCTGGTGATAACCACATATGTGGTTTGAAGAGTGATGGCTCGATTGTCTGCTGGGGATATAATTATTCTGGACAGACGAATGTCTCCGCAGGAAACTACACCCAGGTTAGTGCTGGTTATTCCTACTCTTGTGGTTTGAAGAGCGATAGCTTAATCATTTGTTGGGGAAATAATAATTATTATGGTCTGACAACTGCTCCCGCAGGCAGCTACACTCAGATCAGTGCAAAAATTGCCCACTCTTGTGGTTTGAAGAGCGATGGCTCGATCATCTGTTGGGGATATAATCAATATGGAGAGACGAATGTCCCAGCTGGCAGTTACATTCATGTCAGCGCTGGTTGTTATCACACGTGTGGATTGAAGAGCGATGGTACGATTGTTTGCTGGGGATCTAATCAATATGGAGAGACGAATGTCCCGCAAGATAAGGCTCCGCAATATTCGGCCGAGCTCAACCCAAACTGGAATACACCCAACAAGTACAGTTCTTCCTACGACATCACCTCTGCCATCTCGAAGGATACTTATAGATTGACAATTAGCGGTGCTCTTGATCCAGACGGCATGCGCGTCCAGCCTTACTCCGGTACATCTTTCGACGTGGATTATGCCGGTTTTATTAGTGACCAGACTCCGCCTTTGCAGCCAGTTGTAACAGCCAGTGGCGATGGCAGCCTGACGACTATCAGCGCCAGATGGAGCAGCAACGACCCCGAATCGGCTATCAACCAGTACCGCTATGGAATTGGTACCACGCCCGGGGGGCGTGATATAGTCGCCTGGACCTACCTGCCCAGTACATCCACATCGGTCACGCGCGAGGGTTTGAACCTGATCCAGAACCAGACCTATTATGTCACCGTCGGCGCCCGTAATGCTGGTGGTCTGTGGAGTGATGCGGGTATCAGTAACGGTGTGATTGCCGGGGTAGCCCCCAGCCCGACCCCAACCGCCACACCGACAAAGACTCTGGTCCCGACTGTTACATTTACTTTCACCCCAACTGCCACATTTACGAATACATTGCTACCACCAACCGCTATATCCACGCTGACCAGAACAGCCACAGCAACAAAGACCCTGACCCCGACCAGAACACCTACCCCAGTGCTTTTGCCCGGTACTTTCAACAAAACGGATCCCCTCACAGGGAGTGCCAACAGCACCAGCCCAACACTGAAATGGGGAGTGAGTCTTCGTGCGACCAGCTACGAATATTGTTATGACACCAGCAATGACGGCAAGTGCGTCACCTGGTTATCGAACGGTACAGCCACCAGCAAGGTCCTCTCGGGCCTGACCCCCGGCCTGATCTATTATTGGCAGGTGCGTGCCCGGAATGCAGGTGGGGCCACGTATGCCAATGCTTCAGGGACTGCCTTCTGGTCATTCAAGACCAAAAAGTCTCTTCAGATATCCTCCACAGCCGCACAGGATGGCTGGGTGCTGGAGTCAGGCGAGACCACAGGACTCGGCGGGACTCTGAAAGCGACCGGAAATCTACAGGTGGGTGACGACCTGCTTAATAAGGAATACCGCAGCCTGACCTACTTCAACACGGCCACCCTGCCCGATAATGCCACCATCGTCAGCGCAATTCTAAAAATCAAAAAAGCCAGTATTACCGGCACGGATCCCTTCAGCACGCATGGACTGCTGCTGGCAGATATCCGTAATGGTTATTTTGGCACATTACCTGCTCTTCAAACTCTTGACTTTCAAGCGCTGGCACCCAAATCCGCCGTCTCCGGTTTCGTCCCGATTGCTGGTGCGCCAGGCTGGTATCAGCTTATTCTGACCACAGCCAATTACACCTTCATCAACAAAACTGGCCCGACCCAGTTCCGTCTGCGTTTTACCAAGGACGACAACAATGACAGGGGAGCGGATTATGTCTCGTTCTATGACGGCAGCGCAGCGTCGTCCCAGGGGCCGCTCTTGATCGTGGAGTATACGCTGCCGTAAGGGTCGGCAGTCATAAGTAAAAGTTTTTTACAACAGCTCAAGGGTATTTTGGCCAATAAGTGTATTGATCAGGCAACGGTTATACAGAATCACCGCTTCGAAATGATAGCAGTGGGTGTAATTGTCATTGCGAGGAGCGTGCCCTCCGCGACGTGGCAATCTTCTCTATGGTCACGAAGATTGCCACACTCGCAAAGAACGCTCGTTCGCAATGACAGAAACAAGTAGACAGGTTAAAAAGATTGAATTGTTTAAGTATTACCTGACTAATGCAATTTTGGCCAATAAGCAACTTACTTTCATGCCAATTTTGTTTAACACTGGGTTAGTTGCTGAATATTAAGCTATTGGTTTCCCGGTTCTGGCGGGCTGAAGCCCTTCCTTATGTCGTGGAAGTCGGCTAAAGCCGACTCATTAGCCAGCCCGAAGGGCTTTCATGTTCTGAGCCGGGGCTCGCGACCTTTGCGCCCTATGGGTCAGCCCCAGGTGGGCTTGATAAAAAACAGCGCTGACAAATCTGTCAGCGCTGTTTAAGTTTTGAAATGTTTTAACCGGGTTTGAATAGCAACTATAGATCAGACGATCATGACCTCTGCACCTTCGTAGCTGGTGCCCAGCTCGAAGATGCGTGCGGTTAACCCGGCAGTCTCAAAGGCGCGTTTCATGCTTGCGCCAATGGCAGGGTCTTGTTTGGATGAAAAAGCGATCAGGCTGGGACCGGCGCCAGAGAGTGCCACCGCCGCGGCTCCGGCATGCCGGCCTGCATCCATCGCAGCCTGCGCACCCGGGATGAGCGGCAGACGGTAGGGCTGGTGCAGCGCGTCCGTCATGGCTTTGCCCAACAGGTCCAGGTCGCCGGTACGCAGCGCCTCGGTCACCAGTACCGCCCGGCTGATGTTATAGATGGCATCTTTGCGATCGACCTGTTTGGGTAGAATGGCACGCGCCTGGCGCGTGGGGAAGTCAAAATCGGGCAGGACGATGGTCACGTGCATGGGAGAACGATTGGCACGCGTCGGCAGTTTGAGCGAGATGACGCGTCCTTCGTACACGATCGAGGCCACCAGTCCACCCAGCATGGCAGGCGCAACATTATCCGGGTGGCCTTCGTTTTCAATCGCCAGCTTGAGAATTTCCTCGTCACTGAAGGGCGTGCCCAGCAGGGCATTGGCACCCAGCAAGCCGGTTAACATGGCGGTCGAGCTGGAGCCCAGGCCGGAGCTGAGCGGTACGCGGTTGAGGCAGTGGATGCGCAAGCCTGGACAGGACTTTTTTGCCAGGTCATAGATCTGCAAGGCAGCCTCTACGATCGGGTTATTGGCGTCGGTTGGCAGCTTGCCTTCGCCTTCGCCGGAGATGGTCAGGCTGATTTGTTTATCATCAGTGGTCATGAAGTCGGCCTCATTCCACAGGTCGAGCGCCAGGCCGAGTGCATCGAAGCCTGGTCCGAGGTTGGCGGTGGTGGCAGGGACTTTGACATGTATTTTCATGATTTGTTCCTTCCCGATCTTTTGCGGGATGCAATCTCAGGCTGGCTAAAAAGGGCCAGCCTGTTTTTATTGGGTTTAGCTGATGATCAGTTTTTCCAGCGCTTCCAATTCGGGTGCGATGATTTGGGGCTTGTCCATGTCTTTGATGATAATATCCGGGTCTTTAAGACCGTGCCCGGTGCAGATGGCGACGATGCGCTTGCCACCTGGGTTAAAGGTTCCGGCTGCAATCTCATGCGCCAGGCCAGCCAGTCCGGCGGCCGAGGCGGGCTCGACCCAGATGCCTTCCAGTTTGGCAAGCAGCTTTTGCATTGACAGGATTTCGTCGTCCGTGACGGCAATGATGCGTCCGTTGGATTGCTCAGCTGCTTCGAGCGCCTGTTCGCCCCGGGCTGGTTTGCCAATCCGGATGGCGGTCGCGACCGTTTCAGGGTTTTCAACCGGGTGCCCGAGTACCAATGGTGCAGCTCCGGCGGCCTGTACACCCAGGATCTGGGGCAATCCGCTGGATTTCAGGCTGTTGTATTGTTTGAACCCGGCCCAGTAGGCGGTGATGTTCCCGGCATTGCCAACCGGCAGGCACAACCAATCCGGAGCCTGTCCGAGAGTTTCGATGATTTCAAAGGCGCCGGTTTTCTGGCCTTCGATGCGGTAAGGGTTGATCGAGTTGACCAGGCAGATCGGGTGTTTGTCCGAAATTTGCACGACCATCGTCAGCGCGTCATCGAAAGAGCCGTCGATTTGGATGACCTGTGCCCCATACGCAACGGCGCCTGCCAGTTTTCCGGCAGCAACCTTGCCTTGCGGGATCAGGACGATTGATTTTAGCCCGGCGCGTGCAGCATATGCCGCCGCAGAGGCGGCCGTATTGCCAGTACTGGCGCAGATGACAGTTTTGGCACCTCGTCCCAAGGCTTCGCTGACAGCCGCAGTCATGCCACGGTCTTTGAAGGATCCGGTTGGATTGAGGCCCTCATATTTTATAAAAAGTTCAAAATCCCCACCCAAATGTTCTGACAGGCTGACTGCCGGGATGAGCGGAGTGTTGCCCTCCAGCAGGCTGACAGGGCGGGTGTGCGCCGGCAAATCCAGGAGCGAGCCGTATTTATCCAGAAGTCCACGATAAGACATGTTCATCAATCCTTCCCGAAAATTTAGCGAGGTAGTCCCGGTTCGATTTGCACGCTTTGTCCGCTGCGCGAATCGATCCGGGCGAAGTTTAACACAGAAATGTTTGCCCGGACTTATCCGAATTGATAACCTGTCCGGTTTTGTGTCGTGATAATATTGGCACATGGATTTTTCACAGATCACGAATGACCTGTTTATCGGCACGACCCCGTTGGCGCAGGATTACGACCGCTTGCGCGAGCTGGGGGTGCGTCTTGTTATAAATTTACGCTTTGCGCGTGGACCTTATCCGGATACGCATCCGCAGTCGCTCAAGTTTTTGTGGCTGCGTTCGATTGATAGCCCGGTCTTGCTGATCTCGCTCCAGAAATTACTGGAAGGCACCCATATTGCCCTGGAAACCATACGCCAGGGTGGCAAAGTCTATTCACACTGTGCCAAGGGGCGGCACCGCAGTGTGGCCATGGGTGCGGCAATTTTAATCGCGCAGGGTCATACACCGGATGATGCCATGCAGTTGATCAAGCTGCAGCGCCCGATTTCGGATCCCGGGGTGTTTTATGTGCGCAGTCGTATTTTTCAATTTGCGCGTTTGTGGAACAGGTTGAAGGTTTAATCCTTTGCCGTGCTGGAACCGGTATTACTCATAATATTTTTGCGACGGTTACGCCGTCGCCACCTTCACTAGGATGACCTTCTTCAAAGGAGGTCACCTGGGCGTGTTCTTTGAGCGCGATGCGGACTTCCTGGCGCAGTTTGCCCGTACCCTTGCCGTGAATGATGCGCACAAAGGGCATGCCCGCCAGGTAAGCTTTGTCCAGGTAATTATCCAGCATTTGCAGCGCATCTTCGGCGCGCTGACCGCGCAGGTCGAGTTCCATGCTGGGGGTTGCCATGCCCAGGGCGCCAAGGGAGCTAGCTTGGGAAGCCCCTGTGGGCGACGTGCCGGATTGTGTAGCACCCAGCGTGCCCGCTATTTGTTTTATACGGCGGGTGCGGCCGCTGACAATCTCACGGCTTTCCAGGGCTTCCGCCGCTGCTTCTGATTTCCGCAGAAGTTCACCCAGTTTGGCGCGGATGCGCAGGCTGCCGATCTGGATTTCAGCTTCGGACTCTCCCAGGGCTGTGACAATCCCCTCATTGCCCAGCGAACGCACGATGACTTTTTCGCCCAATTTCAGGCTGCCGCTGATGGGTTGAGCCTCAATCTTTGGACCCTGGCGCTCCATTCCATCCCGCTGCTCGCGTGGGACCGGGACCTGGGTTTTTTCTTCCACGATTTCCACTTTTTTCTCCAGGCGTTCAATCGCATCCAGTGGTTGGCGCAGTTTCTTTAACTCGGTCTTCAAACGGCCGAGGTTGCGTTTAAGCACTTCCACTTCCAGCTCGGCTTCGGCCTTGGCCCGCGCAATTACATCACGGCGTTCATCTTCGATTTGTTCAAGCCGCCGGGCAAGTTCGTTGTTCAGATCATCTGTGCGCTGGCGGGCTTTTTCAGCTTTTTCACGTTCGCGACTGGAACGGTTGCGTTCCTTGCGGATGTCATCCAGCAGCCGGTCGGCACGCAGCTCATCCGGGTTGACTTCATTGCGTGCATCCGCGATGATGGTTTCGGAAAGACCCAGGCGGGCGGCAATTGCCAGGGCATTGGAACGTCCTGGCAGACCAATGGTCAGTTTGTAGGTGGGTCGCAGTGTGGCTACATCAAATTCAAGCGAAGCATTCAGCACGCCCTCGGCGCTGTGCGCAAAGGCTTTCAATTCGGGGTAGTGAGTGGCGACAAATGTGCTGGTTCCGCGTTCCAGCAGGTGGCTGAGGATGGCGCGGGCCAGGGCGGCACCTTCCTGCGGGTCCGTACCGGCTCCAAGTTCATCCAAAATGACCAGGGAGCGCGCGTCGATTTTTTTAAGAATGCGGATGATATTGGTGATATGCCCACTGAATGTACTCAAGGATTGTTCAATCGATTGTTCATCACCGATATCTGCAAAAACATCCTGGAACATTGAAAGTTCTGAGCCGCTTTGGGCCGGGATGTGCAAACCGCTCTGTGCCATGACGATTAATAGACCGACGGTCTTGAGTGAAACGGTTTTGCCGCCTGTATTGGGGCCGGTGATGACCAGCGCGCGCGTACCGGGCGCCAGGGCAATGTCGTTGGCGACCACGAAGGCCGGGTCGATTAGAGGGTGGCGGGCTTTGAAGAGACGGATGGTTGGCGCTGCAGGCAGGCTTTGCGCATCCGCAGGGGTTTGCGTTTTGAGCGGTGTGACCGGGGCGCGGTGCAGGATGGGTTCGCTGGCGTGAATTTCCTCGGCATACTTGGCCTTGGCGAAGGCCAGGTCAATCCCGGCCAGGGCTTCCACGCCGCTGATGATTTCGCCGCCATGCAGGCCTACCTGGGCCGAAACTTCTGCCAGCACGCGCCGGATTTCGTCGCGCTCCGCCAATTCCACTTCGCGCATTTTGTTATTTAATTCAACCACCGCAATCGGCTCGATGAATAAGGTCGCGCCGCTCGAGGATTGGTCGTGCACGATGGATTTGATCTGTCCCTTGAACTCAGACCGGAGTGGAATGACATAGCGTCCATCGCGCTGGGTGATGATCGTATCTTGCAGCATCTGGGCAGTTTTGTTGTCGCCCAGGTAACGCTGCAGTCGTGTCATCAGGCGTTCGCGTGCTACCCGGATTTCAGCACGGATGGCACCCAGCCGGGGGGAGGCGGAATCCAGTACTTCACCTTTATCCGAAATCGTGCGCGATATCGCGTCAACCACCCCGGTTGGCACCGGTAATGAAAGAGCCAGTTCGGCCAGGCATGGATAGGGATGATCTGGACGAGGCACAGAGCCATCCTTGTTCAGGCGTGCCAGCTTCCGGCGTTGGTTTAGTAGGGCTTTAGGTTCCGAGTCTTTTGCGGCAGGCAGTGCGCCAGAATTTTCTTCGGCACTTTTGCCCAGCAGGCTGCGTTTTAGTTCACGACAGGAAATCAATGTGTATTTGATATCCAGCAAGTCGACCGCTTCCAGAACTCCACCGCGCCGGGCAAGTTCCACTTTCTGGCGAACATCGTGTGCTCCGCCGATGCTGACGTCCTGGATGGATAGTAAGCGGCGCGCTTCACTGGTTTCCTGCAAGCGCAGCATGGCTGTATCGTAAGAGGTGGTGGGTTCAAGCGCACGCGCCAATCCTGCAGATGCAGAAAAATCGCAGTTGCCTGCCAGGCGTTCCAATATTTTATGGTATTCAAGTACGTGTAAGGTTTTACTATCCATGGTTTGTTAAGGGGTCCGTCCCGAAAAGATACGGGCTGTTTTTATTTTTGGAAATTGTTATATTCGAGCCGCAGTCCCACACGAGCTGGGATTATTTCAAAAGCGCAGGCAGCCTGGTTGCCATTCCACTTGATATCGTTGGATTTCACCGGGGCGCCACAGCGCGGGCAATTGGCAGGCAGTTCACCCTCAGGTGCGGGCTTGACGGACCGGGGAGGAAGAGCATTGCTGGCAGGTTCCAGGTTTTCTGCAGGGTTGAAAGCCACCGGTTCTGGTTGGCCCGGATAGTAAGAAGATTCTTCCGGAAATTCATTATTCTTTGGTGTACGCATGGCTGAAAACACAATGCTGATCCCAATCAGGATCAATATCCCTGGCCAGACATGGTGGGTGAGCAAGAGGATACCCATCCCAATCAGCCAGATGGATTTTAATATAGGCGATCTGCGTTGCGCAAAGCGTTGGCCAAAACGGTGCTTCCTGTACATTCAAAAACTCCTGGGTTCTATAAACGGCTTGCACGCTTCGAGCAGTGAAAATTGGCTGTCTTGTTCATTCGAGTGGAGCCAATTGCGCCATCAATCTTTCGATGGTTTGTAACTGCAGCCACCATTGTTCTTTAGGGCGCTGCGTTTTGAGGTCTACCATGCGTTCAAAGTCACGCATATCACTGAAGGAAATCCGTCCATTCTGCAAGCCAATAAAAGAACTATTCTGCGTTCCTTTTTCGCATTCGTTAATCAGATATTCCAGGCACAGACGCGCCAGCCGGGATGCCTGGATGCGGTCAAAGGGCGAGGGGTCACCGCCTTGCTGCAGGTGACCCAGCACAGCCGGGCGCACATCAAATACAGATCGGCCTTCCTCTTCAAAGAGGGAGCAAATGAAGTCTGTTGTGTAAATGGCATTTGCATTTTCAGCCCGGATGAACAGCCCCAGGCGCTTGCCCGCATCAAACCCACGGTTCAGATTCTCGATATCGGTTGAAAGCGCTTTGAGTGTGATGCCTTCTTCGTTGATGTAGACTCGTTCTGCACCGGCTGCCAGGCCGCTCATCAGTGCCAGGTATCCGCAGGAATGGCCCATCACTTCCACGACGAAACAGCGCCGGGCTGCCACTGCCGATTGTTTAATCTTATCGACTGCATCCACAATATTGTTGAGGGCGGTATCCGCGCCAATGCTGAACTCGGAACCGGGCAGGTTATTGCTGATGGAGGCTGGTAAGCAGACCATCGGAATATTAAAAGCCGGGAAGTTGGCGCGTTCATTGATCAGCGTATAAACCGATTCGTAACCGGTCCATCCGCCAATAACCATAAGGGCCTCAATTTTATTATCTTCAATGGTGCGCGCGATCGAGTAAAGATCACTGCCTTTAGGCACCATGCGGCTGGTTCCAAGCACAGAACCACCCTGTGAAGCCCAACCAGAGACACTCATCCAATCCATTTCGCTGATCTGGTTTTTGGCCATGCCATCAAAGCCGTTGCCAATGCCCAGCATGATATGGCCCTGGTCCAGTCCCACGCGTATGGCCGTTCGACCGGCGGTATTCATGCCTGCTGCGGGTGCGCCTGCGTTGAGAATTGCAATCCGCAGGCGCTTTTGCCCTCGCTCCGGGGGATGGGGCAGGGCACGCACCATGGTCTTAAGCGTGCTGAAGGCTTCTTTGAAGCTGGCGCTGCGCAGTTCCATCGCTTTTTCGTAGTCTTTGGATTCGATGGCGGTGGTGACAGCCCTGGTTTTTGTGACACAATCCATCAAGGAGTGGCGTACCAACCTGTTGGCGCGGATCCCAATTAGTTTGGGTTCATCATCAGGTTTTGCTTTCAGGATGGTAAGGACAGCTTCATAACCCAGTTGAGTGGCCAGGTTGCGATCATAAGCGCTGGGTTTGCCACCCCGCTGCACATGTCCCAGGGCAGTAACGCGCACTTCTTCGCCTAGATTCTCTTCCAATAGCTTTTGTACATCGCTGCTGCCAATGGTTTTGCCATTCCGGTCGCGTGCACCTTCTGCAATCACAATGATGTGATCTCTTCTTCCGGCCTTGGTACCGGCTTTCAGGCGTTCGACCATGACATCCTGCCAGTTGTCCACATCTGGTGGGGATTCTGGGATAAGGACCCAGTCTGCTCCGGTGGCCAGGGCACTATACAGGGCCAGGTAACCGCAGTTACGCCCCATGACTTTGACGATAAAAGTGCGTTGATGGCTGGCGGCGGTGCTGGAAATGGCGTCGATGGCTTCGGTGATGCGGTGCAAGGCACTGTCGGTGCCAATGGTCATATCCGTACCGTAGAAGTCATTATCAATCGAACCAACCATCCCAACAATAACCAGGGCCGGATGTGCATTGGCTACTTCCTGGGTAATGGACCCTTGCTCGACGAGTTCGGTCACCAGGCTGGGCCATTCTTGTCGGAAGAGATGTGCACCGGTCAGAGAACCATCTCCGCCGATGACAATTAATCCGTCGATTCCCAGTTTAATCAGGTTCAGCGCGGCTTTGCGGCGTCCATCACGGGTTCTAAATTCTTCACTGCGGGCGGTACCGATCATTGTACCTCCGCGCTGCAGGATCCCGCCGACGGAATTCCAGTTCAACCGGTGGATTCTGTCACCACCTTCAACCAGGCCCTGGTAGCCTTCGTAAACAGCGTAAACCTCTGCACCTTTCTCTATGCCGGTCCGCACCACTGCTCTCACAGCTGCGTTCATTCCCTGGGCATCGCCCCCGCTGGTGAGTACTGCAATACGCTTTTTGTTTGTCATAATAGAAATTTTCTCCTTCCCGTACTGGAGCCGGGACTACCACGTCTTTTTCTTATTTCAATCCCGTACGATTTGCACGCTTTGTCCGCTGCGCGAATCGAACCGGGACTACAGCATGGGCATTTTTATGCCATGTCTTTTTGCAGCGGCAATGGCGATTTCATATCCGGCATCGGCATGCCGCACAATGCCCATACCCGGATCGGTGGTCAGAACCCGTTCAAGTCTTATAGCCGCTTCGGGAGTGCCATCGGCGACGATGACCTGTCCGGCGTGTTGACTGTAGCCAATCCCCACGCCACCTCCGTGATGGAATGAGACCCAGGTTGCGCCACCTACGATGTTGATCATGGCATTTAAAATAGGCCAATCTGAAATAGCATCCGAGCCATCCAGCATGGCCTCGGTTTCACGGTTGGGACTGGCGACTGAGCCGCAGTCTAGGTGGTCACGGCCGATCACGATCGGGGCTTTAAGAATGCCGTTCGCGACCATTTCGTTAAATTTCAAACCTGCCCGGGCGCGTTCACCATATCCCAACCAGCAAATGCGCGAGGGAAGACCCTGGAAGGGTACCATCTCACGCGCCATTTTTAACCAGCGGTGTAAATGGTCATCATCCGGGAACAATTCCATTACGGCTTCGTCAGTCCGGTAAATATCCTCTTTGTCACCTGAGAGTGCCACCCAGCGGAATGGGCCTTTGCCTTCACAAAACAGCGGACGTATGTAAGCTGGGACGAAACCAGGGAATTCAAAAGCATCGCTGACTCCGTGATTAAATGCCTGCTGTCGGATATTATTCCCATAGTCAAAGACTTCCGCACCCCGGCGTTGAAATTCGAGCATGGCCTGGACGTGTTTTGCCATCGAATCCATCGCCATTTTTTTGTAAGTTAGCGGGTCAGAAACGCGCAATTGGTCGGCGGCTGCGACGGTTAGCCCACTGGGCACATAATATAGAGCTTCATGCGCTGAGGTCTGATCTGTAACCACATCCGGCGTAATGCCGCGCATCACCAATTCTGAGCAAATATCTGCAGCATTGGCTACCAAACCGATAGAAATGGCTTTACCAGCCGCTTTGTTCTCTTCAACCAGCGTCATGGCTTCTTCAAGTGTGTCAACAACCACATCCACATAGCCAATCGCACGCCGTCTTTCGGCCCGTTCACGGTCCACTTCCACTACCAGTCCCACGCCTTCATTCATCGTAATGGATAGGGGTTGAGCGCCACCCATCCCGCCCAGACCGGCAGTCAGTACAAATTTACCTTTCAGTGAGCCCCAGCCTTTTAGCTTGGCCAGTGCACCAAAAGTCTCGTAGGTGCCTTGCAAAATACCCTGTGTCCCAATATAAATCCAGGATCCGGCAGTCATCTGACCGTACATGATCAGACCTTTTTTTGCGAGTTCATCGAAGTGTTCCCAGGTGGCCCAATGTGGCACCAGGTTGGAGTTGGCAATTAATACTTTAGGGGCATCTTTATGGGATTTAAAGACCACCACCGGTTTGCCAGATTGCACCAGCAGGGTCTCGTCTTCTTCCAGATTTTTTAGAGATTCGAGAATGGCGTCGAATGACTCCCAGTCGCGTGCAGCTTTACCACGTCCACCATAAACCACCAGGTCTTCCGGTTTTTCTGCAACTTCCGGGTCAAGGTTATTCTGGATCATGCGATAAGCGGCTTCGATCAACCAATTTTTGCAGGTGAGTTCTGTACCGCGTGGTGCGCGGATTACACGTGGACCGGACATAGCTGACTCCTTGAATAGCCTTGTAAGTGTATTGCCGAGTCGGTATTTGATGCACAGGTAGCGTTACAAGATAAGAGATTAATTGCGAAACTTGGAGCACTTATATACTTGAATTATAAGCCCTAAAAAAGACAAAGGAAACTTTTTTGCCCTCCCGCCTTTGTTTGGGGCAGCCAGCCAATTTATATAAATAAGGCCACGGCGACGCCGTGACCTTATGGATTGAACCTTGAATTATGAACAGTCTTAATTCGCGGATGCGAACTGGGCAAAGTTTGTCGATTTAAGCCGGGTTACCAGTTCTTCCTGAGCATCACACCAAATTGGGCGTAGTGGGCAATCATCCCCAAATGAGCAGCCATTTAAATCATTTACGCACTCATTCAGTGCAATCGGGCCATCAATCGATTCGACCACATCCAGCAGCGAAATTTCTTCGGGCAGTTTGGCCAGCATGACTCCGCCACGCGCACCGCGTGAGGTTTGCAGCAGTCCAGCGATGGAAAGCTGAGAGATAATTTTGGCCAGGAAAGAGGGCGGGATGTGCTGCTCGTGGGCAATTTGGCTGGTTGCAGCCCGCTGGTTTTGACCCAGCTTGGAAATATACAGAACAGCGCGGATAGCATAATCAGCTTGACGTGTAATTTGCATGATGATCCTTTTCTTTACATTTTTTTACAAAGGGAGGTCAGTTATTCGGGTAATGATCTCAGATCGGAAGAGAGATCTTCCCTTAAGTGTGTATTAATAGCAAATTCAGTAAAACGGTATTATTTATCTATTTTTCTCTAATTTTATACTTGGGTGATCATTTGCACAAGTGATCATCGTCATGGATAAAATATGACCTTTTACTCCGATATATATTCATAAGTTTGTTTTTGAGTTACTTTTCCGGCCGTTACGGATTATTTTCTCCGGAGATAATAAAAATGACCGGATAACCTGTCGGTTTTCCAGTCATTTTTATTTGAATTACAGCTTGTAATTATTCGGTGGGTTTTCCTGGGAAATTACTCGGAGATTTGCACGTTGCCAGCACCCATCTCGATGACGATCGTTAAGGCTGGCCCGGTTCCGGATTGTGAATAAGTATCACCATTTTGTTTCCAGCTGGATGGGAATTGAACATTTGACAGGCCGCTGCTTACTTTTACAGTGGCCGCTACATTTGCCGGAATGATCAATGTTAAATTACTCATTCCGGAGCGAATATTGACACTACTGTCCCGTTGAAGGGTGCCGCCGAAATCCAACTTGTAATTACCTGCGCCGCTTTCAAAAATCAAGGATGCAAAGTTGGCATTCCCCAGGTTTTGTAAGGTAACGTTTGAAGCCCCGGTTTTGTAACTCAAAACATTCAATTTATTTGGATTGGGCGCTGAGAAATCTGCTGTTACTTCGGCGGCGCCATCGTTAATATTCAGGTTGGTCAACGCCAGACCCCCAAAGTCAAAGTGGCCCTCGTACGCGCCAGCATTGATGGTCAGGTTCATAGGGGCTGTCCCGAGCTTGAGATCCCATTCATTTTTCATGTTCTTCAGGGTTGGGAAGCTGTTTACCTGATAAGTTTGAGAAATGCTGATGTCGCCACCCACGCTTTTAATTTCCGGTTTGAATTCAGGAATATTATACGTGGCACTGCCATCCACCAGGTTTTTTGAACCCGGAGCAAGGCTCAGTTTGCCAGCTCCAAAGGAAAGCGACAGGTTTATGTCAGCATCCGGGACCGGGATCGAGATTTCATCTGTCACATCCGGGCTGGGGGTACTGGCGCTTGGAATATTGGTTTGAAACCCACAGGCCAGAGTGCTTAGAACCAGTGTAATCATTGCCAATTTTATGATCGTACCCGGTTTATTAAAAAAATCCTTTTTCATATACTGCTCCTGAGACGATTGTTTTTGATCGAAAGTTGATCGGTGAAATTTATGCTGAGGGGTAGAAGGTCTGATATGGAAATCCCAAAAAAATCAGCGTCAAAAAATACAACCTGTTCGATTAACTTTACGTTTTTTGTAAACAAAAAGTTGCTGACATGCCAGGTTTATAATATTTTGCTGCAATTATTGATCTTTTTGCCGTCTGTAAAGCTGAAACCCATCGCCAGTATCTTTGATCCACACATCTGAAGCATCCAGTGCAATCCGCCCACAGATATAAATATCCCCGATTGCCCCACCAGCGTTAATCACCATTCCAATCAATAATCCCAAAAGCCAGCCGGATGGCACAATCATACTGAGTGCTAATCCCAACCCGGTCAAAAATATGAGAGGAGCCAGCCCAATCATAAGGTATTGTTTTTTTGGGAAGAACCAATCTGGCATGGCAGCATAGGCATAACCTGGCCCCAGCCCAAATTCTGGTTTGTGATGCGAGAAAAGCCAGAAAAACAGTCCATGGACCAATTCGTGCAGCAGCATGGCAAGGATCATTATTGTGATGACTGCCATCAACCCGGTGAGTATATTGCCCCTGATACCAGATTCCAGTTGTGCGTCATATTCAGGGCGGATGATGCGCAGGCAGAAGGATAATCCCCAGCCGGAAAGCACCATCCAGCCCAGTCCAATGACCTGCAATATAATGTTCAGGCTTGTATTGTGTTTCAGATCGAGATTCCATGCAAGCATGAAGTTTTCGGGCAGGTTTTGGGTAGATTTCATACTATAACTATAACACTACTACAGAAAGGTTCGATTATTGAAAGGCTCGTTTTGCTCCATACTCACGAGCACAATTTTTGCGGCGTTCCCTGCATCACGCTCGCTTTGAATATTATTTTCGTAGTCCATAAATGTTTGCATAATCCACTTTGTTTGTTATAGGGGCAATTTTATCAATATCGAATTCGAGCTCAAATTATTCACCGGCAGCCGCTGGTACCCGGGTTTGGAGAGGAACGTCCCTTTTCGGCAGAAAACCTGATAAGAAACATCAAATTGCATAAAGTATTCGAGTAAACTCATGCCGTAGGTTTTTTTCCTAGATTCGTTCCCGTGCCGATATCGGGACCATCCCATGCAGATATCGGGACCATCCCGTGCCGATATCTGCACCATGCGAAAAACGAACTCGATATTGATTAATGACTGACAAAAGTTGGAGTTTTTATGATCCGTCTGGTTACACTTGGAATTATTTCCGCCCTGTTTTTTAGCAGCACCTTTGTTTTGAATCGCGCCATGAGTCTGGCAGGTGGACACTGGGTTTGGACTGCCAGCCTGCGTTTTGGATTTATGCTGATTTTCCTGTTTCTGATTCTGTTTATGACCCGTGGACGCAAGGCACTCTCAGAAGTGTTTGCAGTTTTTATGAAATATTGGCGTTTTTGGGTTCTGGCTGGGAGTATTGGGTTTGGTGTTTTTTATGCGCTCATCAGCTTCGGTGCGGCCTATGCTCCCGGTTGGATTGTTGCCACCACCTGGCAGACGACCATCCTGGCAACTCCTATTGTGCTGGTTTTCTTTGGAAGAAAAGTTCCGACCCAGGGCTTGCTCCTCACCGGTTTAATTTTTAGCGGTATTGTCCTGGTTAACATTGAGCATGCTGCGACAACCAGCCCAATAATCATGTTATCTGGCGCTTTGCCTGTTTTTGTGGCTGCTTTTGCTTACCCTATCGGCAATCAAATGGTGTGGGAAGCGCGACTTGGCGAAAACCCCAGACTTCCTTATATTCAGGATCCAATTTTGGAAAATGGGTTTGCCCGAGTATTATTGTTGACCATGGGCTCTGTTCCGTTCTGGATTGGCCTGTTGCTTTTTACTGCACCCCCGCCGCCCTCTTCCGGGCAGTTGTTCAGTACGGCCATGGTAGCTTTGTTTTCCGGCGTAATAGCTACGACCATTTTCTTATATGCGCGCCATTTATGTCTTCAGCCGTATGAAATCGCTGCAGTGGATGCCACTCAGTCAATGGAAGTCGTTTTTTCGTTGGTTGGGGAGATTATTTTTTTACAGGGAGCCCTGCCGGGTGGATTGGGGCTGGCAGGTGTTGGTCTGACACTGGTGGGTTTGGTTGCTTATATGCTGATGCAAAATAGAGCGCTGCCAGAGGTGCAAGCTTGATTTAGGGGCATTTTTGTTCACCAACTTGCGGCGTATAGATGGCAATACGATCATCTGGAAAAATGGCGGCTTGCTGGTAATTGCACAGGATTTTTTTGACAACATTGCGTGTCCAGGCGTTATTTTCGGCGCCCATAGCATCCTCGTCTCCAACCAGATTGAAACGCAGTGGGTCAACGATGATGGCTGAGAACCTGTGTTTTTCCATTTCAGTCCGAAAAACTTTAAGGTAGTCGTCATTTTTTGCCATCGCCATTTCCATTAATTCTTCACGTTCGTACTCTGGGACCAGGGTAACATTTTTTAGCATGTGCATTGAGATTAAATGCCGCTGTGTGATGAAGAGAATTTCTCCACCCTTTGCATTGATCTGATCCACTTGTTCCTGAATGGCTGTCAGTGTTTTGCCCGAGCTGCCAGGATCGTATTGCCAGAATGCAGCTCTACTCTGGATGCTGAACCAGGCAGGAATCAGAACCAGCAGTGCAATTATTCCCCAGTGTCCTGTACGATTTGCCAAGCAAATCGTACAGGGGCTACCACGTTGGCTAATGATAGGATGCTTAGTTGCGAATTCGTCACGTCCTGCAAGGATATAAGCCGCGATGATCAGAAGCAGCACGGCATAAGCATCCATATTGTGGATATCTGCGCCACCGCCGATTTTCATGCTGACAACGATCCCACCCGCAAATAGGACGGCTAGTTCAGCCAATAATAGCAGCTTTGGAATTTTTTTGAGTTTGCCAAAATAAAACACAAGCCAGAGTGGCACAGAGAAAATAATGATTCCGGGTAAAACACCAAGATTGTAGGATTCATTCGGCCATAACCGTATCCAGAGCAGAGTTGAGTGCAGGCTGGTAAAAAAGTTACCCGGATTGGAAATTCCGGAAAGAACGATGTAGGCTTGCATCGAAAAAAAAGCGATTGTGGCGCTGGCTGTAAACAATATTGCGGGTTTAATCAGGAAGCGCCAGCCTTTATTTTCGTAAGGAACTTCCAGAAAGTATAAAGCTGCCGCCAGTATACCGGGCATGGGGTACCAATTGACGCGGCTTATCCCCGACCAAATGGAAGCCAGAACCAGCCAGAACCAGGTACGACGATTATTTGTGACCGAAAAACCCCAGAGCAGGATGAATACAGGGACAGCCAGGTGCAGGTAGAGCGGCAAACTAAAGAGGGTTACAAAAACCCACAGCCCGGCAAGCCAACGCAGGCTGCGCGAAGAAATTTTTAAACGGTGGATCAGGGCGGGGGCAATGAGCCCCACCAGCAGAAAGCGCAGGGCAACCTGCCAAAGGCGGTGGCTCCACAAGGGTAGATCGAGTAAATAAGGTGGGATGAGCAGAAAGTGAAGCGATGGATGCAGGATGGGCCAGGTAAGACGCTGACCAAAGATGGCTTTTCCCATGAATAGGGCAGGGTAATAAAAGCGGCTGGTTTCAGACCAGCCCATCGAAAATGGATAGGCACTCACATCTGGCAGATAGAGTGATACGCGTTGGAACCAGGTTTGGATCAGTATTGTAATCAGTAAGGCTGTTGGAGTCTTCATCTGTGGCCGTGCAAGTTTTAGCGCCTGCATCCCAACCAGGGCAATCAACCAGAAGAGGAAGACGCGTATTCCAGATTGCTTTGCAAGCAGTGACCCGTAGTATGGCTGAAACAGGATCAGCGGGTAAGCCAGCAGTGTAGCCATCCAGACCGGATAGCTTAGCCAACGCACGCTGACCACGCTCAGTGTGTGCGCAGTGACTGCTGTTTTACCTGCTGAATGAAATTTTCCCTCAACGCTGTGTGTAAATCTGCTGGAAAAGCTCAAAATCAAAAATACCAGGCAGGTTGCGCCTGTCAAAACCAGGGTGCTGAGCAGTAGCAGCCAGGTTTTGCTGGTTAATGGTGCAATACCCAATTTTTGGGCCAGCGAAAACGCTTCCCAGAGCGAAATCCAGGCTAATAAGGAGGTGCTTCCGAGCAGCAAGCGATTGAAAGTCAGGCGTGAAGGTTGGTTTGGCATTTTTTGATTAACGGCATTCGGTCAAACGAAACAAATAACGCGCATCTACTACTTTGTTACCGTTTTTATCATCCATCTGGTCGATCAATTTAACACAATTTTGTTGGATGGTATTGGCATACTTGGTGAGGTACTTCATGTCTACATATAGATAATCATAGCCGGCAGCTTTGAGTTTGAATGGGTCCGGGTTTTGGCTGAGCGCATTCCATTCAGGCAAGGTTTCGCCCATCGTTTTGGATGAACGGATGGGACGTCCCAGAATGGTGGTTGCGCGCGGGTAAACAGGATCAAAAACCATTGTGTTGGGCGCTAGTTTATTCCACTGACGCGAAAATATTTGTGCATCCAGCGGGTCGAGGTAAATTGCATAAACAGGGTTTGACATGGCTGCTATTTGCAACCCAAACAGGGAAATTCCACTAAAAATGACAGCCAGGCCCCAGCCAATTGCTACTGACTGGCGTGGGCTATTTTCCTTGTGGTTTTTCGCCCAAATCCAAACCAGTGGTACAGCATAGATTTTGACCACCGTGAGAAAGTGAGCCTGCATGCGTGATGCGGCGGTAGCTCCGGCATTGCCCGTGTATTGGATGAAGACCGTTAGAAGGCTGATGATGATCGATCCAATCCAGGCAGCTTCCAGCCAATTTTCGTCCCGGCTGACTTTGGGAAATTGTTTTAACACAATGGGCAGGGCAAGGACGACCAGCCCGGTTTCGCCCAGGATTGCCACCCATTGCAAGGGATTGAGCATGGAAAGATATCCGAGATGAGCGGATAGGATGGTTGGCAGTCCCAACGCAAAACTGACCCTGAAGTAAGTATTGGCAGCAGGGGTAGTGCCCTGTACGATTTGCCAAGCAGATCGAACCGGGACTACCTCGGAAAAGGCACGCTCAATCCAACCGCGTGCAATTTCGGTGAACATGCCACCCTGCAAGAGAGCCAGTACCCCTCCGAGGAACAGCAATCCAACCCAACTCCACAGTGAACGAGGTAGACGCAGACTGCGTTTCTGAATAATCCAGACCAGGGCTGCCAGTGCCAGACCCATGTACAGGAACGAAAAAGTAACCTCGTTTGCCAGTGCCATCGAGGACAGCAAAATGACAATTGGGATCCAGGCCAGGGTTTTGAACGGGCTTTTTATTCCGGAGTTGCTCTGTATTCCCGTGCCAGTCAGCAGAATCAGCAGCAGTGCCATCGCGATGGCGCTCGTTCCCCAGCCATTGTGGAGCATACTGAAGGATGCGTCCAAACCAGAGCCGAACAGGAATGGGAAGGGCAGCGGTCCAAGACCTTCGATCTTCCAATACTTATAGAGGGCAGTGATCAGGTTGGGACCGGTATCGGCACCCGAGCCAATCAATTGAACGCTGGTTGATAGTTGCCGTTGCAGCGTGATCGGTAGCAGCAAAATTAGCCAGCGCGCTCCACCTGCAAAGGCCATCAAAACCATCGAGAAGGTTTGGGCCAGGCGACTGCGGGTAAGACGCAGCGCCAGAAAGCCGCCGTAGGTAAGGGTCAGTGCCAGGGTCAGGCCACGTGCCAGGTCTAGAGCTGTCCAGGGACCGGCGTTGGAGAGCCGCACAAATTGTGCGGCTACCAGCAGTAGGAAATAATGGTAGCCAAAACGCAAATCCGGATTATACGCAAAGTGGGGAGGGATATCCCCGGTTGCCATGATTGAAACAGCCGGCAGGTTTTGATGATCATCAAAAAAGCCAAAGCCACGTCCAATCAGGGTGAACACTATGACGGCTATGATGAATAACACCCACATACCGGGTTGGTAGGCATCCCGTGGAAATAGATCGCGTTTGATGGGCCAGGCAAAAATCAGGCCCAACATCACTGTCAGTACAGCTGCACCCCAAAAAGCCAGATCCGGTACCAGGAAACGTGCCAACCAATTTGCCAACCAGGTGCCAACTACCAGGCCAAGGCCCAACCCGACGATGCCACGTTCGTGGGCTGGTATGTTTTGTCTAAATGTACGTGCGGTGATTAACCAGCCTCCCAACGTCCAGAGGCTGATCAATAATAAGGCAGGTAAGGGGTTTAGTTCGCTGAATAGATACATGGTTTATGGTTTATTTTGTGTACTGAATTTTGAAAAAATCCGCTCGTATTGTGTGACAATGGCTGAAAGGTCGAACTTTTTGGACAATTCACGACTTTGTGCCTGTGCAAATTGTAGCATGCTGGGATTTCCCAACAGCCACCTTAGCCGATCTGTAAGCGCATTCACATCACCTACCGGGAAAAGGAACCCGTTCTGGTTGTCATTAACCAATTCCAGGTTTCCCCCTGCATTGCTCAGGAGCATTGCTAAGCCCATACCCAGAGCCTGGACGCCTACGACCGATAGGCCTTCGGAGCGAGAGGGTAGAACCAGTAGATCACTGCGTGCGAATTCTGAAAGCACCTGTTCTGGTGTTACCCAACCTGGGAGGTGGATTCGGTCCGTCAGGTTGTTTTCAGCTACCATGCTTCGAATATTCTCCAGGAGGGGACCGTCACCGAGCATGGCACATTGCCAGGGAATATCCTTCAGCTGACCAAGTGCCTGCACCAGATGAGCTGGATTTTTTTGATCCATAAAGCGTCCAGCAAAAATAATCATGACAGGATCTTGAGGCTTGCGTGGCAGTCGAACTGGCAGGGAGGCCAACTCCACCCCGTTTGGGATCACTTCAATCGGAACATTGTAGTGCAGCAGCGCTAATTGCCGGGTAAATTCACTGACCGCCACCACACCCGCTGCGCCGCGCCAGATGGGTGGGGTAAAGGGGTAAATCCATTTGAACCAACGATCTGTTTTTTCGGGCACGGCTCCCGGCACATCTCCCAGGTGGGCAGTCAGTATGTACGGTACACCGGTTATTTTTGAAAGCAAAAAAGCTGCTGCACCCGCCGGAACGGCAAAATGGGCATGGATCAAATCAGGTTTCCAGACTTTGATAATTTTTTGCCCGGCGTTAACTGCCGCCAGGTTGTAGCTTGCCATTTCAATTAATTCGGCTCGAAAGGCATTTTTGCGCCTGGTTGAGATGCGTTCCACCTGAACATACCCAGGACTCTTTGTGTTATTTGCAATTTCTGAAATCGGCAGCCCTTCCATATGGGCAGTTAATATGCGAACTTCATGCCCGCGCTTGGCCAGACCCTGGGCTATATCCCGTGCCACCCGGCCTCCGCCTCCGCCCACTGGAGGATATTCGTGGATCAGAGTCAGAATGCGCATATCAGTTAATCTTCCAGGTTTTCTGTCACAGCTGATGAAAGCCAGAATGCACCGGGTACCGTGCACAGGACCATTAAGAAACGGGTGACCAGCGCCAGCGCGGAAGCTTGTTCCAAACTTACCCCCAATGATGCATAGAGCGTGGTGAAAGCCACTTCGCGCAAACCGTAACCGTTGACTGAAATTGGTAAAACTGCGAGAAAATAAGTAACGGTTTGGATGCCCATTACTTGCCAGTAACTGACATGCATGCCCATTTGAGTAGCCAGCAGGTACGTAGCCGCAATTGGGATCAAGTTGGATGGCCAGGCAGCCAGAAAAGCATACAGGAAAGCCGCTGGTTTTGACCTCCACATTTGAAATGCGGTAATTATTTTTGGAAAATATTTCTCAAACAGTTTTTGTAACTTTGGTGGGAACTGGATCAGGGTAAAGGAAAATCCGCTCGGGAGAGAGAATTTCAGAAGTGAAGAACTTGATGCTCCAAAAATCATTATTGGGACAGGGATCAGACAGGCCATGGCTGCCATGTTGATGATGCGATCCAATACCACCGAGCCGATGGAAACAGTTTTTCGGCCGGTGTAAGGATGGACAGAGAGCATCCGAAATCCATCTCCTCCAATCGTGGAGGGCAGGAAGTTTGAAGCAAAATAGCCTGCCCAGTTAATGCGGTAAGCCTGCCAGAGCGAGATTTTTACATCCTGGGCCCATAACAGGTTGCACCAGCGCAAAGTGTTAAACCAATAAGAGATCAGGTACAACAGGACAGCGAGTAGAAAAGCCCAAAAAGGAATTCCAGAAGCTTTATCGAAGACCACATCCCATTTTTGTCGCATGATCAGCCATATAAACAGAATTGAACTGACCAGCGTTCCGCCCCAACGCAGAATGACAGCCCAGTTTTTTTTACCACCAGTTTTGGTTGTTTTATCAAGCATATTTTGGTTATGGATTCTTTAGCCATCCGGATAGATCACGATCGATCATTCCAGATAACCTGATAATATCGGGGGTGAAATGTTCCAACATACGTGCGCGCAGCGCCGGATCCAGTGAATTGCGGGTGGCACGGGTCGTATTCAAACGCTCCAGGCGGTTGTACAGGATGGATACCTTTTCCATAAAACCGGTTCCAAATAAAGCAATGAACTTCACAAAAGCCTGGTAAACCGGTTGTGGTGGGTGAAATAACCGTGCCAGAAGGGCCGATTTGTTTTCAAAATTGGCATTGATCTGTGGGAATTCCTGGCGACCATCGGAAGGCACCCCAATAAATGCCAGGGTTTGTTCATACACAGCCTGTGGATTGGTTCTCAAATCATCGAAGAGGAAGATTTTTACTTGTTCGCGTGGGAAAATGGAAAATAGCCTTTCAACATACCGGCTGAATTGACCCAACTCGGCATACATTAATAATTCCACCTGGCGAGCGCTTTTGGGGATGTGCTGCCCATTTTTTCGGGCAGATTGTAAATCCCAGGCTTTTCCCAAAATGGGTTCATCTTCACGCAGCAGACTCAGGTTTAAGCGGTGATATGACTCTATAAATTCCACTGGATTGCGCAGAGTGATGATTACTTTGGCTCCCGGGTCATAATTATGCATATTTTCAAAAGCCCTGCGGGAAAAAAGGTAAAAAGGGGAGGCTTCACCAACCGCGATATGCTCTGGACCCGCCTTAGCAAAGACTTTATGGTAATCGTCGACTGACTTAAAGGCAATTTTTTGCACATTTGGGAAGTCGCTAGCAAAATAATTCAGCTCTTTAACTTCCGACATAAATATTTTCGGATGTTCGGATAAATATGTGTATAAAGCAGTTGTGCCACAACGGGGACCGCCTGAAATAAAAAAAGTCGGGTGTTTCATCTGAACCATTCCTTCACTGCCTGGGGCGTTTTGCGTGAGCCTCAGGATTACGTCGGGAGAGCAGCACGATTTTAACGCTTCGCGGAATGATCCATGCGTGTCATTATGCCGGGTAATGTCAGGGCGCCCGGTAGGCTAACCAGCATCATCAATAAACGGTGTAGAACTGCAACGGTTGCACTTATGGGCAGGCTGACTCCACCAAAGGTTGAGAGTAAAAATGTAACCGTTAGTTCCTGAACGCCATAACCATTAATCGAAATAGGCATCAGGGTGACAAAATAGGCCAGGCTGAAGAGGCCAATCACCTTCCAGAGTGGTAAAGAACCACCCAGTCCATTGATCAAAATATAATTCGCAGAAAAAGAGAAAAACATATGTGTTAAGGCAAAGCCTAGCGCCAATAAAAGGGCGGAAGGTTTTTTAATCCATAGAGAGAAAGATTCCAGTGTTCTGCGCAGGAAGTCCCAACCTTTTTTCCATATGCCCGTCAGAAAACTGGCTTGCAGTGGGCCAGCCAACCTGGCAACAGCGGGGACTGCAAGCAGCTGCCAAATTCCGAGGGGAGCCGCCAATGACATACCGATCATGTTGATCACCCGGTCTGCAGCGATAGAAGCCAGGCAGATTGCGCGGTCGTATCCCATCTGCATCGCTCCTGCCAGGCGGACAACATCTCCACCGATGGTGGTTGGTAGAAAGTTACTGGCAAACAGCCCGGTAAAAACCAAGGAGGCTGTATCTTTAAAGGAGATATTTATCTCAGCGGAGCGCAGTAAAACGTACCACCGTCCGGTAATGCAAAGACGCGAAATGATTATACAAATCAAAGCCAGCCCGAGGTGCCAGAGTGATATTGTTTGCAGCGCTTTTTGGATTTCGTCCCAACCATTTTGATAGAGTAAAACAATCAAAAGGACAATCGCCAATATGGTTCCTGCGCTTCGTAAAACGAGGCGACGGTTGTTTTTGATCCAGTTTTTCACGCTGCAACCTCTTTTTCGGTGGAAGGAGTTGCTGCGCGCAGCACCCGGCGCACGGTATAAGTGGGTTTTTGCTGGGATTCGTGATAAGTGCGTACCAGAAGCTCCGCAATTAACCCCATCAGGATGGCCTGAAAGCCAGTCATTGCCGCCAGCATCGAGAGCACAAATATTGGAGAATTCGAAATGTCAACCTGAACAACCAATTTTCGAATGATAAGGAACAAAACTCCAAGCATGCTCAGAGCAATCAGTCCAATTCCACCACCTCCAAACAAATAGATTGGTTTGTTTGCGCCACGGGTTAGAAATTGGACAGCCATAAGGTCCAGAACTACTTTAATAGTACGTTCCAGCCCATATTTGCTTTTGCCAAATTTACGGGCATGATGCCGGACGGGTACTTCCAGTATTTTGGCGCCGACCGAGTTGGCATAGACCGGGATAAAGCGGTGCATTTCACCATAGAGTTTAAAGCCGGTGATCACTTCGCGCCGGTAGGCCTTCAGGGTGCAACCATAATCGTGCAGGTGTACACCGGTAACATTTGAAATCAGCCAATTGGCCATATGTGAAGGTAAATTACGCGTGATGGCATTGTCTTCACGATCCTTGCGCCATCCGGAAACTACATCATAACCTTCATCCAATTTTTCCAGGAGCATGGGGATGTCTGCCGGGTCATTTTGCAGATCAGCATCCAGAAAGATGATGACATCTCCGCGAGCATGATCAATACCAGCCGCGATGGCGGTTGTTTGTCCAAAGTTTCGCCGGAATTCTACCGCAACCACGTGTTCCGGATCCTGTTCAACCATTTGTTCCAGTATTTTTACGCTGCCATCCCGCGAACCGTCATCAACGTAAATTACCTCCCAGCCCATTTCAGCGCCGGGGGTGCCCTTAAGAGGTTTTATATCTTTTAGCGCGGATTGTATTGCCGGGTGTAGTAAATGCAGACTTTCTGCTTCGTTGTAAACAGGGATTACAATCGACAAGGTTATTTTTGTGTCTTCAGTTTTTTGGTTTGTTTGGGTAGACATTACTTCCTCCGGTACAAGAACAGCGCAACTGCATTACAGGTTTGAGGTGCATTTTGGGTATTATTCGAGTCAGGGTTGCTTTGAAATACCAGTTCAAAGTTATCCAGGCGGTCAGATTTACTCAGCCAATCTTTTTTATCCAGGTTTTTTTGCTCAGCCAATATAAAATCAGCTTCATTCAACCATTTTTCAGCCAGAGATTCATTCCACCAGCCGTATTTAAGTAAGGCGTCGTCTTCTATGCTTATTCTAAACGAATATGTTCCGTGGATTTGAGCTGGATAAATTTTTGCCTGGGGCAGGGATAACAACGTTACAGGTGAATACCCGGCCCAAAAGATCTTTGATCCAGTTGGGATTATTTTTGCCAACTGTGCGCCAGCCTTCTCGTAAGAAGGAAGTACGTCGTAAGTGCAGTCATACGAGTTGTAATCGCCTGCGATAACCGGGGCTGGCGCTAAGAAACTGCCTGCGAAAATCAGTACAAGCAAAAACCTTATACTCCAGGCAGGCTTTGCAGTTTGATAGGGTTTGATATTGGGGTAATTCTTTTTGTGTTGCGATTGATAATTCGTAAACAGGCTGAAAAACTCGGGGATAACCAGTAATGCCATTCCAATTGTGAGGTTGACCAGAACTGGAAACCAGGTGTGCACACTGTCAATCAGAGTCTCGTAGGAAATCTGAAATTTATTTGCCAATACTTGCCAGAGTAAGGCTCCGTGCAAACCGGGTACTTGAAGTGCCAGGAGATTTTTGTAAAAAAGTCTGCCCAATAAATTTTCGGCGGCATCCTCAGCACTGTAAGCCATTCCAGCCAATAAACCCAAAAAGACAACCAGCCCCGACCATTTTCTCCAGCTTGGAGGATTGAGATTCCAGGCGGGCAGGGTAACGGCTACAAGCAGTAATCCCAAGCTGGCATAGAATGCTGTATAAGTGGGGAAGCAAAAGACACAATATTCATTTCCCAATGCAGCCCAGGCGTGTACCAGAAAAAAAACAATTAACAAACCGGACAGAAAAACTGCGATTTTGTATCGGTCCCGTGAAAACACCGGACGTTTCTGATCATCTGCACTGGGATGATTTTCTTTTGGCCAGAACATCCAGGTTGCCAGGCTGCCAATCAGTGCAGCAAAATGATAGCGGAATGTCAGGAAAAAGCTCGCGAGGCGAAATTCGAGAGGGTTATCAGGGTTCCAGGTTGGTAGGGTCTTTGGGGGAAACCAGGGTTTCAAAAAGGCAAAAGGCAGCCATTTTGACCATAATTTTAAGATATTAGGCCAATAAACCAGGTGAACACCACCAAAAGTAATCAGCATTCCGCTCACTGCCCAGCATGTTGATTTCCAGCCGCGAGCCCAGAGGATATATAGCCCGAGTAATGGCAGGATTGGCAGCAGGTTAATCCGTACCATTACCGTGCAACCTGCCAGCAGCCCACCCGCAAATAGCTGCCAGTTTTTCCTGTCATTTCCCAATGTAAACCACATGGTCCAGGCCAGAATACAGGCAACCAATCCCTGCGAGGCTGCCAGCGCGTACATGCGCGTCGCTGCTGGGTTGAGTACCAGGGCTGTCAGTACCATGGCCCCTACCCAACGACCTCCCAATCGCCTGGCAGTTAGCCAAAAGGCAGGCAGCGAGATAAGTCCAAGTCCGACTGCCAGCATTCGTCCGGTACGCAGTCCTGATCCAAAAATCAGTTCAACCCAGCCAGGAATAAGAAAAGCCAGCGGCATCTGGTTGGTCCAAACGCCATATGGTTGAAAAGGGATATACCGACCAGAGGCGAATAACCAACCCTTGTATAAATAAAGTCCTTCGTCCAGGACAGAAATCTGTTTGTGTGCCAATGTCCACAGAGCAATGGCATAATACACCATACTGACTATAGCCAAAAGGTCGGCCAGAATCGGATGGTCTTGAAAAAAGCGAATAAAAATTTTAATTCTGGGCATGTCTTGGCAAAAAGGTTTTCAGATTTCCGTTCCAGATTGAGATGTCATCAGGTTACACTTCAGAAAGCCTTCAGGCCGATGAGATCAAGTTTTTAGTCTAAAAACTTGATCTGGTTACTTTTTCGTCAACCGCTGCATATCCGATTCGACCATCATCTCTACCAGGCTCTTAAAGCTGGTTTTGGCAGCCCAACCCAGTTCGATTTTAGCTTTGGATGGATCTGATATGAGCAGGTCAACTTCAGCCGGGCGGTAGAAGCGAGGATCCTGAATCACATAATCCTGATAATTTAAACCAACGTAACCGAAAGCTAGTTCGCAGAATTCGCGAACGGAGTGAGTTTCACCCGTCCCGATCACAAAGCTATCGGCATGGGCATGTTGCAGCATCAGCCACATCGCTTCTACGTAATCACCGGCAAAACCCCAGTCACGCTGCGATTCCAGGTTACCCAGGCGCAGCTCATGAGTCAGGCCCTGTTTGATCTTTGCTACAGTATTCGAGATTTTCCGTGTGACAAACTCCAGACCGCGGCGTGGACTTTCGTGGTTAAACAATATCCCCGAGGCGGCAAACATATCAAACGATTCTCGATAATTTACTGTAATCCAATGCCCGTAAACTTTGGCGACTCCATAGGGTGAGCGTGGATAAAAAGGAGTGGATTCTTTTTGTGGAACGTCCACAACTTTACCGAACATTTCGCTAGAAGAAGCCTGGTAAAACTTGATCTGAGGATTTACCAGACGAATGGCTTCAAGGATACGTGTTACTCCCAGCCCGGTGGCTTCGGCTGTTAACAGCGGCTGACTCCATGAGGTGGGTACAAAGGATTGAGCAGCCAGGTTATAAACTTCGGTTGGTTTGTATTCTTCGATCAACGCCACCATGGAAGACTGATCGTGCAGGTCACCCTGGGTGATGATGATGTCATCCTGAATGTGTTCCAGGCGCTCCATTGTTACCGTGCTGGAACGGCGAACCATACCGATCACTTGATAACCTTTGCCAAGTAAAAGCTCTGCCAGATAAGAACCATCCTGACCGGTAATCCCGGTAATAATTGCTACGGGCATACAAAAACTCCTTAATAAAGATCATTTGTGAACACTGTTCAGGAGAGCAATCTTTCGAAAAGGGTCTGCGTAAGGAAATACTCCTTCTCAGCCTGATCGTTATTGCTAAATCCACAAAAAACACACAGTGTGTGAATGGGGTAAATTTTGAACTGGATGTGGCAAGCCAACATGTATAAATGAGAATGTTGTTGGCATCAATTGGAATGGGACCTGTTGAGCCGCTGAACGATGCCTGAATATCAACATAGCCAATGACCGCGAATTGCTTTTATGTGCGCTCACAGGGTTTTTGAATAAGCAATAAATTATAACCGATATGCTGATTTGATTCTTTGCAGGAGCCAATCGCCCAGGACTATTAATATGGATAGCCCGATGGCGATGATCAGGGTATTACGAATTCCGATATTGAACCCAAAACCGAGATAACGCCAGGTGTACCAGTGACCAAACACCAATAGAATAACAGCCTCGACGCTGCATATTCGCCAAAACCAGCGTGTGACAGCCGGTTTGGCTTTGAGTGAGGTCAACTTGCTCAGTGAAGTTGCAGCGAGCAATGCCAACCAGACTAAAAGAATTACGCGATAACGTGGATTATCCCATTGGTCACCGCCACCTCGTAGTGCAGCAATAAAAATCCAAACCCAAACGATACATGCCAGCCATAACCACTGTTTATGATTTGTACGGAATGTGGTTTGCCGAGGTTCATTTTCAAAACTGGTGACAGCCAGGGGGGCAAAAGCTATCAGGGGTAGTAGCAAGTACCAGCCCAGCGCCCTCAAAATACCCAGTGTTTGCCAAAAAGGAATCCCAGGTTCAAACACGGCGGCGGGTAGGACCGGTTGAAGAACACCATAAACTGCCACAAATGGAAAAGCCAGGATCGGAGGGAGTGTTTGAAATAGAACCTGAACGATGCCAGAGCTGCGTTCCAATAGATACGCATTCCAGCGAGTCGTGTCACGTGCCCAGCTTCCGATGATACCTAAAAAGCCACCGCCTTTGGCTGAGACCAGGGAACTCCAACTGGCTGTCAGCACTACCAGCGCCAGGACGAGTAGACCCAGCCCCCCAATAACAAGCTGCCAGGGGATTTTTTTGTCAGTTTTCTGCCCGGTGGAATTACTTAAATAAATCCAACCGGCTGATGCGACCAGTGTAACAACTACAAATCCTGGTGAGATGAGCAGCATCCCGAATAATGCAAAAATGATCCAGATCCAGGGGCGTTTGCGGCGGGTGGCTTGCCATTCAATTAGACCGTAAAATGCTATGGCAATAAAAGTCATCAGGAAGGGTTCCCGCATTTGAGCAGCACCCAGTAATATCGCCTCAGGAAAAAAAGCAAAGATCAGTGCTGCATAAAGCCCAGTTTTATTATCGGTTTCATCTGAAATACGCTTGCCGGAAAGATATACAAAAGGAACCCCCAGTGAACCAACCAGTGCAGCCAATAGAACGATCATAAGCGGTTGGTATGATCCAGCGGCTGCCATGTTGCCTGTGCTCGCATTGAAAAAATATCGATAAGTAAAGGCGCTGATCCATAATAAACCACCATATTGATCAGATGAATATTTGCCTGAGAATGCGCTCATCAGTGATTTTGAGGATTGAGCCAGATCCCAGGCCTGGGTATCCCGACGGTAAGCATCAAAAAAAAGATACCCGGCTTGTTGCGGTTTGCTTTCGTAACCGATCTGTGGCAGCATAACCGAGGCAGCGACCCCCAGCCCCAGACGAAAAATAAAGGCTAAAATGACGATCAGGTATATCGAACGGGTCATATGGTTTTAATTCCGTTTTGAGAAAAATTTGGTCCAGTTTTTTGCGCTATTAATCACCGAATACACAATGACCAGGACCACGAGCGTTTGCATCGGTGCCAGAAAGCGTGGATTATCACCATGTTCTGCCAAAGTTTGCAGGATGGATGTGACCCAAATGGCACTTAGCGCAAACCAAATAAAAATATCCATTTTTAACCGGTTTTGGATAACTTGCCAATTTCTGGTGAAGATTGGAACGCTCAGCAGATAGAGTGATCTGCCCAAGAACAACATGTTAATCCCAAACAAGGCAATGCGTTCAAACGTCATCAGCCCAATCGCCAGGTTGCGCAGAGTCAAATTGGTGATAGAGTCTGGTAACCAGAATACGCCTACCCGCCAAAACCACCACCATCCAAGCACCAGGTTTTGGATATATAGCCAGGGATGTTCGCTGATCAGGCGGGTGGAAATTGTTCCCATCACCCTGCCAAGTGCGTAATAATTCAGTTTTGTTTGAGCCATTAAGGGTGGGATGACTTCCCAGATGGTATTGACCGGGGTGCCTGTTCTGGCGATGTGTTGGGTTCGATATTGTAAAAAAGTATCCCGGATGGGAGCAAATTCAGCGGGAGCCAGCTCAAAAAAGCTGGATGTGTGGTTAACCAGGTGATAGCCGCCGATCGAATCAAGCCCCCAAATGTTGAATTGAGTATGAATGAAATTGACCCATATCACCAGTGCCACCAATGCTGGCAGGGCAGCCAGTACTACAGTGCCCAGGCGCAACTTTAGAGACACATTCTGCCAGAAAATGAGCAAGAATAAGGCACCCCAAAAAGGGATAAACGCAAATAGCGGCCTGGTTAATGAAAGCGCGGCTGAAACCAGTCCCAATAAAAGGGCAGCAAATAGAACTTTTCTTACGTTGTTTCTGCCGAAGATGTCTGTGTTACTGGGGGTTTTTAGCATAAAACACAGGCAAGCCAGGCTGAAAAACAACAAGAAAGTTGCTAAAGCTTCTGATAATATGCCGGCTTCAAAAAAAAGCTGACCCAGATTGAGCGTTTGGGTCAGTGCCATCAGGCCTGCAAACCATGGGATGTGACTGATCTGCCAGGTGATGTAAAACACCAACATGGTTGTCAGTAGTCCCAATAATAATTGGAACAGGTATATTCCTGTTTCGGTACCAGCCAATAATAAAAAAATAGGGTACCCTGGCGTGCGTGTTCCGTTATAACGGTCGAAGCCGTTATGATTCTCGATTGAGTTTGCCAGATGCAAATATGTTGGTGTGTCATTGCTCTGAGCCAGCGGATACGTAAGCCACAGACTTGCCCGGACGGTTATAGCTATGACCAGTACGATAGCCAGCCAGGTTCGCAAACTTCTAGGTTTGTCGCTCACGTGTTAACCTTTGTCTCTCAGATGTACGATATTAAACTGGAAACCCATTCAGGATACGTTTGGCGCGTTCTGTCCATGAGTATTTTTGCCCATCGATATGTGCCTGTCGGGACAACTCTGCGCGACGCGCAGGATCATCCAATAATGATTGCAGGGTTTTTTCCCATTCGGGGAAGTTTTCCGGTGTACAAAAAACAGCGTTCTTGTCATTCAATACTTCATGAAAGACAGGCAGGTCAGATGCCAGAATGGTACGACCAGTTGCCAGATATTCAAACATCTTCATAGGGCTGGATATTTGAGCTGAATGACCAGGTCCACTCGATATGCCAATTTCCCGTCCATAGGGCATCAGTAAAACATCCGCTGCAGCTTGATACATAGGTAGCAGGGCATTGGGAACAAAACCGCAAAAAGTCAGATTAGGAATATCTTTGGCTTGCGTTTTCCACATTTCAACATCAGCAGGTTTGCCTCCTGCCCATACAAACTTGACGCCTTTGTCCTGAAACGCAGCAGCCAGTTGTATGAATAACTCCACACCTCGGCCTGCATACAGGTGACCAGTACACACAACTGTGGGTGCTTCGGGAAGATCCAGGATTTTCCTGGCTTCCATCGGATCCGGAAGCTTATCAAAGCGTTCAGGTTCCACCCCGTTCGGAGCCATTACCACATCTGAACTACGTAGATGTGCACCGTATCGCTCTGTTAGTGCAATGTTCAGGGCACTGGTAATCAGTGCCATCCGTTTTTTCCCCTTAAAATCGCGGAAATAACGGAACCAGAGTGGTCCTACCCGACCGGTGGGTAGGTCGTGCAGTTCAAGTATGACCGGCATGCCATTCATCAATCCCAGAACAGCCGAGGGCAGGGGCCAGACATACAACAGGTCCGGTTTCAGTGACTTTGCTCGACGTACAGCTGAGAGAAAGAACAGACGTCGTGATGCACCTGGCAGGTATTCTATTTGGAATTCCTGCTGTAATCCGTAAAACGTGGCTAATTCCCGCCACTGGATTTTCCCGCTGTTTTGCTCATCAAAAGGTACGATAAGCGTTACGTTGTGCCCAAGCTGAGCAAGGGCATGGACGGCTTTCATGGTCTGCAGACTGTTCGCGACACTGGAAGGAACTTGTGAGCCTGATATGGCAACGATATTCATAATAAAGTTCTCCATTCACTCAATGATAAAGATTGACGGTTAATTTCAGCAAAACCACGCCAGACGATCGTACCGATGGATATCACGAAATAACCCGATAAAATACCAGCCAGCGCCAGATAGCCCAGAGTTGGTACGAGTGTAAAAATCAGTCCCAGTTCGACGAGTCCAAAAATTAGTGAGACCAGTACGGGAAAACCGGGTTTTCCTAATGCCAACCAGAGCGGGCGATTCCATTGAAAGACACTGGCAAATCCATACCCCACCAATAAAATAAGCAGGACTGGGTAAGCCGGGCGTGCCTGTTCACCGTAAAGAAGTGGTAGGACAAACCACCCGGTAAGTGCCAGAAACCCACCAATGATACTGACAGCTGTGCCTGTGATGATGCTCACCCTTTTTAGTAACTGTCGGGTGGCATCCCATTGTTTTTGCGCCACGGTCTTACTGATTTCGGCGTAAGTTGGCCAGATAAGCGGGTCGAGTGGCAATAGGATCAGGTTGATGAGCGATTGTGCCAGCTTATAGTATCCAACCTGTGTAGTGCTTAGCAGTCCGGCCAGATACAAAGGAATATTATCACGTGTAAACAAATTGACCGTTCCATTCAGGTTCGTATTCAAGATGAATTTGAACATACTGCGGCGTTCGGGCAAAAACTTCAGGGATACTTTCCACCAATTGGCAGTCAGTGTTTTGTTCAATGCCCAAAAAGCCATCAGGCCAAGGCCAATTCCATTAATTGACTTTCCAACAACGTAAGCCAACACAACCCAGTAGATTCCTCGCTGGCTAAGATATGCATAAAATATCAGCCCGGCAGTTGCGAGACTTTGAATGATATTGATGCGCGCAATCCAATGAAAACGCCGCATAGCTTGCAAGACACCGGTGGAACTTTCGGCCACCAGGTTGGTGAGTAGAATTAAACCGTAAAAAAGAAATAACGGTGCAGTTTGGATATTTTTTGCAAAACTATTCGCTGCCCAGGTTGATAGAAAAAATAATACCAGGTATGCGCTAATGGATGTTGCAATTTCTACCAGCATCGCAGTTTTTACCGATGCTGCTGCCTCCAGTTTTGCCTGGGGTGAGGCTTGGGATATCGGAGCTACTCCAGCTTTCGGAGTAGATTGTGAAAACGAGATACTTAAGCGTTTTACCACCACTTCGCTCATGCGAAAGGTCAACAGGCGATTGATATTGGACGCAAATGTGATCACGGTGGTCACAAGTCCCCAATCAGTAATGCCGATCAGACGTACCGCTAAAATACCCTGCAGAAAACCCAGGGCAGCAGATATGACGTTTGCGCTTAGCAAATGGCCGCTGTTTTTTAACACCCGGCGTAGGACGGTATCTTCCCGCCAGATGATGCCGATTTTTGAGAACATCTACCTGACTCCATCAGTTCCGTCGGTAGAAAATACCCTTCGGGCGATGACTAATAATTTTTGACCCAAACTCACAGGGTTATCACTTTGTCTGCCCAGAAGCGCTCAGCCAGATACCATTCAATCAGGTTCTGGGTGCCGCGACGCATATCGTACTCAGGGGACCAACCGAGTAGCTGCCTGGCCTTACTTACATCTGCCCAGTTAGTGGACATATCAGCCGGATTGGCTGGTCCGTGAATAACATTTGCTTTTTTGCCAGTCAAATCTTCGATCAGGGTTACCAGGTTATTGATGGATATGACTTCGTGCCCACCCAGGTTGATAATGGTGTGCCCAAGGGGTTTAAGTGCTGCAATGATTCCACGGGTAATGTCATCGACATAGGTAAATCCGCGCGATTGATCACCATCGCCATAAATGTGAACGGGACGTCCTTCTAATATCCACTGCACAAAACGAAATAATGCCAGGTCCGGACGCCCAGCAGGACCGTAAACGGTAAAAAAGCGTAGAACAGTGGTGTTCATGTCGTAAAGATGGTGATAAGCGTGGGTCATGGCTTCCGCACCCTTTTTGCTGGCAGCATAGGGTTGAAGTGGTTCGCTGCTAGAAGCGGTTTCGGGCGTTGGGTAAGGTGGATTTGCACCATAAATACTGGATGTCGATGCCAAAATAAAGGTTCCCGACCCGGTCTGGCGGCAAACTTCCAACATATTCAGGGTCCCTGTGACGTTGGAATCAACAAATATCCAGGGGTTTTCCACGCTGTAGCGTACCCCTGCCCGGGCCGCAAGATTGATGACACCATCAAATTTTTGGCCCTCGAACAGGGAAATAACATCTTTGTGCGAAATATCCGCTCGGTGAAAACTAAACCCCCGCTTTGGATGCAGTTTATTCAGTCGATATTCTTTCATGCGTGGGTCATAGGCGTCATTCATGTTGTCGATGCCAGTTACAGTATGACCCTGCTCTAATAAAATTTCAGAAGTACGTGCACCAATAAATCCAGCAGCACCCGTTACGAGATAATTAGCCATAAGGTTTTCCTCACCCATAAGTTTGCCATGCACCTGAAACCTAACCAAAGATATCAGGTGCACTTCGTAAAAAAAATAAACTGGTAAATAAATTACAGCCGTACGACTTTTGGATTATCCTTGCCGCCGTATTTACTAAGGGCGTTGCGGCTGTCAAAAATAAATGATGCCGCTTCAAGTATGGCAGCATAATCATAGGCTTTGTGATCGGTGATGATAATGACTGCATCCGCCGATTTTACAGAATTCATCAGCTCGGCATCTGTAATGCTTTCCATTTTCCAGTTTTCACGTTCGTGGTGAATGTGATGAATTTGCGGG
>CAYWXS010000015.1:0-83307 GCA_964462245.1 uncultured Anaerolinea sp.
GCAGACCTTATCCTACCGGGGTTCCATTTATTTGACAACATTTGCGTGCACACGGTGCATCGCACTTCCCCCACTCGCTTAGAATGGAAGTAAAATACAATCCATGACGGAAAATAACCGCGAACGAAATCTTGAATATGGGCTTTACGCACTCGCCTTTGGGCTTGCGCTCGCAATTCGATTACTCCGCCTCGGCGAACTGCCCCTGGGCGACGAAGAAGCTCGTTGGGCAATGCAGGCCCTAAACCTGACAAGAGGCCTGAAGCCCATCCTTGGGCCACAGCCTGCATATGTCATGCTGACCAGCCTGGCAATATTTATCCTGCAAGCCAGTAATTTCGCAACGCGCCTGGTGCCCGCCTTGTTTGGCGCGTTACTAACCCTCGCCCCTTATGGATTCCGAGACCGATTAGGCAGCAAAGCCGCCCTGGTGTTGGCATTCTTTCTCGCCTTTGACCCTGGCTTTCTCGCATTTTCACGCCTGGCGGGTAGCCCCATCCTGGTCGTGGTCGCCTTATTGTTTGCCTGGAGTTTCTGGCGCAGTACCAATCGTAACGTACCCGCCGCAGGCATCTCGATTGGTCTGACCCTGCTGAGTGGTCCCGCCTTATGGCCCGGTTTGCTAGGTCTGGGAATAGCTTTTGGCCTCTCAAAAGGCATTGTGGGGGCCGAGCAGCGTGGCCCGCGCCCTGCCCGCGATGGCGAAACTGATGCATCTGCCGATCAACTACCAGTTCCGGGGGCGGCTGTTACTCGAAGTAAATGGTTGATCCTTTCAGCTTACGCGCTTGGAACCTACGTCTTGCTGGGCAGTGCATTCCTATTGCCCGCAGGGTCTGGTGGCCTGAGTGCTGGTTTAGCCTCCATCCCGGCCTACTTTGGTGGTTGGCTCGACTTTACTGCCGAAGTAGGTCCCGGAATTGGTGGGAATGTGCCTGTCTCGCGTTTGTTGACTGGATTGGTAACTTATGAGTTATTGGCGCTAGTCCTGGCCTTGCTGGGATTGGTACGCGGTATTCTTCGGCGCGATGAGTTGGTGATCAAACTTGGCCTGTGGTTGGGCGTTTCGCTCATATTAGCGCTGGCTTATCCCTCGCGCCAGATGTTTGACCTTGCTTGGGTCCTTGTGCCGCTGCTGGCGTTGGCTGCCGTGGAAGTTTCCACCTACATGGTTCCCATACAAGATGGGAATCTGGAAACAATCGGTATGGCCGTCTTTACCGCTTCGATGTTGATATTTGCAACGCTTAACTATTCAGCCATCGCACTGACTACGCCGGATCCGGCTGCACTTCAACTGCGCTGGTGGATGTTCCTTGGCGCCTTGGGACTGTTGGCGATCAGTATCGGGCTGGTGGCTTTTGGTTGGTCGTATGTTTCGGCAATTCAAGGTGCCCAGTGGGGTACTTTGGTGGTACTGGCTTTTATCAGCCTGTCGATGGCCATCGCAGCCGCGGGATTGCGCACTGCGCGTACAGTTGAACTTTGGCCAACAGGCGCCTATACCGGCCAGGCCCAAACCCTCATCTCGCAAATGAACGACCTCTCGCGCTGGAAGGCAGGCGTAAATTCTTCACTGGATGTGACCATTGCCGGCGTGGATTCACCCGCATTGTTATGGGCCTTACGGGATTGGAATTTGACTGTTCTGGATGATGCCAATTTAGGCGTATCCGGGACGACGCCATCCGTGGTAATAGCCTCCGACCAATTCGTCAGCACAGATATCGAGTCCACCTATCGTGGACAGGATCTCAGCTGGCGTGTTTATCCACTTTGGAACCAGGGCCTCATGTCAGATTGGTTTAAGTGGAGCATTATGCATGTTTTTCCACAACGTGATGAAAAAATCATCCTCTGGGTACGCAGCGATGTCTTTATCGATTCGCAAAACGGACAATAACGTCCAGATTTATCTGGATGAATGGAATGACCATGAAACCCATCTCAATCATAGCAATAGACGGCCCGGCAGCTTCGGGAAAATCTACCCTTGCCCTTCGACTGGCGCGAGCCCTGGGGTTTTTATATTTTGATACGGGCCTGATGTATCGGGCGGTCACCTGGTTGGTACTTAACCAACAGGTTAATATCATGGATGAGGCCACAGTCACCCGCCTCGCTCAGGAAGTTCCGATCGAAGTAAGCGCTTCCTCGATAGATGATGGGCGTGCTTGCGACGTAGTTGTGAATGGTCAGGATATCACCTGGGAGATCCGCAAGCAAGAAGTGGAATCCAATGTTTCTGCGGTATCAGCCTATGCCGGAGTGCGGCAGGCGCTGACTCAGCAGCAGCGGCGGATTGGCTTGCGCGGAAAGGTTGTGATGGTAGGCCGTGATATTGGCACAGTTGTGCTGCCTGATGCGGACTTGAAGATCTATCTGGATGCATCGGCAGAAGAACGCGCCCGCCGTCGTTATCAGGAAATATGTAATAATCCCATCACTAGCATGGGACTGGGTAGAGGCGCTCAGGCTAACTATGAAGACATTCTGGCAAAAGTGATTGAACGTGATCATATCGATTCAACCCGCGAAGTTGCACCGCTAAAACCTGCCGACGATGCCATAATTCTCGATTCTGACAAGCTCGATGCAGATATGGTTTTCGAAAAAGCATACGAATTCGCGCAGCGTGCGTAGGTGTCCGATTCGCGCAGCGGTCGAAGTGTGCAAACCGTCATTGCACGGCAGCAGTTGATCTTGTCCCTGGTTAATGCAATAATTTATTAATTCATATTTACTGTACGCTTCGCGTGGGGAAGATACCTTGTTCAGGCAGATAACTGTGAGTAGAAACATGTCTATTGCACAAAAGCATTTAACGTCCGATTTGCTAAGCAAATCAAATCATGTCTCCATTTACGATCCACCTTTTACATTGGCATTTTGGCCAGAGATGTTGGAGGCTATGGGAGCTATTGCTCGCAGGGGCTGGAGCAGACCAGGTCAGGGCCACGCGCAGCGGGTGAAGCTGTATCATGCTATTCCTGTCCATTGTGGAGAGTATGACCGGCAATTATTTGATAAAGTCTCGCGCAGCGGTTCTCGATACAGGTAAACCGCTGCTACTGGCACCAGAAGGTGGACGCTCGCATAAAGCTGGTATGCGTCGAGCCCGTCCGGGAGTGGCCTTTATCGTTGAGAAGGCACGGGTTCCGGTTCTACCGGTGGGTATTGTTGGTACAACGGATGACTTTTTAAAACAAGCGTTGCGAGCCAGACGGCCATTGTTGGAAATGAGGATCGGAAAACCAATCTTGCTGCCGGAGATTATTGGCAAGGGTGATGAGCGACGGGAAGCCCGTCAACAGAATGCTGACCTTGTCATGTCCCATATTGCTGCGCTTCTTCCAGAATCGTATCGAGGTTATTACGGTTCTCCGTAACCATAGTTTGGAAACTCAATAGCCTTGCGAAGCGGACGAAGCGCGCAAATCGTCTGTGTATGGCATGCAGCGGCCCTTTGTGTTTTTGCTGGACAGCGTACAGATGCTCTGCTGGACAGCGTACAGATGCTCTGCTGGGACAAGAAATTAAAAGCAAATGGAACCTATCCTGTGGTTATTTGAACCCTACGCTTCAAGCACCCCGTTTTGGCCAGGAACATTCCTGGGCTGGCTGGGGTGGTTTATATTTTTAGGATTGGTCATCTGGTTAGGTTTTACCAGAAGACACGACAACGGACTTTTTCCATGGAATAATCCCGCGCAGCGTTCCCACTCCCCCGATTCGCACAGCGGACGAAGCGTGCAAATTGCAGCGTTCCCACTCCCCTTCTTTTTTGGACTACTATTGCTTGTAATTGCTACAAATCTACTTATAGGAATTCGCCTGCCGGTCGGAACCGCCCTGCCACTGCCCGGAATTCCGCAGGAACCGCGTGGCCCTGCCATCATGCTGCTCTCGGTTTTGCCGCTATTCCTTGCCGGTGGATTGTTGGGACCGGTCGCAGCTGGGATAATCGGTTTTTTGGCTGGTGCTTTACGATTTTTGTGGGATACGCATAGTATTTTTACCCCGCTTGAAATGGCCTTACTTTCCATACTGTTTAGCCTGGCGATAAACCAACGTTATCGCACCCGTCTTTTTAGTTTCTTACGGGAACCACTCGTGGCTGCATTTTGTCTTACACTGTTTTATGCCCCTGTTTTTATTATTGACAGTTTCCTGGTCTCGTCAGGTTCGATGGCAGCCCGGCTGGATTATGCGCTGACCGGGGTGGGATTGCAAACGTTGGCTGTGGGGTCGGAGTTGTTTTTGGCAGGTTTGTTCATGCAGGTGCTGGTCATGGCTTTTCCTGCAAGTTGGGGGCGAAACCTGCCCTTGCAGCCATCGCCGATGGAACGCAGCCTGGAAGCACGCTTTATGTTTGGGACTGCAACCCTGATCATTGTTCTGCTCTTGGCACTGCTTGCTGGAGATTGGTTGGTGGCGGGATCGGCTGCGCGTGAAATGCTATATAACCGTTTAAAGGGCACCGCTGAAACTTCAGCGCAAAGCATTCCATTTTTCCTGGAGACTGGCCAAACCCTGGCTGCCCAGATCGCCAAAAGGTCTGAGTTGCGCGAAGCGGTTGGGGATGATCTCTCCCAAGTCCTACAGGCACAAGTCGAGTCTATACCCTATTTTGATCAGATCCTGGTTTTTGATAACTCGAAAAAACTAATTGCCTACAGTGGTTACTTACGCGCCGAAGTAGGTCCCGGAAATGGTGGGGCAGCGGCTACAGATCCCCAGCTCAACCTATATCCCGAGGAAAATGCCGCTCTGGACCTCTCTGCCAACGGTGTCCTCAGCCAGACCTATAGCATTCCCCCACTCAAACAAGATATGGGTCCAGCCCGCATATCCTTTATCATTGCCATCCCACCACTATCCTCCGACTTCGCGCAAAGCGGATCGAGAGGGGGGGCCGCCCGAACCCTGATAGCGCGTACAGACCTGGCCACCAACCCCTTTATTCTGCCCCTCATCACCAGCCTGAAGTCCATGTCTGAACTGGGAGGGAGTGGAAGTTTGTTGGATGAACACGGGCGGGTGCTTTACCATCCGGTTTTTACCCAGGTTATGAACCAATACACCGGCCTGCAACGCACCGCACCAGCCCTTTTTGACGAAGTCGCTCCGAATGGCACCCGTAACCTCGTCTATTACCAGCCGGTTATCGGTCGATCCTGGGCTATAGTTTTGACTGTTCCTGCACAACAAACACAGCAATTGGCGTTGGCGATTGCCGCACCGCTTTCGGGATTGCTGCTGCTGCTGGCTGGTTTTGCCCTGATATTTCTACGCCTCAGCGTGAAAGGTGTCACCACCTCGTTGCAAACTTTGGCCGCTGAAACGGTCCGCATCTCGCAGGGTCAGCTTGATCACGCTCTGGCATTGCGCGAAGCGGACGAGGATGAGGTTGGCCAGTTGCGCCGGGCCTTTGAACAAATGCGCCTCAGTCTAAAAGATCGCATGGCCGAGCTTAACCGCCTCTTGTTAGTTAGCCAGGGTGTCGCTTCCAGCCTGGATGTCCAAATAGCCGTTCAACCTATCCTCGAAGCTGTTCTCGCCACCGGCGCCAGCGCAGTTCGCATTGTCGCGCAATGGCCATCTAATAGCGAAGTAGTCCCATCACTCGCATGGGGCGAAGTAGTCCCATTACTTGCTTGGGGCGAAGAAACCGGCCAAAGCCAGACTCGATTTGCTAAGCAAATCGTTCTTGCGATTGGCCCTAAAAAGGATTTTTTTGCTCAATATGATCAACAGGTCATCTCACTTGCGCGCAACGAAAAAAATGAGCGAGTATTTCGCGCAGCCTCTGATGCTGCGCGAACCCACACGCGCAGCGGTAGTTCCATCATTGCGGCTTACTCTTTTTTTGCGATTGTTCTGCGCCATGAAAATCAGTTTTTTGGTGTTTTGTGGGCTGCGTACGATCAGTCGCGTGAGTTCTCAGATTCAGATGAACGCTTTTTGACCACGTTGGCTGGACAGGCAGCATTGGCAGCCTCCAATCATTACCTATTCCGCACTGCAGAAGTCGGGCGAGAGCGCCTGGCTGCCATCCTGGCTTCCACTCCTGATCCTGTCCTGGTGACCGATCAATTTAATCATCTCTTACTGGCTAATCCCGCTGCCGTTCAGGTCTTCGGTTCACAAATGGAATCAGGCAAAGGCCAGCCGGTCGAGCAACTAATCAACCAGCCTGCTTTATTGGAAATCTTGGCACAGCCTCGATTTGCTAGGCAAATCGTCCGACACGCAGCAGACGGAGCGGACGAAGCGAGCAAATCGATTGAGGTAACACTGGCTGGGACGCGCGTCTACCTCGCCACCGCTTCACCAGTTATCGCGGATAACCGTTCAGTCGGTCGTGTTTGTATTTTGCGTGATGTCACCCATTTTAAAGAACTCGATAGCATGAAGACTGAGTTTGTTAATACCGTAAGTCACGACTTGCGCTCTCCGTTAACATTAATCCGTGGTTATGCCACCATGCTGGAAACGATTGGCACCCTAAACGAACAACAAACAGGCTATGCCCGCAAAATTATTTCAAGTGTCGAGCATATGGCCCACTTGATCAATACGCTGCTCGATTTGGGGCGGGTGGAAGCTGGTGTGGGTTTACAACTGGAATTGGTTTCATTGATTGATATGATCGAGCAAGTGACTGGACCCTTACAGCTTATGGCTTTTCAGAAGAATATTGAATTCAGTCTAAATATGCCATCCAATATTCGGCCCATGATTGAGGTAGATAAGGCCTTGTTCCAGCAGGTAATCTATAACCTGGTTGAGAATGCACTAAAATATACCCCCGACGGCGGCAAAGTGGCTTTGAGTCTCCACGTAAAGAATAATCATGCCCTGTTTGAGGTTCAAGATAGCGGCATAGGTGTAGATCCACGCGACAAACCCCGTTTGTTTGAGAAATTTTATCGCAGCGGGCAGCGTGAGGCGCGCGAACAAAAGGGTACCGGGCTTGGATTGGCAATCGTCAAGACCATAACCGAGGTGCATGGCGGTAAAGTCTGGTTTGAAAGTCAACTTGGAAAAGGCAGTACTTTCTTTTTACAGGTCCCTTTGCGTCAATTGGTGGGGAAAGCAGAATGAATTACGTCAGTCGTTTGGAATCACCTTTTAGATTCAGAAACTTTACGGTATAATGCGAAGCCGCTCAAGTGATTGATCGGCTTGCTTTTGTAATTATCACCGGTTTAAAAGAGGTAACGGAAAATGGCTACTAAACGAACATATCAGCCCAAGATTCGCCGCCGCATGCGCGTGCATGGTTTCCGCGAGCGAATGTCCACTGCCGACGGACGTGAAGTTCTGCGCCGGCGTCGCAGCCGCGGCCGCACAAAGTTGTCGGTCAAAATTAATAACCACGTCAAACGGATCCGCTGGTAGGCTGGTTCGCCGGGGGTTTTTTGATCTCCGCGCGCTCGAGGCTGGGGTGAAACATCGTTTTCGCCTTACTCGATCCATAGATTTCAAGCGGGTGCGAAACCAGGGCAAATCCTTCGCGCACCCGCTTGTTGTGTTGGTCAGGCTGCCTTCGGTCGAAGATAGGCCCAGGGTAGGGATAAGCACCAGCCGCTCGGTAGGGAATGCTGTACAGCGAAATCGTGCCAAGCGGCTCTTGCGCGAGTCAATTCGACCAATGATCCCTTTACTTTCTCCAAATTGGGACTTGGTGTTGATTGCCCGCGGTCGCCTGGTAGTTTCAACGTTGACGGATGTGCAGAGTGCAGTTGATGGGCTTTTACGGCGGGCAGGTATTTTTCTTCCCGTCGTTCCAACGGAAACCCATGAGTAAAGCGAATCATGTGCGCTAATCATTATTTGCCTACTGAGTATCCAGATGAGCCGCGCCTGCGTGACTTGCCGCGTACGCTGTTAAATTTTCCGCGCCTACTATTGCTGGCCGTGATTCGTCTGTATCAGATGACCCTGTCGAAGGGTCTGCCCCCCAACACTTGCAGGTTTTATCCCTCCTGCTCTCATTATGGCTATCAGGCGATTTACAAACACGGGGCAATAAAAGGTTTTTTTATGGCGGCGTGGCGTGTGCTACGCTGTAACCCGTTTAATCCGGGCGGGGTTGACCCCGTCCCCTAAGTCATAACCTAGTCCAATCGCGCAGCGGACGAAGCGAGCAAATTGGGTGCCAAAGCGCAATGGCAATATCAGGAGATTTGATGAAGTTCAACCGTGTCTTATTATTTGTGCTTGCTGTCTCCCTGGCTGTTTTATTATCTGCCTGTGGGGCTGCTCCTGCCTCCAACTGGCCGGGGCTGGCGGCGGATAGCACGCATGCGTTTCTGGCAGACGGGCAATACGTCTATAGTGTTTTATTGAGTGATGGTACTGAAGTTACCACTCAAACTGCAGATGGTCCTGTTCCAGCACGCTTTCCGCTCAAGGCGGAATCAGCCAAGTCCTTTTATGCTGCTCCCGCTCTTTCCAGTGATGGCCAATTGTTTATTGGCAGTGCTGCAACCAGCGATCATACTTTTTTTGGTATTGATCCGCTGACAGGAACGGTTAAGTGGACTTATTTGGGAGTGAAAAATCCCTGGCTGGCCGGGGCTTTGGTTCTCAATGACACTGTCTATGCTCCAGCAGGTGATGGTAACCTGTATGCATTTGGATTAGACGGGCAAAAACGTTGGGAATTGAAAGTCTCACAGCACAGTCTTTGGACGCATCCTGTAACTGATGGCAAATTGATCTATCTTGTTACAATAGATCATGATGTTTTGGCCATAAATACAGCAGGAAAGCAAGTTTGGAAAGTGACGCTTGACAATGGAATGGTTGGTGCGCCAACTATTTCCGGAGGTACTTTGTTTGCGGGCACTCTTTCTGGAAACCTGTATGCACTTGATGCTGCTTCTGGCTCTCAAAAATGGGTGAAAATGCTGGATGGTGGCATCTGGGGTGTCCCGGCTGTGGACGAAACTAATGTTTATGTTGGCACCGTCCTGGGCAAAGTTGGTAAATTCTATGCTCTGAATGCTTCCACCGGGCAGGTTGTCTGGTCGAAGGATGATGAAGGTTCGATTTCTGCCGGTCCTCTGGTAACAAGTGAAGAGGTGATTTATGTTACCGAGGCAGGAAAAATCCAATCATTGAATAAGACTGGTGCTCCCAAATGGCAGGCTATCATCGAAAATGCCAAACTGTATACCCCGCCTTTCCTTGCCGGGGATGTGATCTTGATCGCTCCGATGAATGCGAAGTTCCTTCTAGCCGCTTATGATTTGACCGGCATCCAGAAGTGGACTTTTGTAGCCAAATAGGGAAGTGGATATGGGTAATATTTTCGATTTGCTAATTGTTAATCCTTTTACCAATGCATTGCTCCTGATCTATGCTTTTGTGGGCAATTTTGGTATCTCGATCATTTTATTTACAATTTTTATCCGTTTGCTCACGCATCCCATCATGGCACAACAGATAAAATCCAGTACAGCCATGCAGGAATTAATGGCATCGGATGAATGGCTGAAGATCCAGGAGAAGTACAAAGGCGATAAAGAGAAGTTGGCCCAGGAGCAGATGCGAATATATAGCGAGCGTGGTGTCAGCCCGTTCAGCTCTTGTTTGCCAACCTTGATTCAATTTCCCATCCTGATTGGTTTCTATCAAAGTATTGTGCGTGCCATTGGCGTAACACCTTTGCAGTTGCTAAGTCTGGTGCGCGGCATTTACCCTGGTTTGGAAAATATTACGCCTCACGCCAGCCTTTCCGCTTTGATCCCCATCCAGAGCCAGTTTTTGTGGATGAATCTTGGGCAACCTGAGGGAATTAAATTGTCTTTCCTACCCTTTGCCATCCCGGTCCTGGCGATTATCGTTGGACTTACAACCTATGTGCAGACCAAGCTAACCATTCAACCATCTGCCAGCCCCACTGATCAGTCTGCACAGATGAACCAGATGATGGGTTTGTACATGCCTGTGTTGTTATTCTATTTCGCATTAAACTTTGCTTCAGGTCTGGCAGTTTATTTTATTGCCAGCAACCTGGTCGGTATTGCGCAATATGCAGCTTTGGGCAAGGTCAACTGGAGTAACCTCTTCAAGTTTGGTCCTGCCAAAAAGCCCGAGTCGAAATCCAAATCCGCGCGTCGCGAACGTTAGTAGGAATATAAAATGAAGCGTACAACATTGGAAGTGATTGCCCCCTCTATAGAAGAAGCCATATCGCGTGGTGTGGAGCAGTTGGGTGTTCCGCGTGAGCTGTTGGATGTGGATGTTTTGGATGAAGGGTCCAAGGGTTTTCTTGGTATTGGCGGACGCCAGGTCCGTTTGCGACTTACTTTGAAGGAAGTTGAGCCTGCTGCACATCCGATTGAGCCTGATTTTAAGCAGGAACCGGTCACTGCAGCCCCTTCATCAGATGATTCGCTTAGCAAATCATTGCTGGCTTTTACCATTCAGACCACGAGTGATCTTTTGGTAAAGATGAAGTTAAAAGCCAAGGTACTTGCCCGGTATGGTGAATCAGAGGGCTCAGAAGATGCGCCGGTTGTGATTGATATTAACGGTGATGATTTGAGCGTTTTGATCGGTCGGCGAGCAGAAACCTTGAATGCCCTGCAGTATATTCTGGCGCTCATCATCAGCAAGCAAGCCAATCATTGGGTGCAGGTGATCGTTGATGTTGAAGGCTATCGTGCCCGTCGTGAACGTCAATTGCGACAACTGGCACGGAGAATGGCTGATCAGGCTGTTCGGACTGGCAAGCGTCAGCTTTTAGAGCCCATGTCTGCGGCTGAGCGTCGCATAGTCCACCTGGAATTGCGCGAGCACGATGCTGTGACCACGGAAAGTGTCGGCGAAGAACCCAACCGCAAAGTTAGCGTTGTGCTGAAATAGAAATATCTTAAAGACCAGCAGCCCGGTGACTATAAATCGCCGGGTTGTTTTAATTTCTCAGGTTATAATTTGTATATGCGTCATTTGAATTCTTTTGAACCGGTTGATTATCTTGTCATTGGACACATAACGGTCGATCTTGTCCGCAAGTCGCAGGGCTCAGGTCAAGTATTGGGTGGTTCTGTATCCTATGCTGCCTTGACTGCCCGGGCCATGGGTTTGCGCGTAGGTATTGTGACCGCACATGCTGGAGAGCTATCTCTTTCGGAGCTGGATGGAATTCCGATTGTGGCGGGCGAAGCCGAGCATAGCTCAACTTTTGAGAATGTTTATACCCCTGCTGGGCGTATCCAATACATTCGACATACTGCACCCAAAATTGACTTTTCTCTGGTACCAGAAAGTTGGCGGCGGGCAAAAATTATTCATCTTGCCCCAGTAGCCCAGGAAGTGGACTGTCAGCTGCCTGCAGATTTTCATCCTGAACTTTTGGGGCTTTCGCCTCAGGGTTGGATGCGAACCTGGGATGGAGATGGAAGGGTTTTTCCTTGCGCATGGGATTATCCCGCTAACGCCCTGGCAGAGGCTGGTGCTGTAGTTTTTAGTGTGGAAGATGTTGCGCGAAATGAGGAAGTAATTGATCAACTTGCGCATGACGCGAGAATTTTGGCTGCTACCGAAGGGGCTGCTGGCGTGCGTCTGTTTTGGAATGGCGATAGCAGGCGTTTTCGTCCACCAAGTGTAGTTGAGGTTGACCCAACCGGTGCGGGCGATGTTTTTTCTGCAGCTTTTTTTGCACGGCTGGTTAGTACACGTGACCCCTGGGAAGCAGCTCGTTTTGCAAATCGCATGGCTGCCATTTCGGTGACTCGTGCTGGAATGTCTGGCGTGCCAACCGTGGATGAGGTTCGATCGTGCATGGTGGAAGTTCTGGATTAAGTATATTTTTGCCAATAAATAAAAGTAAGAAAAATGTCCCGCAGAAATCTGATAGGTAAGCTCAGAAAAGCATAGCGATGGGGATAAATGATGCCCCTAAATTCGTTTACCCCTTGTTTTTCTGATTGCTAGGGCAGGTTAGTGGTGTTGTAGTGCAGGGCACTGTTCAGAAGTGTTATTTCCTGGCATATTTTGGAGGTTCTAATTTGACGGCTCGTATTTATACAATGGTTAATCAAAAAGGTGGTGTTGGCAAGACAACTACCGCTATAAATTTAGGTGCATACCTGGCGAAGGCAGGGCAGAGGGTTTTGATTGTTGATCTTGATCCTCAGGCGAATGCAACTTCCTGTTTGGGGGTGGATAAGCAAACAGTCAAGCATGGTACTTACGAGACCTTGATTGGTATTTCGCCAGCTGCTGCGGGGTTACTTACCAACCCGACTTTGGGGTTGACTTTGCTGCCATCTTCATCTGCTCTAGCGGGTGCGGAAGTGGAATTGGTTAGCCAACAGGGACGGGATACTCGCTTAAGACATGCTCTTGAACCGTTGGCCGAACGTTTTGATTACATTCTGATCGATTGTCCGCCATCTCTTAGTTTACTGACGGTTAATGGATTAGTTGCTGCAAAAGATGGCGTTATCATTCCCGTTCAGTGCGAATATCTGGCATTGGAAGGCGTTGGTCAGCTGCTTCAGACCCTGCAGCGTATTCGACAGTCACTTTACCCGGCATTAAAGGTTCGGGGTGTGGTAATGACCATGTTTGAAAGTCGAGCTCATCTTTCAAATGATGTAGTTGGGGAAATTCGTAAACATTTTCCCGACCAAGTCTTCAGTGCGATTGTACCGCGCAGTATTCGCCTGGCTGAGGCGCCTTCTTACGGTTTACCAATTTCCGTTTATGCTCCTTCTTCAACCGGTGCTCTGGCATATTCTGCTCTGGCTCAGGAATTGTTGGTTGGTGATGGTGTGGTTACTCTCCAGTAAACCAGATATCTCTTCAAATTCGGCATTTTGTGTTGAGAGATGCTGTTATAAGCTAAATTTGCATTAAGGAGTACACATGGCAAAACATTCCGGCCTTGGTAAAGGCTTGGAGGCACTTATTCCAACTGGGTTTCAGGCTGAGATATCCCCTAGCAGTGACAATGCACAAGCGTCGGCTGGTTATTTAACGATTCCTATTGAACAAATTATTCCCAATCCTCGCCAGCCACGCTCGCATTTTGAAGAGTTGGCCCTGGCAGAGTTGGCTGCTTCAATTTTAGAACACGGTATCATTCAACCTTTATTGGTAAGTCGGAATGAGGATGGATCTGGTTACACCCTGATTGCGGGAGAACGCCGCTGGCAGGCTTCACAGCGGGCTGGGCTGAAGAGCGTTCCGGTCATCATCCGGCAAACTACCGATCAGCAGCGACTCGAACTGGCACTGATTGAAAATATTCAGCGTGCAGATTTGAATGCGCTGGAAGAAGCCAATGCATACCGTCAATTATCCGAAGAGTTCCACCTTTCGCATGAGGAGATTGCCTTGCGGGTGGGTAAAAGCCGGGTAGCGGTTACAAATACTTTGCGGTTGCTGCATTTGCCAGGAGTGATACAGAAGTCATTGATGGCTGGAGAAATTTCAGAAGGGCATGCGCGTGCGTTGTTGGGACTATCAAACCCACGTGCGATGGAATCGGCTTTGCGTACCATCCTCCTTCAAAAAATGACAGTACGCCAGACTGAAGAGCTGGTAAACAAGATGAAAGGTGAGAAGCCGATTTCCACCATGAAAACAGACCGGTCGCCTGATGAAAAATCCTTGGAAGAATATATTCGCGCCAATCTAAGCCAGAAAATCAGTGTAAAAGTTGGCAAGAATCGCAACAGTGGTTCGATGACTTTGTTTTATGGTTCGGAAGAAGAGTTTCAGGATTTAATGATCCGCTTGACGGGAAAAAAATATACCCCCTGATCTTATTTTGTAGAAGAATTGAAAAAAGAACCCAGATTTAGTCAGTCCTAGCCAATCGATATTACAGGTCACCGGTTATTTATGAAAATTCTTTACAATGCAAAAATACATAGCCTTGACCCTAGTCAACCATCTGCCAGTGTGCTGGTGATTGATGCGGGTAAGGTTGTCGCGCTTGGAAATGCAGATTTGTTAGAAGTTTTTGGTCAACGGGCCACCCGCGAGGATATGGGTGGACGGGTGATTTTACCTGGATTGACGGATGCACATCTCCATCTGATGCATTATGCCCTTAGCTTGCAGGTTGTGGATGTTGAAACGACCTCAAAGAAAGAAGCTTTGAGCCGTATTGGTGATCGGGCAGCTCACACCCCAGCCGGGGACTGGATTCTGGCACATGGTTGGCAGCAGAATGATTGGGGTGGCGAATTTCCTAGTGCTGCAGATCTGGATGCCATTGCCCCGCAGAACCCAGTTTATGCCACTGGAAAATCTTTGCATGTTTCCTGGGCTAATTCCAGTGCATTAAAACTAGCTGGGATTTCTGCCAGTACGCAGGACCCGGTAAACGGCAGGATTTTACGCGACGTTCGGGATCAACCCACTGGTATCCTGCTGGAAACTGCCATGCAGTTGGTTGAAAGTATTTTGCCTGGCGCGGATGAAAATAAAATTGCAGGGGCGATTGAATCAGCCCTGCCCAACCTTTGGAAATTGGGTTTGACAGGGGCTCATGATTTTGATTACCGTCCGGCATTCGTGGCTCTTCAAATTTTGGATAATAGCCAGCGGCTCAAGCTGCGAGTGACCAAAAGCGTACCCCTTGAATTATTGCCACATGCTTCTGCACTTGGTTTGCGGACAGGATTTGGAAGCGAATATCTCCGGATTGGATCGGTTAAGGTTTTTATGGATGGGGCACTTGGTCCTCGTACCGCTGCCATGCTAAAACCCTACTTGAATGAATCTGCCAATCGGGGTATCCTGAATATGGACGGCGAACATTTTTTTGAGATAGGACGTCAGGCTGCAGATGTTGGCCTCAGTATGACAGGACATGCAATTGGTGATCGGGCAACGCATGAGATATTGGATGGCTTTGCCCAGTTACGAGTTTATGAGCGTGAACGTGGTTTACCTGCTTTGCGGCATCGTATTGAGCACGTTCAGTTGTTACATCCGGATGACGCCCAGCGGTTGGGAAGCTTGGGTATTATCGCATCGATGCAGCCAATCCATGCTATTTCGGATATGAAGACAGCCGATAAGTACTGGGGTGAGCGGGTGGACCTGGCCTATTCCTGGCGAACACAGCTGGAAGCCGGGGCTGTCCTGGCTTTTGGGTCTGATGCTCCAGTTGAAGCTCCCAATCCGTTCTGGGGTTTGCATGCGGCAGTTAATCGCTGCCGTTCGGATGGGTATACAGGTTCTCGAGGGTGGCATCCCGAACAGTGTATATCCATGCGACAGGCGTTGGATGGATATACAGTAGGTGCCGCATATGCAGCGGGTCGTGAGGATCATCTTGGACGACTATCACCCAGCTTTTACGCAGACTTGATCGTACTGGAGAAAGACCCGTTTACTTGTCATCCAGATGAGTTGTTGAGTATGCAATCTTCAGCCACGATGTTGAATGGAGAATGGCTGTGGCAGGCCTGATGCGAATATGACGGAGACATCCTTGATTAGTCCAGAAATTCTGATACCGCGATTGGGTGATCAGTTGGTGGAAATGGGGCTGCTCACTGTACATCAACTAATAAAAGCCCTCGATTATCAGAAATTGCGAGCCGCAAATGGTGACCCTGTATTGCTAGGTCAGGCGGTTATGGAAATGGGTTTTCTAGATCGCCCCACATTGGATAAAGCTGTAACTGAGCAGATTTATCGATTACGCGCAGCGCTGGAAGAAGCAAACCATAACCTTGAACTCCGGGTGCAGCAGCGTACTATGGAACTGGAAGAGGCACTTCGGCGGCTTTTTGAGACAAATCAATTAAAAACTAATATTATTGCGAATGTATCTCATGAGTTGCGAACACCTCTGACGCATATTCATGGGTATCTGGATTTACTTTATACCGAAACATTGGGGGATCTGAATCCTGATCAAAAGAAAGCGCTTGCGGTATCGCTTCAATCTTCCATGCGTCTTCAAGCTTTGATCGATAACCTAATCCTTTTTGCACAGGCTTCCCGTGGGCAAATGACATTAACCCTTGGTCCTGTGGATTTAAGTCAGTTAGCAATTAAGATATTGGATGGATTGAAACCGTGCATTGAGGATCATCAATTAAAATTGGAAGTGAATATTACACCGGGGTTGCCCTGTGTGCAGGCTGATGAAGAAAAACTGAGCTGGGTTATTTCACAATTATTGGATAATGCCATTAAGTTTACAAACCCGGGAGGCAGTGTTCGTTTGGGAATAAGGAAGGATTTGGCTGCTGCAAATATGGTAACTATATTTGTAGAAGATACAGGTATTGGTATTTCTAAAGAAGGGATTGAAGAAATTTTTGAGCCGTTTCATCAACTGGATGGTTCTGCCACCCGGCGTTATGGTGGTACTGGTTTGGGGCTAACATTGGCTCTGCAAATAATTGAAGCTCACGGTTCCGTAATCGACGTCCATTCGGAATTAGATCGTGGGACAACAATCTCTTTTCCAATAACGATTTCAAAGGCTGACTAAGTTGACTACTCGCAGGGGAATTCTGGATTATCTGGCTATCGCTGAGATCGTGACTCAACATGGCGATTGGAAGCAAGCTTTGGATGAGGTGCTTGCTTTAGTACATTCAATTTTTATTTTTGACAATCTGGCTTTATTTGTAGCTGAAAATGATTCTGTGAGTTTGACTGAAATCATTTATGCGCGGGCTGTTGGTCGTGGTCAGTTGGCAGGTGCAGATGCTGCATGGGGTGAAGATATTGCCACGCAAGTAATAAAGATTAATGATATTGTTATAGACCAGCCGGATATCTCAACGGCAGGGAATGACCGGCTTAAGGATGCGTTCTTATTAGGGTTACCACTGCGAACTTCCAATGGATTGTATGGTGCAATGGTTTTTGTGCGATTTGGGGGCCCTGCTTATACTGCAGACCATATTCTCAATGGGCGTTATATTGCGACGCAATTCGCTGGTTTATTTGAGCGTAAAAAATTAAATAGTGATATTCAGGCTTTGGAAGAGGCACGACGCATGTTGGCACTTCAGGATGACTTTATTGCCACGGTTTCACATGAATTACGGACGCCGTTGGGTTTCATCAAGGGATACTCGACTACATTACTACGCGAAGATATAGAATGGGATTCGGCTACCCGGCGTGAGTTTCTTACAATTATTGACGAAGAAGCCGATCACCTGACCGTGCTGATTGAGAATGTTCTTGAATCGGCGCGCCTGCAAAGTAATACGTTACCCATGAAGTTTCAGCCCGCGCGTTTAGATACGCTGATAGTCGAAACTTCAACCCGGGCAAAGGCACGTGCCAAAGATTTGCAAGTGACCCATGACTTTTCCTGTAGACCGGTAATTCAGATTGATAGTGTGCGTATTGCCCAGGTTTTAAGTAATTTGTTTAGCAATGCGGCCAAATATGCACCAGGGTCGCCCATTAAAATTTCCATAATCGAAATTCCCGGTTATTATCGTATATGCTTTGCTGATTCCGGTCCGGGTATACCGCCAGAGCATTTGCCATATCTGTTCAAACGATTCTTTCGTGTTCCAGGGCAGGGTGGAAATGGTTCTGGATTGGGTCTATTTATTTGTCAAAAAATAATTGACGCCCATGGCGGAATGTTATCTGTAGAATCTGAACCTGGGATGGGCACGGCATTCCTGATAGATTTGCCCGCCGATACAATTATTCGCTCGCTAGGAGATTAGAATGTCCACAAAAATACTGATTGTCGATGACGAGCCTCGCTATCTGCGTTTGTTGGAAGCCAATTTGCGTTCTGATGGGTATGAAGTTACCTCAGCAGCAGATGGACTACAGGCTGTCGAGATGTTTTCAATGGAGCCGGTGGAGCTGATCTTGATGGATGTAATGATGCCTAATCTGGATGGGTTGGCAGCCTGTCAGCGTATTCGACAGTTTTCAAATGTCCCCATCATTATTTTGACAGCCAAGGGTGAAGAGCAGGATCGTGTACGAGGGCTGGATATGGGGGCTGATGATTATCTTGTAAAACCCTTCTCCGCCACTGAATTATTAGCGCGTGTCCGAGCAGTATTACGCCGGTCACAAGTATCCAAAGATGTGAATCAAAGCCGTTTTTTTACGCATGAAAATTTAAAGATAGACTTTGCTCGTGCCGAGGTTTGGCGTGGCAATCAATTGGTATTCCTATCTGCAACAGAATACCGCCTACTGCTCCAATTTACTCATAATGTGGGCATTGTGATGAGCGCTGAAGACTTGCTTGCGAGTGTTTGGGGTGGAGAATATCGTAATGATAAGGAAATATTGTGGGTGAGTATTGCTCGCTTACGACAAAAGCTTGAAGAGGATCCGCATTCCCCCAGACATATTGTTACCCGGTCCGGTCTTGGGTACCTTATGCCACCGGTTGAAGTCTAGACGGGAAATATCCAATATATTAAATATTTTCTCTGTATATACGATGAGAGGTCATTATGAGTCTGGAATTTAACGAAAAAGGCAAGTATTTTACTGATATTATTTCCAAATCCACGGTTTCTGCAATTATTCAAACAACTACGCATAGGATTGAAGGTTTTATTCATATTCGATTGGATGGGCGTTTGAAGGATGAATTAGATCGGAGCGAGACATTCCTGGCAGTTACGGATGCCAAGGTTATGAATCCGGAAGGTGGCGTGCTTTATCAAGTGGATTTTTTAAGCGTTTCCCGGCATCAGATTGTCTGGGTCATTCCAAATGGCGAAAGCACTAATTTTGGAGATATCAGATGACTCTTATTTCTTCTCAGTCGGGTGTTTCCTCTGCTGACTTGCAGCGGTTAAAGCGTTTTGTGACAGAAACGCTGGTGCGAGAATTGGAGATTGGAAACCCGGAGTATTTTCAACGTGAAGAATTTGTTCAGCAAAAACTGGGTGAAATCTTCGCCCGCATGCCGGCAGGGGTCCCTGAATCGATTCGTCAGCAAATCATGTTGGAAGTCAAGGATGATATTCTTGGCTTTGGTCCCATTCAGCCTTTGCTGGATGATCCCGATGTAAGTGAAGTAATGGTAAATGGCCCCAAAAAAGTATATGTAGAGAAAAAAGGAAAGTTGATCCGTACTGCTGTTACTTTCGAAAATAATGACGCAGTTTTACGGGTAATTGATCGAATTATTCTGCCCCTGGGTCGTCGGGTAGATGCGGATTCGCCCACAGTTGATGCACGTTTGCCGGATGGTTCGCGTGTGAATGCGGTCATTCCTCCGGTGGCAATCGATGGGGCATCCATCACTATTCGTAAATTTCGTAAAGATAAGCTGAGCATGCAGCAGCTGGTTGATTTTGGTTCGATCACTGCCCCAATGTCAGAATTTTTAAAAGCATGTGTCGTTAGCCGCCTGAATATTATAGTCTCAGGCGGTACAGGTTCTGGAAAAACAACGTTATTAAACGTACTTTCCAGTTTGATTCCGGAAACCGAACGGATTGTGACCATAGAAGATGCGGCCGAATTACAGCTTCAGCAGGATCATATTGTACGCCTGGAGACAAAATCTGCATCTCTTGAAGGCAAGGGCCAGGTAACTATTCGTGATCTTGTTCGCAATGCCCTGCGTATGCGTCCGGATCGGATCATTGTGGGCGAGTGCCGGGGTGGGGAAACTTTGGACATGCTGCAAGCGATGAATACTGGTCACGATGGTTCGCTAACCACGTTGCACGCCAATACTCCGCGGGATGCCCTCTCGCGTACTGAAACAATGGTTCTCATGGCGGGCATGGATCTGCCTATCAAGGTGATTCGTCAGCAGGTATCAGCTGCGATTGATGTTATCGTTCAGCAGACTCGACTAAAAGATGGGTCAAGGAAAGTTACTGCTATTACTGAAGTGGCGGGTATGGAAGGTGATACCATTGTTCTGACAGATATCTTTCGTTTCGAGCAAACTGGTATTGGTCCGGATGGAAAAATCATTGGTCAGTTGAAACCGACCGGTATCCGTCCCTTATTTACCCCTCGCTTGGAAGCTGCTGGATTCAAACTACCTCCGGAAGTGTTCGGAGCCAATATGAGCGATATGCTTCGCCGTCGATAATGTGTGGGAATGTTATAATAAAGGTACATTTTCATCGGTATGCGAGAAGATTTTGTCTGAATTCACTGGGAACCAATTATGAGTCTGCAAGTCCAAATTAACCTTCGCACTCGCAAGTTGGGAGTTTTGATTCGCGATGCCCGTTTGGCAGCGCGTAAAACCATTGCCGATATAACCCAAGATATTGGTATCTCTCCCGCCATGCTGCGGGCTTTTGAAGAGGGCCGTAGAGCTCCTTCTTTACCGGAACTGGAAGTGATGGCTTATTATCTAAATCAGCCTATCCAGCATTTTTGGAGCAATGAAGCGCTCTCGGATGGTGAGGCGCGAACTGATCCAATAAACCTGGTGCAGTTGGTCGGGTTGCGGCAACGGATTGTGGGTGCTCTTCTCCGCCAAAAAAGATTGCAGGCCAGCATTTCCTTAAAAGCGCTGGCTTTGGAGACGGGAATTTCGCAGGGACGTTTGAAGGCTTTTGAAAAAGGGGAGAGTGCCGTTCCGTTGCCAGAATTGGAAGCTATCATTATGGTTATTGGCAGCCGGGTCGAAGTTTTTTTTGATCAGAATGGTCCAGTTGGCAAATGGATGAATGAACAGGCGGCCATTCAGGAATTTTTAAAATTGTCTCCTGAACTTCAGGCTTTTATTTGCACCCCGGTAAACCGACCATATCTTGAGTTAGCACATAACATCAGCCAATTATCTGCTCAAAGGCTGCGTCTGGTTGCAGAAAGTTTGCTCGATATAACGCTCTAATAACTAAGTGCTCGTTTCTTTGAGGTTAATATATGAATATGACAGATTCAACTGATCTTGGCGCAAACGCGATCCGGATATATCAGGAAGGTGATTTTGTAAACGCAGCGCGTCTTTTTGGCGAGGCTGCGTCTTTTTTTCAGGTTCAGGGTAATGAACTGGATGCGGCTGAAATGAAAAATAACCAGAGCGTAGCACTCTTGCAAGCTGGTGATGCGCAGGGTTCTTTTGATGCGGCCTCTGGTACGGCCCAGATATTTTTTGCCAACCAGGATTTCCGCCGGCAGGGCATGGCGTTGGGGAATGAAGCTTCTGCTTTAGCTGCAATGGGAAAGCTGGATGATGCCATTCAAACCTACCTCCTATCCGCAGATGCTTTGAAAAATGCTGGTGAAGATCAATTGTCCGCCACCGTCATGCAGGCTGTGGCAGGTATCCAGATGCGGAAAGGAAAGGTAATGGATGCTTTACTTTCGATGCGACTGGGTCTGGCATCTGTGAAAGAACCTACACTCAAACAAAAAATATTACTTGGAATGTTAAAGTTCCGTCCATGAATCTGATTCGCACTCAATTGGCTGTTCGACCGGCGCGAATGGCAGATCAGTCTTCGATCGCCAACTTGATGTATTTTGAGCCGCATGTACACCGCCATCTGGATTGGCGCGGCCCGTTGGATTGGTTGGGTGTTCCGGAATACTGGGTCCTGGAACAAGATGGAACGCTGGAAGGGGCTCTGGCCTGTCCGCCGGATCCGGAAGGAGTATCCTGGTTGCGTTTGTTTGCGCACTCGTCGGATGTGCCGGAAGTAATTGCCTGGAATATGCTCTGGGGCCATGCGCGCAGTACTTTGCAGGGCAGCGGCCTGGTTGTGGCAGCTATTACGACTGCGGACTGGTTTTCCACTCTTTTAACCGAAAGTGCTTTTGATCAGAAGCAGCAAATCGTCGTTCTTGAACATGCTATTTCGAATTTTGTGCAACGACCTATTCCGTTTAACGTTGAATTGCGGAGCATGACAGAACGCGACCTTGCGGATGTTTGTGATGTTGATAAATCCGGTTTTTCTCCGCTTTGGAGGAATTCACGATCTGCAATTCGTTCCGGTTTTATGCAATCCGGATTTGCAACGGTTGCTACGATTAATGATGAAATTGTTGGTTATCAAATTAGCACTCGCAATTCTTTCGGAGTTCACCTGGCGCGATTGGCAGTAAGTTCTCATTTTCAAGGGCGTGGTATCGGCTATTATCTGGTGCAGGACCTGATGCTGAAGTGTCAGCGTGTTGGGCTACACCGCCTTACGGTTAATACACAGAATGACAATTCTACTTCACTAGCCTTATACAAAAAAATCGGTTTTGAATTAACAGGTGAACGTTATAAAGTATTCACTTTTCAGTTATAGGTGAAAAATATGTCCCGACCGGATTCTGTAATCGTCAATGCAATTGTGCGCCAGGCAATGGTTTCGGCAGAAGAAGTAATGGGCGCGAATGGTCTGCATGCAGTTTTGCGCACGGCGGGTTTGGAACGATTTGTAAATAACCTTCCGCCCAACGATACGCAGCCAGCCATCCAGACTTCCGATTATGCTAAATTGAATCAGTCGATTGAAAGCTTTTACGGCAGGGCTGCCAAGGGGATGCTGCGCCGAATAGGTAGGGCATCTTTCCAGTATGGTGTACGTGAACAGTCGGCTTTATTGGGTGTAGCAGGTGTGGCTCTCAAATTTTTACCCAAAAAGCAGCGAATTATGTTTATCCTGAATGGCATGGCAGATGCATTGAAAAAATCCAATAAAGAAGTGGATGCCTGGATGGAGGAAAAAGAAAATTCAATTGCTTATATCGAACGCACTTGTGCTATTTGCTGGGGACGCACCAGTGATCAACCGGTATGCCATTTATATGTCGGTTCGGTGGGAGAAGCTGTGTTATGGGCAACTGGCGTGGAATATGAAATAATTGAGACACATTGCCTGGCAAAGGGTGATGAATATTGTCGGTTTGAGGTTGGCGCTCCCAAAGAATAGGCGCATCGGGTTTGTTTCAGATTATTTTGGATGGGAGAATAAATGGAAACTTACGAATGGAAATGGAAGTCTCGCGACGGTTTGGAACTTTCTGCGCTGGGCTGGAAACCTGAAAACCCAAAGGCTGTGGTAGTGTTGATCCATGGGCATGGAGAACATATCAGGCGTTATCAGCATGTGGCTGATGCTTTTACCCGGGCAGGCTATGCATTGCAAGCTTTTGATTTGCGTGGGCACGGACAATCTGAAGGACAGCGTGGGCATACTCCTGGTTATGACAACTTGATGGCTGATATTGCTGATTTTATTGGTGATGCTCAAAAGCGCTATCCAGGTTTGCCAGTTTTTCTGTATGGACACAGTATGGGTGGTAACCAGGTGATTAACTATGCTTTGCGATCGCCGGCTGGGTTAAAGGGTGTGATTGCTACAGGTCCCTGGTTGAAATTGGCTTTTGATCCGCCCTGGGTACAGGTTACGATGGCAAAGTTGTTAAATAATATAGCGCCAGCCATATCCCTGGCCAGCGGATTGAGCCAGAGTGCGTTATCACGTGACCTCGATGTAGTAAAAAAATACGCGTCAGATCCGTTAGTACACGATAAAATTTCTGTGCGCTTGTATACCGCGATGTACGGCAATGGATTTTGGGCATTGGAGAATGCTGCTCAATTAAAGCTGCCCATGCTTTTGATGCATGGATCTGCCGATAAATTGACTTCTGCGCTTGCTTCACAGGAATTTGCGCGCAAGGCGGACAAGCTGGTTACACTGCGGATTTGGGAAGGCTTTTTCCACGAAATTCATAATGAACCAGAAAAAGTCGAAGTGATCCAGACGATGGTGGATTGGCTGAATCAAAATCTTTAACCTTTAACCGATTAAAAACTGTAGTTATTCACCCCGTATGAAACTTATGTGGGGTGAGTCTTTCTATTAATACAATTCTTATCTATATTAACTGGACAAAACCCCTTGAACATGGCAAAATCCAATTCGGTTATTGATAATATTTAATCAAAAGGATGGAAGTGTATGAGTAAACGCCAGGAAATGCGTGAGAAGCGTTCACGCCAGGAACGTAATCAGCGGATATTAGTCATTGTGGGTGTGACAGTAATCGCCATAGCTATTGCTCTGCTGTTGATACTGCCTTCGCTGAAGCCAGTCGGAGACATTGCTAATCATCCGAAGATGACCCGTCCACAGGTGAAGTTTAATGGAATGGGTGATCCAAATGCACCGGTAAAGATCATTGAATATTCTGATTTTCAATGCCCATACTGTGCTAAGTTTGTGACTCAGACCGAACAGCAGTTGATCGATGCTTATGTTGCTACGGGAAAGGTTTATTTTGAATACCACTCCTTTGGCGAATTTATTGGTGCTGAATCCGCCCGGGCTGCTGAAGCTGCTTATTGTGCCGGTGACCAGGAAAAATTCTGGGATATGCATGATATTATCTTTGCCAATCAGACTGGTGAGAATGTAGGCGCATTTACCGATAAGCGGCTTTCTGCTTTCGCCACCAAGCTTGGGCTGGATGAAACTAAATTTAATGATTGTTTTAATAATGGGAAATATGCTTCCCAGGTCAAGCAGGATGGTTTGGATGCAGCCAAGGCGGGCGTGAAAGCGACTCCTTCCTTCCTCGTCAATGGTACTTTGGTGGAAGGTGCCCAGGCTTTTGCAGCTTTCCAAACTGAAATTGATGCTTTGCTGAAAAAGTAAAAATATTTATAAAAAAAAGGTCGTCTCATTCTGAGATGACCTTTTTTGTTTACCAAGTCTGTGCTCAATATCAATAGGGAGTATTATTTTATAATCAGACTCAACGCATAAACTAGAGTGGGGGCTATTACAAGGGCTGGTAAAAAGTTACCAACCCGAATTCTTTTTATCTCTAAAAGGCTGCTGATACCGATCCCAATCAGTAATACCCCACCAGTGGCGGTCATCTCGTTCATCATGCTTGTGTTAACTATTGAGTTTAATTGCGCCGCTAGCAGGCTGATTGTTCCCTGGTAGATAAAAACAGGAAGTGCTGCGAATGCCACCCCAATCCCTAGTGTCGATGCAAATGCGACTGAGATGAATCCATCCAAAACTGATTTGATCGAAAGGGTCAGGTAATCCCCTCTCAATCCGTCGCTGATCGAGCCTAACACTGCCATTGGTCCGGTACAATACAGAACGGAAGCAGTTAAAAAACCGCGTACAAAATGGCTTGAGCTACCATCGGAACTGCCAGAAAGTTTTTTTTCGAGCCAAATTCCCAAGCCTTGCAATCCATCTTCCACCCCCCACCATTCACCCAGGATTGCGCCAAAGATGAGTGCACCTAATACGACCAGTGCATTCTCTGTTTTTAGAAACATCTGAAAACCTACCGCTGTGGTAAATAATCCCATTCCGGCAATAACGGTCTTTTTCAGGTTTTCAGATAGGCGTGTACCAAAGATTATTCCCAGCAGACTGCCTAGTATGATTGCGACAACGTTAATGATGGTTCCGATCATTTTTCTTTCGCCATTCTAGTTGAGTGTCCGGCCTGATGGTTTTCCAATATTTCCAACGCAAAACAAAGCGATGACAGTCGGTTGAGGTAGGCAAGCAGGGAAATGTTTTCCAAGCCACCGGAGTGGTAAAGTTCCACCACGCGGCGCTCTGCCCGTCGGACTACGGTACGGGCCAGACCCATGGCTGCGCTGGAAGGGACTTCGCCTGGGAGTATAAACTCCCGCGGTATTTCTACTTCGGAGGTTATTGTTTCAATTTGAGATTCCAACCATGCAACACGTACTTCGTCAATGTGCCGAAATTTGCTGGCATTTTCTGGGGTAGCACCGATTTCAGCCATTAATTTATATAGGTCACGTTGGATTGTGACGATCAGAGGCGCAATTTCCGGCGTGTTTGCGCTTGCACGAGCCAGACCAAGGGCAGCAGTGGCTTCGTCCAGTGCACCCAGGGCTTCAATGCGTAGATCAAATTTGGGGACGCGGCCTTCGCCGAGCAGACCGGTACTGCCTTCGTCACCGGTTTGAGTATAGAAAGGAGACATGCGCGCTATTATACCCGATCCAATCTATAACTCGCGTTGGTCTTCTTTCCAAGGCTTGAAAGCCACTGACAGTAGCGTATAATTAAAACGTTGTTATCTTCAGGAGTCATCCCCTTATGTTTCAGATTATTCAAAAAAACTGGACCGCACATATTTTCTTATTAAGTTGCGTGTTCGTTGCTTCAGTGCTGCTTGTTCTGACTGCTTTCTGGGCAATGGATTGGTTCTTTACGCCTTTCCCGGGTTTGCTCTTGGAACCTAATAATGTGGTTAGTCAAATTAATGGGGTGGATTGGCCTGCTAGAAACAGCGGTGTGCGCTGGTCAGATCGCTTGACTGCCATTAATGAGGCTCCGGTCCATACTTCGCTTCAGGCGATAGGTGTATTTGGACAGAATGGATATAACTCTGTATCTTTGGATTTTGTTCGCAGGGATGGTAGTGCTTATGCTGTGAACGTCCGCCCTGTTCACGTTTCTTTTCAGGATATATTTTCTCTTTTTATTGTTCCATATCTGGTGGGATTTTCATTTTTGGGGATTGGTCTGTGGGCGTATAGCATCCGTCCGGAATTGCGATCTACGCGGGCATTTGTCATTCTTGTGGCAGCCACGTCAGTTTTGACCACTACATTCTTGGATATGAACACCAGCCATCATGTAGTTTTATTGTGGTCGTTAGGCTTACCGGTGGCTGCGGGAGCTTTGGGTTATCTGGCTTTGGTTTTTCCAGTGGAAATGCCAATGATAAAGCGTAACTCTTTGTTGCGTAACTCTCCCTGGTTTCTGTCAGTAACCCTGGCATTGTTTATTGTGCGGGATATTTCTTTTCCATTAAGCCCATATAGCTACATAGACTCATGGCGCTGGGGCTACGTTATGATTGCAATCGGCATTGTTGTATTTATGACATCACTGCTTATGCGCGTGATGGGCAACAGTACCCCGGTTGTAAGACAACAAAGTCGTGTGATCATTTTTGGAGCTTCTCTGGCTTTACTGCCAATCTTTTTTTTCTACTTGCTGCCAATCGGGTTTGGCGGACGTATTCCTGAATTCCGGGCTGAATTTATGTTTCCGCCCATGATTTTTCTGCCACTTTCAGTGACTTATGCCATTTTACGTTACCGATTATTGGATGTGGATCGTTGGCTGAGTAGGGCTTTGACGTATGTTTTGACAACTTCAGTTGCACTGGGTGCTTTTTATGCAATGATTACTGGTCTGTCGCTATTGTTGCGCGATGCAGTGCGTAGTGATAATCCGCTGGTAATGGCAACTTATCTCTTGCTATTGGTATTAGCATTTATACCGCTGCGTGATCTGATTCAACGAGGTATTAACCGGTTGTTTTATCGACAACATGCTGATTATCGGCGTGTGCTTTCCACTATTTCACAGCGGTTACTGGTTACCCCTAATCTGAAACTTACGCTTAACTTATTGACTACTGAGCTTGCCAAAGCTCTTGCACCCCAGAAGTTGATTGTATTCTTGTATGATGACGATGACCAGATTTATATTCCACACGGCGAGGACGTTCACCGGATAATTACGCTAACCGCTTCAGATGTTTTGCCCGACTTACTCAAACAAAAAAAGGCACCACTTTGGTTTCCGCGAGAGTCTCCACTTGAACCTGGTTTACTCCATGGGCAGACCATGGAATGCGAAGTATTTGTTCCGCTCATGTTTGAAACCCGCCTGATCGGTTTTTTGGCGCTTGGACAGCGTCTTTCTGGGGAGCCATATAATAGCGATGATCTGGATTTTCTATCTGCGGTTGCTGATCAATCCACGCTTGCCTTTGAAAATGCCCGACTTTTTGAAAATGTAGTTCGTACATTGGATGTTACGCGCGAAATGAAAAACATGATGGATGATATTTTTTCTTCCATTGCAACTGGTGTCATCACCACTGATCTAGAGCATAAGATTACGTTGTTCAACCGGGCTGCTGAAAACATATTGGGTGTGCCGCTCAGTTCTGTTCTGGGGAAATCACTATTTGATGCATTGCCGATGATCAACCCGGCAATAGATCAGTTAACCACGGATGTTATTACACTTGGTGAAGTCACCCATGGGCGTGAATTGTCCACCAGGGGGAACAATCAGAGAGATATTTTCTTGCGTCTCTCTGCGGCACCCTTGCGAGATGCGTATCTTGCAACAAAAGGGGCTACTTTGGTGCTGGAAAATCTGACAGAAACTCATAAATTGGAGGCTGAGCGTGAGATGATCCGCCAGACCTTTGGTCGGGTAGTGGCACCGCGCGTGCGGGATAGATTATTGGCAGACCCACATAACCTGCAATTGCACGGCACACGCAAAATAACGTCTGTATTATTTGCAGATTTAAGCGGTTTTACCAGTTTGTCAGAAAAAAATTCACCAGAAGTTGTATTTAAATTGCTGAATTCTTATCTCGATATCGCAGCCCAAGTAATTCTGGAGAATGAGGGCACCCTGGATAAATTTATGGGGGATGCCGTCATGGCAATCTGGAATTCACCAGATCCACAATCTGATCATGCCCAACGTGCTTGCCAGGCGGCATTGGATATTGTGCAGAGATCACTCGAAAGTCATAAACATTTTTTAGATCCGGAGCATCGGCTTGTTTTCCGGGTAGGCGTAACTACCGGACCGGCGATCGTTGGGAATGTGGGTACCCGCCAGTTATTCAATTACACTGCGATTGGCGACACGGTAAATCTTTCACAACGTCTTCAGTCCAGTGCCCAGCCCGGGCAGATTTTTGTTCTTAATTCAACCTGGAATATTGTTAAGGATAAATTTATTGGTGATTTGCTGGAACCATTGTCTGTAAAAGGTCGTTCCCAACCGGTTGAAGTTTATTTACTAAAAGGAGTAAGGTGAAAGCAAAATACCACCGTGAAATTACCCAACACGCACTCGGTCAGTTTTTACAAACGGATGTGCTCGAAACTGTTATTGTTGCCAATTTGGGACAGGATGCCCTGCGTTATCAATTTGGGCATGATCATTTCCATTACGATAGCAGTTTTTTTGGTGAGGGTGATGCTTATTGTGATGAACAGCGCCGTATTGTGGTGGCTGAAATGAAAATAGCGCAGACACATCTTGCGCGACAGGCGTTTGGGCGACTTGCTCATACTGTGCAAGATTTTTACGCGCATAGCAATTATGTAAGCCTGTGGCGGGAGTTTTACCCGGACGTATCGCCGTGGGAGATTGACCCGGAGCAGGATGATATTTTACGCAGTTCACGTTTACATTCTGGGAAACTTTATTACCCCTTCGAATTGTTGTCTTTTGTTGAAGGTTTAAGGGAGTATGTATTACCGTTTCTTCCGCGAGATTCCCATGCCTGGATGAACAAGGATATCCCGTCCCGGCTGTATTTTGATGTTGCTTTTGCGGCTGCTGTCAAACGAACAAACCTGGAATTTCAACGTATTTGTGGAAGACTCTCATCAAGCGAAGTTGTATTATTTACTGGCAAAGAAAGCTGAAATCGTGCAATCAACCCGATTGGGTATATTTGCGAAAATCCTTGTTCTTCTGTTCGATTCCTCATACTGAAAGGTTATAATCAATAGTATGGACATGAAAACCGAAATTAATAATGCAGTAAAAGAGTCAATGAAATCCGGTGATGAAGTGCGTAAGCGCACGCTCCGGATGGTACTTGCCGCCATTAAGCAGGTGGAGGTTGACCGTCGCATCAGTCTGGATGACGCAGCTGTGCTCTCCATTTTGCAAAAGGAGATAAAATTACGGAAAGAAGCGCTGGATGAAGCTAAAAAGGCCAACCGTGCAGACCTGGCTAGCGATGCTCAGGATGAGATTGATGTTCTCAACCTGTTTCTGCCAAAGGGGCTCGACCCAGAGGAGCTGCGTGTGCTTGTTGTAGCAGCCATTGAAGAAACTGGCGCAGTAGCACCAGCCGATATGGGTAAGGTAATGAAGGCCCTGCTGCCAAAGATTGCAGGTCGCGCACCTGGTGATCAGGTCAGTGCATTGGTACGAGAATTGTTGCAGAAATAACTTGTGAATCCAGAATCCAACCATTGGTGGCGTCAGATTCATCGTCATGATCTGATCGCTTTGATTCTATTACTTATTACGAGTGCGGCAACATATGCCGTCCTCGTTGTTCCGCTTTCCCTGCGTCCGACCTCACTGCTTCTCCATGAGGGACAGGTTTCATCCCAGGATCTGCAAGCTCCAAATAATGTAGAATATATCAGTAGTGTGCGCACCAACCAGGCCAGGGATGCAGCTGAGCGGTTGGTTTCTCCGGTTTATACTGCTCCGGACCAAAGCATTGCCCGCCGCCAGATATCGCGGTTACGAACAAGACTGGAAACAATTGATGCATTGCGGAGTGATAGCTTATTATCCTATGAGCAAAAACAAACCGAGATTGCTTCCATGCAAGATGTGAAACTGGAATCGAAAGTAATCGATCTGATTCTGGCGATTTCGGATGCGCGCTGGGCGGCAATTAAGCAGGATGCACTGCGGGTGCTTGAGCAAATTGTACGTTCGCCTGTGCGGGAAGACACCATTGAGAATGTAAGAAACGGCGTGCTATCGATGGTAAGTTTTGTACTGACTGATGACCAATCTTCGATTGTGGTTGATCTGGTCACGCCTTTTATTCTTCCTAATAGTTTTTTTAGTCCTGAATTGACGGATGCGGCGCGTTTGCAAGCAAGGCAATCCGTGGAGCCAGTTTCGCAAACTTATCTTGCAGGGGAAATTGTTGTGGCGCGTGGTAAAGTTTTGACCGCCGCCAATATTGAAGCACTGGAAACACTTGGACTGGTGCGTCCCAGTAACCCTTTATTGGAATATGTTGGTACGGGAGCCATGGTTCTGGCAGTTATGACCTTTGTTGGGATCTATTTCTTGCGTAGAAAGCCCGCTTATTACAACGATAGCCGCAGCCTGCTGCTGATCTGTTTACTTTTTATTATATTTTTGGCCGCTTCGCGCCTGATCATTCCCAATCGTGCCATTTTGCCTTATGTATTTCCGCTGCCAGCCTTTGGGTTGTTAATTGCGACTCTCTTTGGTCCTGGCGGAGCTGTCATATTGTCCATTGTTATTTGTATTTTTGCAGCTTATGGGCTGCCAAACTCATTGGACTTAACTTTCTATTACCTGTTAGCTTCATTGACAGGGGTGCTTTCATTGGGCAAGGCGCATCGTATCAGTTCATTTGCATGGGCGGCCATTGTTTCTGCGCTGACCGGTATGGCGGTCATCGCAGCTTATCGTCTGCCAGCCGGTAGCCTGGATTGGGTGGGATACCTGACACTCTCGGGGGCATCCTTATTGAATGGGGTTGCCTCGGCAAGTGTGGCGTTGATGCTGCAGTATTTTTTGGCTGAGTTTCTGGGATTGACGACCGGATTAAGGCTGCTGGAAATCTCCAGACCGGATGCGCCGTTGTTACAGTTTTTTCTGCGCAATGCGCCTGGGACATATCAACACAGCTTGATGGTTGCCAACCTGGTTGAGCAGGGAGCGGAAAAACTGGGTATGGATGCTTTGCTTGTGCGTGTGGGAGCAATGTATCATGATGTTGGAAAGGCAGCAAATCCTTCATTTTTCATCGAAAATCAGCTGCAGAATAATCTCAATCCACATGATGATGTAGATGCTGAAACAGCTGCTGCCAGTGTCATTCGGCATGTTATGGATGGGGTTGTGTTGTCACGTAAATACCGTCTCCCGCGTCGGATTACGGATTTTATGTTGGAACATCATGGTACCTTGCTTGCACGTTATCATTACAACCGTGCGGTGCGTGAGGCAGGTGGAGACCCTTCTAAAGTAGACGAATCAAAATTCCGCTATCCTGGTCCGCAGCCGCGTTCACGCGAAACTGCATTGCTGATGTTGGCTGATAATGTTGAAGCGCGTACGCGTTCTGAACGTCCCAGATCTGGAGAAGAAATCCGTGCGGTGGTACAGAAAGCAATCGATTTCTGCCAAAAGGAAGGGCAGCTAACCGATACGCGCTTTACACTAAAAGACCTTTCGGTAATTTCTGAAGTATTTGTTACTACTTTGACGGGTTTGTATCATCCACGTATTGCTTATCCGACTGCCGAGGTACCTGCGGTACCGGTAGACCAATCCAATATTGCCGCACCGGTAAAGACGGAGATAAAATGATTTTTATAGAAAAAGCGGAAGAATTTTCACCAGATATTGCGGATATTTTGGTGGAGGCAGCGGCTGTGGCTGCGCTTCGGTACCAGTCCGCGCCACAGGATGCCGATCTTTCCATCGTTCTGACTGATGATAATCAACTGCACGAGCTTAATTTACAGTGGATGGGGGTGGATGCTCCGACTGATGTACTTTCGTTCCCATCTAATGAGATTGATCCGGAGACCGGCAACCCCTATCTTGGAGATATTCTGGTTTCAGTTCAGCGCGCAGCTCTACAGGCGAGTGCTGCCGGTCATCCTGTTGAAGCGGAAGTGCAGCTCTTGATTGTGCATGGGGTGCTGCACTTGTTAGGTCATGATCATGCAGAACCTGAGCAGAAAGCCCGTATGTGGCAGGCACAGGGCATGATACTTACTGAGCTGGGCCTGGGTGAAATCCAGATCCGTGAATAGTTGGATGTTTGCGCATGCTTGATTTCATCAAATCTCGTATTGTTTCCTTTGGCCACGCCTTTCGAGGTTGGGGTTATGTGATTCGCAATGAAAAAAACGCCTGGGTTCATGCAGTGGTGACAATTTTAGTCGTCATTATGGGGACCTGGTTGGTCCTTCCTTTACGGGATTGGGCCATGTTAATCCTGACCATTTCAATGGTCTGGGCAGCAGAGTTTTTTAATACTTCCATTGAAGCCGTGGTAGATCTCGCCAGTCCGGTTCATCACCCCCTGGCAAAGATTGGCAAGGATGTGGGAGCCGCAGCGGTGCTGATTGCTGCTTTTGCAGCAATTCTGATTGGTCTGATTATTCTTGGGCCACCTTTATGGGCTCGCATTGGTCCCATTATTATTGGTTATTTCTAGGAGAATGCATGTCCTTATCTTTTCGTTTTGGTACAGTTGGCTCTCCCATTAACACTCCAAAAAAGCCAGGTGGTTCTGTTGGCTCCATTCAGTATATTAACTCAATCGGTTTGAATGCTCTTGAGCTTGGATGGGTGCAGGCAGTACGGGTTTCCCCTGAAACATGCGAAGCTATTCACCAGACAGCCGGAACAAATGGCGTAGCCATCAGTGTACATGCCCCTTATTTTATTAACCTGAATGCGAATGATGAAGAATGGCCTAAATCGCGGCAGCGCTTGATGGATGCAGCCTTTTACGGGAATCTAGCTGGTGCCACGGATATCATTTTTCATCCAGGTTCTTATTTTGAACGACCTGCTGCAGATGTATTGGCGGTTGCCATCCCGCGTTTACAAGGGTGTGTGGACGAATTACGTGCTGCGGATAATCCGGTGATTTTGCGCCCTGAAACTATGGGAAAGAGTGCCATGTTGGGGTCGCTGGAAGATACCATCGAGATGGCAAAAGCCATCCCAGGTGTTCTGCCGTGTATTGATTTCGCACATCTGCATGCCCGCCCTGGGGATGGAACCCTGAATTCCTATGATGAGTGGTCGGCACGCCTGGATATGTATGCTAACGTGCTGGGCGAAGATAGGTTAAAGCAGCTGCATATTCACCTTTCTGGTATTGAATATGGTCCCAAGGGCGAGAAGAATCATTTACCAGTGGCTGATTCTGATTTTAAACTTCAAGACCTGTTTCGTGCCCTCAACAATGTCAAGGCGGGCGGGCGGATTTTGTGTGAAAGCCCCATTATGGAAGCAGATGCTCTTTATATGCGAACTACCTGGCAGGAGATCAGTGGAGAGGTGCTGTAAATTGAATTAGCCTGCCTGGGCAAGATTAATTGGCAAAATCAGCTGGACTGAGTGAGTACAGCATTGCGTCGTAGACATCTGTCCCCAATACCATGCCATTTTTGAGCAGTTTTTCGTAATGTGCTCCAGCTTTTTCGGCAACCTTTTGACTACCCAGGTTTCCCGTGGCGATTAAAATTTCTATGCGAATAAGTCCGGCGGTCTGAAAAGCGAATTTAGCTGTCAAGCGCGCTGCACGGCTACCAATACCATGCCCCTTATGACTACTTCGCACCCAGTACCAAAGATTGCAACATTTCGTTTTCTCATCGATCCCATCCAGCCCGCAGCTACCCAGGTATTTACCGGTAAGGGTATGAATTATTGAAAAATGAAAGGCACTGGCATGTAACCAGCCTAATTGAGCATGTTCCACCCAATTTCGGGCTGATGTGTCGTTGTAGGCTGGGCTAGCCCAGCTTATCCATGGCACCAAATCTGAAAGGGATTGTTGTACCGCTTCTTTCAGACTTGGAATGTCGGTGTCTTTTGGTGGTCGTAGCAAAACCATGCCGTCGGTTAGTTTAAAATTTGGTTCCATTGCCTGTTTTTGTTTTTATAAATAAAAAGTGCGGACGTGAAGTCCGCACTTTTTGCTAGTTCTGAATGTATTCCTTCAGGTTATGTTCCACTGCGTAAGCGGCTGCTTCCGCACGGTTATTTACACCCAGTTTGGAAAGAATACTGCTAACGTAGTTGCGGACTGTGCCTTCACCCAGGAACAAGGCCTTCGCAATTTCGCGGTTGGTTTTTCCTTCCGAGACCAGCAGCAAGACGTGTTTTTCTTGCTGACTGAGATGGGCGAAAGCCGAGGCTTCTTCTTCCTTAACGGCTTTGCGTACTTCCTGGAACACGCGTTGGGTCACTGCCGGGTCCAGCAGTGCCTCTCCTCGTCCAACCGCTTCGAGGGCGCGGATCAAATCCTCGCCGCCAATTTGCTTCAGGATGTAGCCAGACGCTCCGGCACGAATAGCAGAAAATAACATCTCATCTTCCGCGTACGAAGTCAACATAATGACTTTGGTATCCGGGAAATGTTGAATGATTTCTTCGCAAGCCTCGATTCCAGAGGTACCCGGTAGGCGAATATCCATTACCACTACGGCCGGTTGTAGGACAGACACCTGTTCAATTGCTTCGCGCGCAGAACCTGCTTCGCCTACCACTTCGAAGTTTGGATGTCGTTCCAGTAAGGCTTTCAATCCCAGGCGCACGACTTCGTGATCATCTACCAGCAGAATACGCTGTTTTGACATATTTATATCGTCCTCCATTGGAAGTAAAAGTATAGTCGAGAGGTAGGCGAATGGCAAGGGCAAAAATAATTGCTTACAGGCTGTCGTTTACAGAGATGTGTCTGCTATTATTCCGTGAAGTTTACTTAAAACCATAGAGCTTACATTCGCTTTGTAAGCTCTATGGTTTGATTAATTTTCAGGCGAGGGTCATTCCTTGTCTTTACCCTGTCGTCTGAAATCCCAGAACCTGTAACCAACACCGCGTTCGGTGAGTATGTACTTGGGATTGGCTGCATCTTTTTCCAGTTTTTGACGCAAATAATTAATGTATAGTCTTACATAATGGGGTTCGTCACGGTATTCATAACCCCAAACCTTTGCGAGCAGTTGATCATGCGAAACCACCCATCCTGCGTTTTGTACAAGGTGGAAAAGGAGTCTGTATTCAGTTGGGCGCAATTTAACGATTTTGCTTTCCAGCCAGACTTCGCGCCGGTCAAAATCTATTTTTAAGCGTTCATCGACTTCGATCAGTCCATGCATTGAACCGGTTGCTCCTTCAGTCCGGCGCAATACTGCCCGTACACGACTCACCAATTCGCGTGGGCTAAACGGTTTTGTGACATAATCATCGGCGCCTTTTTCCAATCCGCGAACACGATCATCTTCTTCGCCTTTGGCTGTTAGCATGATGACCGGAACATTGCTAATTTCGCGGACCATTTCCAGTACTTCGAACCCATCCAGGTCAGGCATCATCACGTCCAGCAAAATTAAATCTGGATTGACATCACGCAAACGCTGAACAGCCTGTTTCCCGTTGAAGGCTTCACTAACCTGAAAGCCATCATGTTCAAGGTTCAATCTAATAAAGCGCACCATGCGCTCTTCATCATCCACCACCAGGATTCTACGACGATCAAGTTCTTCTGGCATTTCTCACTCCCTGAAGAACCCGTGGATCTGATCTTCTTGATCCCCGGGTATGATTTCAATAAATGTTACACGGTTTAATGGCCAGATGACTTCGGTTACATTGGCCTGCAAATAATGTAAGTCTTTCCCATCGCGGCGGCGTGGGTTTTTAATTTTGATGATTTGATCGTTTGCTTCTGGCAGGTTTTCCACCTCACCTAAAACCGGATCTTCATTGGAAATATGAACAAGGATGGTTTGCATCTTTCACCAATCAGGATAGAGCGATTTGCATTTTTAATTTCCCGAGAGACAGAATATCACCATGTCTCAATATCAGAGGCACATTGGGCATGAGTCTGATTCCGTTGACGTATGTTCCATTGGAAGATCCCAGATCCATCACTGATACATTGCTATCATTCTGCCTGATGACGGCATGCAGGCGTGAAACACCGTTATCGAAGGCTTTATAGGGCGAAAGGTCGATGTCAGGTTCAATTGGTTGATTATCACTTAATCTGCCAAGAGTAAATTCGAGTCGTTCTGAAAATGCCAGGATGTGCCCACTGTCCAGCAAGTGCAATGAAATCCAAGTACCGCTTTGCGTTGATAAATCTTTATCGCGAGGGCTCTTTTCTGACAGGTCATCGAGACCAGAATCGAGTTTATTCGTTTGGATTGAACTGGGTTGCAGCAATTGCATACCGCAATCGCTGCAAAAAATTGTACCATCAGGTTCTTGTGATCTACAGTTTGGGCAGATAATCATCGTGTTTTCTCCTCGGGAAGTAAAAGCAATGCCCGTGTTCCATATTTGATCTGTTTTTCGCCTTGTCCAGAATACTTATTTTGTGTTTCAATGTGTTCAATTTCCAGCATGACAGTCTTTGCCAGAGTTTTCTCTCCCTGCGTCAACAGGTGGGTTGCCAATCTCTGAAGGTGTTGGGTGGCTTTTGCGAAATTGCCTGCAGCTACTTCACTACGAGCCTTCTCTTGCATACGATACAGTGTCAGTTTTGATAGTGCCTGAATGATTGCCAAGGGTGGAGGTTCGGGTGTTCCGGCATTACTTAATGGTAAGAATAGATTAACGGGAATAATTGGCAAGGGGGCTTCGATACCATTGGCCGTTATTTCAATTTTTCCTTCCAGCAAGGATATAAATTTATCATCCACTGTGCTGGGGTGAATGATAAGCTCAAGTAATATTGAGAGCGGCCAGTCCTGTAAAATTGGACCAAACTGCATTGGGTTTTCACAACCAATCGGATCAGTTTCTGGCAAAAGGCGGAAGGCGTAGCTAATCTCAACGCCATCTCCCAGTGTATATTCAAATATAACATTATCTGCAAAGGTTTTCGAGAGTTTGGAGACCCTCTCTGTTAATAAGCGTTCGATGTCATCAGCATGTGAAATCAACATGCTATGTCCGCCGGTCAGGTTGGTAAGCTGGTCCAGGAACGCATCGTTCCAGTCATTGCCAATTCCCATGGCACTGATGCCGATCTTTTTGGCGGCAGCATCTTTTGCCAATGCGTAGCAGGCTTGTTCATCGCCATATGTATGACCATCTGTCAATAGGATAATATGATTTGTATATTTTGGGTTGTGATAGCGGTTGATTTCTTCTAGCCCGGTTTTTAATCCTTGCAGCATTTCGGTTCCACCGGAGGTTTTTAACTTTCGGATTTGATTTTCTGTTTTGTTCTTATTTGCCTGCCTGGTGGCCGGGATAACGACTTCTGCCCGATCATTAAATGTCACAACCGAAAATATATCCTGTGGTTTTAGTATTTCAAGTAATTGAATGGTGCCTGCTTTGACCATATTCAGTTTTTCACCGCTCATTGAGGTTGAGCAGTCCAGGACCAAGCATATATTTAATGGAATTGAAATATTTTCTGCAATTGTTTCTTCTGTTGGTGTCAGATCGATTAGTACATACGCAAGCTGTTTTTCATTTAATGGGGAAAGCGATGACCGACTTATCAGAAAATGTTGTTTAATCCGGCCTGGGGCTTCTTCAGGTGGTAGGTCTGCATCGTATGCGGATCGTTGGGGTGGATTTGAGAGAACTTGATAAGCCTGTTGAATATCCATGAAAAGCTCTGTCTCGCCCGGACCTACATTTTTATCAGGGTGGAGACGCTTGGCAGCTTTAAGATAGGCGTTACGTATTTCGTTTTGCGAAGCAAAACGGGAAATCCCAAGCATTGTGTAGTAATCTTGAATCTTTTTCGGCATGAAAATCCCTTAAATACCATTATCCAAGCAGTTGTGCCAGAATTACACTGATATTATCCGGTCCGCCGGCTGCATTAGCCGCTGCTACCAGGTCTTGACAGGCACGTTGAATATTTGGCGCATTGTAAACGATGCGGCGCATATCATCATCTGAAACCAGGCCCCACAAGCCATCACTGCATAACATTAGATACCCACCGATTGGGAAGGGAGTGGTAACAACATCCGCTTCCAGGGCTTCCCCTTGTCCGACCGCCCGGTAAAGCACGTTGCGTTGTGGATGTACAGCAGCTTCTGACGATGTGATCTGGCCTAATTCCTCCAGGCGTCTTACCAGGGAATGGTCACGTGTAATTGAATCCATGCGTTGTTCGTTATACAGCATGTATCCACGGCTGTCTCCCACATGTGCAATAGTAAGCTGTTGACCAAGTGCCAATGCTGCTGTAACAGTAGTTCCTGAACCAGGGGCTTCCTTCAATACAGCTCGTTGGGCTTCCATAATAGCATCTTGTAGAATCTCTTGCAGCGGTTCATCCAATGGTTGGCTTGGATAACCAAACATAGAGTTGTGAATTGTTCTCATAACAAAGCTGGAAATACTTCTAATAGCCGTGTTGCTTGCCACTTCTCCAAATTGGTGTCCGCCCATACCGTCAGCGACGATAAAAAGTCCAAGTGGTAGATTGCCGGTGTTACCCGCGATGGACGTACTCATGGTAAACAGGCAGTCTTCGTTCAATTCACGTTGATGACCGACTGATTGTCCGCTCGCCACCAAAAACTGGGTTGGTTCATAATGATTTTGGGTAAGGTCTTGAATGGATTTTATTTGAACGTCAGATAGTGGTGCGGTCTTTGCGCTATCTATAACAGGAGGCGATTCGCTTTCTTTTTTACCAAAGAAATTTTTAAAAAAATCCATCACAGGCAATCTCCTTTGTTGCTAATCAACAATTCTATGCCATCAAAGCATAGATAAAGTGATCGGTCGATCCAAAATATAAAATATCATCATAAACACAGGGTGTACCAGTGATCGGCCCTTTTGTTTCGAACTTCCAGCGCAAATGCCCGGAGCGAAGTTCTATACAATATAGGAAATTATCCACTGAGCCAACATAAACCGCATCTTTGTAGATAATGGGCGAACCATTTACCTGATTATTGGTTTTGTAGCGCCAGATTTCTTTGGAGTTGGAAGAGTCTACTGCATAAATATGCCCATCGGATGAAGCAGTGATGATCATTGAATTTGAGAAGGTCGGCGAAACGATGGATGCTTTTCCCATGCGGAAACGCCAAATCATCCAGCCGGATTTTCCATCCAAAGCATACAAAAAACCATCCATAGAGTTACAGTAAACTACATTATCCTGTACTATAGGTGATGATGTGATGGATCGTTTGGCTTTGAAGCGCCACTTTGCCTGTCCACGGAAATCAACACAGACTACTTCGCCGCCTTCACTGCCAACGTAGATTAAGTCATTCACGATAAAAGGGGTTGATCGAACTTCATTGCCAATTTCAAAAGCCCAGGCTCTACGTCCCGTGTTCTGGTTGATGGCATGAAGGTAATTATCGTCAGAACCAATAAAAACATGTCCATCGGCGATGCGCGCTGATGAACGAATGCGGCCGTCTGTCTGGTAAACCCAAATCATCTTGCCAGAATGAGCATTCACGGCATGCACGCATTTATCTTCAGATCCAAAATAGACATTGTCTTCGGTGGCAGCGGGTCGGCTGACAACCCCACCCTCAGTGGCGTACTTCCACTGAAACTCGCCATTGGCTGCATTCAATGCGTATAAATTGTTGTCATAACATCCAATATAAATTTTGCCACCCAGGTAAAGCGGTGTACCGCGAATTTCATCTTCGCATTTAAATGCCCATATAGGTTTGATGCCACCTTTATTAAGGGCTGCCCCACTGGATGCCTGTGGACTTGATGAAATTCGATTGAGTAATCCTGTTTTGCGCCCTGCACCAATCAATGCTGTTTTAAAGTCTTCAATGGTCTTAAAGCGGTTTTCAGGGTTATATTGCAAGGCAGCATTGATGACCGTTTCCATTTCTATCGAAACGGTTGGATTAATCTTACGAATTTGGCGTTCGCTAAATGAAAAAGGAGGTTCCAGGCGCGGATCCCGTCGCGTAAGTAGATGATGAATGGTTGCACCCAGAGAATAGATATCTGCCTGAGTGCTGGCTTCACCCCTGTATTGTTCGGGTGGCGAATAACCTTCTGTGCCAATCATGGTTCCTTTTTGACCAGTCTGGAATGATTTGGCGATTCCAAAATCCACCAGGATGATGTGGTTATGTTGATTTACCATTACGTTCGATGGTTTCATATCTCTGAAAATAATGGGGTCTGGTTTGTGATTATGTAAAAAGCTCAGCACATCACAGAGTTGAATTGCCCAATCCAAAACCTGTTCTTCGGAGATGAAGCCTTCCGACTGGTTTAGGATTGCTTCAAGGTCGTGACCGCTGACGTATTCGAGCGCAAGATATGAGCGATTTTCCAGGGTAAAATAATCGAAAATTCTTGGAATGGATGGATGGCTAAGAGTAGCCAGGATGTTGGCTTCGCGTTCGAAATTTTGAATAACAGTTTGTCGGATTTGCGGGTCCGGTGCCTGGTTGATCATTTCCTTGATTGCCACAAGTTTAATGACATTGGGGAAGTGTAGATCGCGTGCCCGATACACAGACCCCATACCGCCAATGCCTACTACATCCTGGATTAAATATCGATTGACCAGGTTGGTTCCAGGTTGAAGTTGGCCTGAATTTGCCAGGTGGTTTCTAGAATCGGGGAATTGATTGATTAGTTGAGTATCCATACCCTGCCCGGATTAGCTTGAATAGAAAAATCTTATAAAGATACTGATTTAGCATTGAAAGGAATAAGCAACCAGTAGGATAATTGAGGTGTAAAAAAACTTCCATTTGGTTCAAAATAAGAAGAGCGCAACAACTCAGACAACGGGTTTCAATATGTATTTTCAATGGCGTATATATATACGAATAATTTTAAAAAATTGTGAAACTATATTATTTTTATAATAAATTATAGTCTAAATTTGCGGTGATACACCAATCTTTATCGGATGCGCCCACATTGGTTTTGCCCCCTTGCGTTCACTCTCATTTTGGGGCAAAATTCATTCATGCGGATAACTTTTTTATGAAAATTCTCGCCGTCAGCGATGAGACTATTGATCGTCTTTACAATGTCGGAGTTCGTCAGACCTATCCGGATGTCGAATTACTTTTTGGCTGTGGGGATTTGTCCTATTCATATTTGGAGTTCTTATTAACTGTTTTGAATGTTCCACTTTATTATGTCCCGGGTAATCACGACCCGGCATATTCCAGTAATGATGATTCACGGGTAGAGGGAGGTATCAACTTAGATGGTATGGTAAAAAAAATTAAAGGCTTATATTTGGCAGGTTTGGGTGGAAGTATTCGCTATCGACCTGGTGGACCCAATCAATATACCCAGGCTGAGATGTACAGGCGTGTCTACCGGTTGTTACCAAAAATCTTTCTTCACCAAATCAAGTATCAACAAGGATTGGATGTCCTGATCACACATTCGCCTCCTTTTGGAATTCATGATGATACGGATCCTACTCATCAGGGGTTGCATGCCATAAACTTTCTTTTGAGGGTAGCAAAACCACGCTATATGCTGCATGGTCATACGATTTTTTATAAACACAATATTTCGAGTCATATTACACATTATAGCCAGACTGAAGTGACGAATATTTACCCGTTTCGTATTATGAATATTGATGTCACACTAAGAACCAACCCCAAAAAGGAATGTAAACAATGACAATCATGCATCCATTAGCCGGGATCTATGCGGCAGCGTTGACCCCTTTTCATGCGGATTATTCCATTGATTTGGAGGCTGTTTATCCGTTTATGCAATTCCTGGCATCTCAGGAATGTCACGGTGCCTTGTTGTTTGGAACCACTGGCGAAGGTCCCTCATTGAGTGCCAAAGAGCGATCTTTAATATTACAGGCTGCACGGGAAGTGAGTACCATCTTTCCAGAATTTCGCTTATTGGTGGGTACTGGTACGCCCAGCCTGGACGAAACCGTTGAGTTAACACAGAATGCTTTCGACCTGGGCTGTGATGGTGTGGTTGTTTTGCCCCCATATTATTTCCGAAAGGTAAGTGATGATGGTCTTTTCTTGTGGTTTCAACATGTAATTCAGCGTGCTGTACCGGCAGATGGTTACCTGTTTGGTTATCATATCCCGGGGATGTCTGGTGTACCGCTATCCTTGGATCTATTGGCGCGTCTTAAAGATGCTTTTCCGGATCAATTTGCGGGGATTAAAGATTCATCCGGTGATCCGCAGCATGCTGCGGCATTGGGTAGACGCTTTGGTTCGCATTTGTTGGTCTTGAATGGGAATGATGGCTTACTTTTACACGCCTTGGAATATAACGCGGGCGGTGCCATTACTGCGGTTGCAAATCTGTATGCGCCGCTTTTGCGTCAGGTTTGGGATATCTTCGTCCAGGATGGGGATGGAATTGAAGCCCAGGATAAATTAAATACCCGTCGTCAGATTCTGGAGCGATACCAGCCCTTCCCACCCATTCTAAAGGCCATCATGCCGCATTATCATGAATTTACTAAATGGTCTTTGCGCCCACCACTCATGCCGGTATCCGCCGAAATGGAAGCCGCCTGTCTAAAGGAATTGCGCGACTGCGAAGAAGTAGTACCAGACTAGTACACGTTGGCGTAAATAGCTGAGAAGTTAGGCGTTCAGCGCCTTGCCTTGGTAGGTCACTTGAACGGTATTGCCATCGTCTGGTTGTCATACTCGATAAAAGCCAAAACCTTGCGTTTCAAATCGTCCACTGAAGTAAAGTTACCTCGTTTTAGAACTTTTCGGACCAGGATACTAAACCAAATTTCGATCTGGTTCATTAAGGAAGCGTGTTTGGGAGTGTAATGAAAAACAATCCGGTGGGTTGGGTCACTCAAAAAGGCCGCCCGGGAAGCCATGGATTTCAAAATGCCCGATTTGCCTTTGACACCCAGATCGATAGTCAGGTCTGATTCTTGGGCGACATAGCAAACCAGAGATGCAGACATATGCGTATTCAGGTTATCGCTAATAAAATGCCATTGGCTTACTCGCAGATCTGAAGCAACTCGACCTTTGATATGCTCAACAAAATCATGTTCGTTACGGGTCTTCCCGGCTGTGCAGGCCGCTAGTTCACCTGTGGCAACATCGAAATTGAAAATAAAACACAGCGTACCGTGTCGGATGTATTCAAACTCGCGTTGTTCTACTTTTCTATGCAACATAGGCAGACCAGGATGTTTGCGTTCCAATTATTCCAGGCTGGTTCGTTCTTCTTCGCTCAAATTTATATCTGTTGCTTTTGGATATGGCATTGTTTGTTCCTGCTTTTAGATTTGGCATGGTATACCGACTGCCAATTCCAGGGGCAAGCATTTTGAACACCTTATTCACCATTTACGCTTTAGTGTACTAGACCGATTGGCCGGATGATAAGGACGACTTGCCCTGGGTGCTATAATTAAGAAACAAACATGGATGGCACCGCATCGCTCAGCCCCATTATGGTGGCACATGATGCGGCGCATATACCAGTTTCGGCACATACCAGAACCAAGGGAGGGTTCACTCATGTTGCCAAAGATATCACCCCAGATTGTGCACCTCTACCAGGTAATTACGATCCTACTGGCCTGTTCACTGTTTTTGAGTAGCTGCGCCAGCCCGTCGGCCGTCATCCCCCCATCTCCGCAGCCTTCACAAACACCAAGCTTATCCCCACAACCCACATCCACCAAGATACCGGCCCCGCTTCGTGCGCTTGAGAGCGTTGACTGCCGCACGCTCAAGCCACCCTCCATCGAAACTAAATGTTATGATCTGATCGTTCCGGAGGATAGAGCTAAACCGGATGGGCGCACCATCCGCATACATGTGGCCGTCATCAAAAGCACCAATCCCCAGCCAGCGCTCGATCCGATCCTGTTCCTGGATGGCGGCCCAGGTTTTGCGGCCATTAACGATCTCGTTTCTGCTGGATTAAGTTTTCAAGCCTTCCGGGGCAATCGCGACATGATTGTTTTTGACCAGCGCGGAACAGGAAAGTCACAGCCAGCACTCACCTGTCCTGAATTATATGATGCCGAGGCAGCCTTAGCGGCGGCCCTATTGAGCCAGGCAGATGAGACAGAAGCTTATAAAAACGCAATTCAAGTCTGTAAGGACCGCCTGGTAAAGCAGGGTATCCAATTGGATGCCTACAACACCCCGGCCAGTGCTGCCGATGCTGATGACCTGCGCCGCGTTTTGGGAATTGAAAAATGGAATTTGTATGGGTATTCCTATGGCACCCACCTGGGAATGACCATCTTGCGTGATTATCCCGAAGGGGTGCGTAGCGTAGTACTGGATTCGGTCTGGCCGCTACAGATGGATTTTTCCGAAGTGAATCACATCAACACACAAGGCATCTACGAACACCTTTTTGAGCGCTGTGCGGTGGATGTGAAATGCAATGCCGCCTATCCACACTTGGAGAATACCTTCTACGAAACGATTGCCCGGTTGAATGAAAAACCGCAAAATGTAACGGTTGTTACGTATTTCGGCCAGAATATCATGCCAGGAACGGAAATCCCGATGGATGGCAGTAGATTCATCGATACCGTTTTCGAGATGCTCTCGTCAGACAGCGCCATCCCTTATATTCCCAAATTGATCGAGACCACTGCCGCGGGTGACAATACCCTGCTTGCCCAATACAATGCCACGACCATGATCGCACACCCTGAATTCTACGCTGCCGGTATGCACATGTCGGCGATCTGTTCCGACCAATCCGCTTTTCCCCTGCAAACTTCTGAACAAATCGCCGCTGAAAAGATCAACCCACTCCTTCTGGATCCGGCAATGGCAAACAAAAAAAGCGTAGCTGAACTCTGCCAGTTGTGGGGCAGTGCGCAGGAAAGCCTGTTGGAACACCAATCCCTCAGAAGTGACATTCCCGCACTCATCCTGGCAGGTGAATTTGACCCCTCCACACCGCCTACCTGGGGCAGTCTGGCAGCCAAAACACTTAGCAAAGGCTATTTCGTTGAATTTCCGAACGTCGGGCATGGGGTTTTCTGGTCAGACGCTTCCACCAATGGCTGCGTCGGTCGCATCGTGTCGGCTTTTTACGAAAAACCGGCAGTCCAACCCGATTTAAGTTGTGTATCAAAGATCAAGGTGCGCGGTTTCATCACAACCCCATAAAGGTATCAATGATCATTGCGGACCAACAGTAACTGCAGCATGCAATTCATCATCGTGCACCGAATATGATACGCACTGGCCGGATTGGTTTGAACAGATTCGCGGACATCTCTGGCCGGCTGTCTGGAAGTTCGCAACGGCCATTGAACATGTCGGCAGCACTTCGGTGCCCGGGTTGGCCGCCAAGCCGGGCATTGATATCGATATCATCATACCGGGCCTCGCTGGGATCCCGCTGGTGATCCATGCACTTAAAGGTCTTGGCTACCTTAACCGGGACGACCTGGGGATAAGCGGCCGCGAGGCCTTCCAGTAGGTATCAGCGACCAAGAGTTGGCTGCTGGTAAGGTCATGAGGTGGAGTCTCCCGCTTTGCGGGAAACTCCACAAAAGAGAAAATTCCAATGTGGGAGACTCGCTAAGCGTAAAATGGAGGCGTGCAGTGATGGAAGAGCATGTAACAGTAAGCATGGTTGAAGACATTTATGGAATTGCCGAAAGGTATCCCCTGACTGTCTTATTAGTGTGAAATGGTTTTCGTGGGGCGGATTGGTAATCCATCTGGTCCAGGTATGGTCGAAAATAATGGAATTTGCTCGCATTTGGTCGCGCAAACTTCCTTCTCGTGCAGCAACCTTGCCGGTGTCGTACTATCAAGCCATTCAGGGTAATTTCCGGGAAAATAACCAGATACGGAAATCTCCGTATTCTTGAGTTACGCTGGATTTCATTCCATTCCAGAGATACGTTGGACGCGACAATTACGTAAATCCCAAACCGCGTTCCTTTAGCGAGACCCACTTGCCCTGTCCTATTACCAGGTGATCCAGAACATCTACATCCAGCAACTTGCCGGCCTGGATGATGGCACGGGTTACGGCTACATCATCCGGGCTGGGTGTCGGATCGCCGCTAGGGTGGTTGTGGGCTATGATTACTGCTGAAGCATTCTTTCGAATGGCTTCCTTGAAAATTTCACCTACCCGTACTTGTGATGAGCTGACTGAACCGCGGTACACTTCTGTTATTTCCATCACCCGGTTGCGCCGATCCAGAAGCAGCACTCGTAAATGTTCCTGTTCCAAGGCGCTCATCTCGTACTGTATCAATGCGGCAGCATCGGCCGGAGAGTTGATGGCGGGTCTTTCGTCGGGTGCTTCCACGGTTAACCGTCGCCCCAACTCAATGGCGGCTTTAATTTGTGCTGCTTTGGCTTCGGCGATGCCATGTTCTTTACACAGTTCTACAAATGGGGCACGGTGCAAGCCTCTGATCCCCTGGAATTTTTGGAGCAAGCGTTGCCCGACTTGCACCGCATTTTCACCTGGCACTCCCACGCGAAGTAAAATGGCAAGCAATTCTGCGTTGGAAAGAGCTTGAGGTCCCAGCGCGGCCAATCTTTCGCGCGGGCGGTCGCTATCGGCCAGGTCTGTAATCCGGTAAGTGGGTTGTGGGTTGGATTCGGTCATTTTCCCTCGCATTGCCGTTGTTTGATATTAGGGTGGTTTCCACCAGGCTGGAAAATTTTTCCAGACCGGAATAAAGCAATAACTTGTTTATCGAAGCTGGTGGTCTGTAAACATTATATAACAAACACATGTTATGAAGTGCCCCGTGGTATGTATGATTTTCAACATTTAGTCTCACTGAATCAGGCCATTTTGTGTTTCCTCATCCACATTGGATAATTGCTGTGTAAATAAATTCATCAATTTGACGCCGGGCCTTACCTGTGGTAATATCGCATCAAATTCAATAGCCCCAATACGGCACTCTTATCCAGAGAGGCGGAGGGAACGGCCCTGCGATGCCTCGACAACCGGTTGTTAGTCGGTTATTTCGGTTTTTGTCGTAAACAAACGACAAGGACTTACGAATAAACTCAATTCAAGACTAACAACGCGGTGCCAATTCCGACAGAATTTTTCTGGGAGATGAGAGGGCAGCTCAGCATTTGTGCGAAATGCCCTTTCTGTTTGACCGAAAAGGGCATTTTCTATTAAGGAGATAGAACTAAATGAGCAACACCTTTATGAATTCCCCTAAACTGCTTTTCACATCTGAATCTGTGACTGAAGGGCATCCGGATAAACTTTGCGATCAGGTTTCAGATGCTGTATTGGATGCCTGCCTTGAGCAGGACCCATATTCACGTGTGGCTTGTGAAACGGCCACAAAAACTGGTTTTGTAGCTGTATTGGGTGAAATTACAACCAATGCCTTTGTTAATTTTGATGATTTGGTCCGCCGGGTTGTCAAGGAAATTGGGTATGACAGCAGCGAGAAAGGTTTCGATGGTAATACGTGTGCGGTACTCTCTGCCATCGCAAGCCAGAGTGCAGATATTGCCTTGGGCGTCGATCATGCCATGGAAGACAAAAGTGGCGAAATGAAAGATAAGGATATTGAGCATGTTGGTGCCGGTGACCAGGGTATGATGTTTGGGTATGCCTGTAATGAAACCGATACTTTGATGCCTATGCCGATCTATATGGCTCATAAACTGGCTCGCCGCCTGAGCGAATTACGTAAGAATGGTACTTTGCCCTGGTTGCGACCGGATGGTAAGAGCCAGGTAACGGTTGAATATTCCTACGGTAAGCCAAAGCGTATCGATACCGTCTTGATTTCCACACAGCATGCTCCAGAGATTTCGCATGCTGAGATTGTTGAGGCCATCAGCGAACACGTCATTTACTCTATTTTGCCAAAAGATATGGTGGATGAAAACTTGAATGTTTATATTAATCCAACTGGCCGCTTTGTTATTGGTGGTCCAATGGGTGATGCCGGTGTTACGGGTCGCAAGATTATAGTTGATACTTATGGTGGTATGGGACGTCATGGTGGTGGAGCTTTCTCTGGCAAAGACCCGACGAAGGTTGATCGATCAGCAGCATATGCTGCACGATGGGTTGCAAAAAATGTGGTTGCTGCAGGTCTGGCTGATCGCTGTGAACTCCAGGTTGCTTATGCCATTGGTGTGGCTCACCCGCTTTCGATTAATGTTGAGACCTTTGGTACTGCAAAAATTGCCGATTCACAGATTGTGGATTTGATCAATCAATTTTTTGATCTGCGTCCTGGTGCCATCATACGGGACCTTGACCTGCGCCGTCCGATTTACCGCAAGACAGCTGCCTATGGTCATTTTGGACGTGATGACGTTCAATTCCCTTGGGAAAATACCGAAAAAGCTGCATTGCTTAAAGAGGCTGCCGGACTGTAATTCAAAAATCTGTAAATCAAAGTGCCCCGCGAATTCGCGGGGCACTTTGATTTAAGCGGATTAATAATAGCTGGAGGAATTATTCCAGATTGGCCAGGTTGTACCTGTTTACCGGGTGAAAATGGGGTCAAGATGGTAGTGCGCCAGATTGCAAAGGTGTAGCAGGTCGTGATTTTTCAGGATATCCTGGGGTGCTCCTGAAGCTATGATTTGGTGACTTTCATCAAACACATAAATGGTAGTTGCCACTTGTTCGGCAATGATCAGGTCGTGGGTGGCGGTAATTACTGTTTTTCCAATCTTTCGCTGCTGTAAGATAAATTCCACCAACCAGGATTGACTGCGCGGATCGAGGCCCGTTGTTGGTTCATCAAGCAACCATACATCTGGATCAAGTGTTAGGACAGAAGCGAGGGCTACCCGTCTTTTTTCGCCACCCGAAAGCCTGTGAGGTGCCCGGTCGCGCAGTTTTTCAATCCGTAACATTTCCATCGCAGATTCCACTCGTCGTGTGACTTCTTCACGTGGGATTCCAAGCTGAAGCGGGGCAAAAGCTACTTCATCCAGAACGGATGGGGAGAAAAGTTGTACATCCGTATCCTGAAAAACCAGTCCAACCCGGCGTCGAAAAGCGAAGTTAATTTCATCATTACGCAGGGTGTCCTCGGTCAGGGTTTGTCCAAAGGCAGAGACTGTACCCTGGGTGGGAAAGTACAACCCATCCAGTAGTTTGAGCAGGGTGCTTTTCCCACAACCATTTGCACCGAGAATCACCAGGCATTCCCCGGCATTCACCGTCAGGTTAATATTTTCCAGTGCCATATGTTTTCCGTCATAAGCAAATGAAGCCTGTTTTACTTCAAAAACGGGTGTGTCTTTTACTGGAGTATTCTCTTGATTTATCATTTTCATCTTCCTAAAATTATTGCGACGATTGCCAATGCCAGAAAAATGATCAACCAGACCCAATCACGGTTGTGCATTTTGAAGGGTTTCAGGGTGACGATCGTTCCGCGGAAACCACGGGATTGCATCGCCAGATATACTTCACTGCTCATATTGAGTGATTTATTCAATAGGGTTCCGCTGATGGCTGCTAGCATATTCCGGTCTTCGGTTGCATCCATTTTCCCCACCACCCGGCTTTTTCTGGAGAGAAACATATCATTGGTGGTATGCAGCAACAGGTAAATATAACGGTATGTCATACCAAGGATCAGTATAAACACATCTGGAATATGTAGGACAGTTAAAGCGGAAAGTACTGTATTCCAGGGTGTGGTTAGGATCAAAAGTAGAGTCAGGGATACCGAACTGCTGACGCGCAGTAGTAAATATAGCCCACTCATTGCGCCGGTATAAGTGATCACTAGCCCCAACGGCAGCTGCACCAGGGTTGGTCCTGGGGTGATGAATAGGGCTGGAAGGATGATCATACCCGTAAAGAAAGGCAGGGCCAACCAGACTCGTTTGATAAAAAACTCAGCCGGGATGGCGGAGACCAGTGCAAAACCGAGAGTCAGAAGATAGATTCCGGCGATTACGACCCAGCTGCGGGAAAAACTGACAGCGATTAATAACGCCAAAATACCTATAATTTTGACGCGCGGATCGAGTGTTTGAAATAAGCCAGGTTGGGTGCTGATTTCTTCTGCAAACAGGGCGCGTTCAAGCGTTTCCGTAATGCCGCGCAAGGTATGTTCCATCACGTTGCTGTGCCGGTGTGAGTGACCGGGGTGAACTACTTTTTCCATGATTATTCAGCGTTTTTGAGTGCGCTGCTCCCTTTCTATCAGTGCGAAAAACTACGAGTTTTGTTTTTTTGTAGCGGGGCGGGCAGTCAGTAAGAGGCTGAATAACCAGACAAACAAGGCTATTAGTATTATGCCGGTTATCGCAGAAAGGAGGTAGCCCAGGTTGGTATTCCCCAGAATGGGTAGATCGTATCCTGCGAGAGGTGCGCCCCAGAGTGTGGATAGTTTTTCCAATCCGGTGGGGATGGTCTTCAAACCCATGTTGGATAGCTCGTTGGTGCCCCATTCACCCCAGGCGGTGCCTGGAGCCAGTAATCCCAGAGGTGAGGCGAGGATGAGAATTATCAGGCCTGTCACAAGGCCACGCAGCCTGGGCATAACACTTGTTGAACCTGTCAAGGCTGGTTTTTCTGCCATTCCCAATACATCGATGTTGGAGCGCTGTAAATAGATAATCACGAGTGCTGTCAGCAAGCCTTCCACCACGGATGCCACCAGCATATGAGGAATTACCATGGCTGGTATTGAGATTGCCAGCCCGAAAGGAGCGTAAAGTGGTGATCCGTCTGCTGCATGGAAAAGAAGAGGTTGAATTCCGAATTCCACCCCTGCCAGAAAAGCTGAGATGGTCACTCCTAACCATCCGCCCAGGGCAGCTCCCACTACCCGACGTTTGGAGCTCAGTGCAGAATTCTGTGCAAAGGCACGGTAGATTGAATAACTGACATAGGGGATGATGACTGCCATATTAAAGCAGTTGGCACCAATTGCCAGAACGCCTCCATCACCAAAGAAAAAAGCTTGTATTATCAGGGCAATAGAAACTGCAATGACTGCAACTTCCGGACCCAGGACAATTGCTGCCAGGGCCGCGCCTGTAGCATGTCCGGTTGTTCCTCCCGGGAGAGGAACGTTAAACATCATAATGACAAAAGAGAAAGCCGCCAATAAGGCTATCAGAGGTACACTGCGCGCATTCATTGTTTCGCGGATCTTCCGTACGCCTATCATCCAGAATGGCAGCACCATTAGAAATAATACCAGGGATGTAACCGGGCTGAGATACCCATCCGGGATGTGCATGGCGGATGTCGTTAGCCATGTAACCAGGGCAGCATAATATATAGCCAGCCACTTAAGATTCTTTATTGTATCGGTGGAACGCATGAGGAAAACTCCTGATTATTCCTTTGTCTACAGCAAAGGCATATTCTTTTATGCATCGGTTGCAGTGAAAGTGCCAGGGTAATGCATTATTTATATTATTTGATCCATTTTCCCAGCACTTTTTGCAATTACGTTTTTATTAGTTTTTATTGGCAATGCGGGCACAATCCAAAAAAAGTTAAATGGCTGGTGGTTAGTCGAAAACCTGTCAGTTGTTCGATAGTGATATATAACCCATCCAGTTGTGTATGCCCAACTTCGGTCTGGTTACCGCATTTCTGACAGATGACGTGATGATGGTCGTGCCCACCAACTTGATATACCAGCTTACCGCTGCCTATATGGGCAGCCATAGCGAAACCGTTTTCTGATAGGAACTCAAGTGTCCGGTAAACGGTTGTTTCGGTTAGCCCGGGCATGCTCTGCCGCGCAATCTCATAGACTTCGCCAGGTGTCATGTGTTCGCCGGAATGTTGAAGGACCTGCAGGATGGTCAATCGCTGAGGCGTAAGGCGGAAACCGCGTGAGCGGATTTGATTGGAAATTTGTTCAGTGCAGCTCATAATATCCTTATTGCAACTATTATCATCTGCTATTATATATTATTATTTGCTTGCTGTCCATTTTTTGTATTTCTTTTGCAGAATTGTTACCTTGTTTTTTTAATACCGTGTTCCAACTCCGTCTATTACCTGGGTTTCTGTGAAGCTGAAATCGGTAAGTGCTTACAAACAATGGATTGTAAATTTCTGGTCTGGTAAAAAACTGTAATTGGGAATAAAAAAAACGGGTTAATGCTTTGGGAAAGACCCAGGGCATTAACCCGGTATGAATTTAAAGATTTGTTGGCTAAGTGGGCAGCCAATCCAGAATATTCTGGATCATCTTATCCCAATAGGCCCAGTTATGATCTCCTGGTCCATCTTCATATTTCAGCTTTAGAGATAAAGACTTAATGTAATCCCGAAAATGCAGATTATCTGCATACAGAAAATCTTCTGTTCCGCAGCACATGTATAATTGTGGTTTTTTGGGGGCGGAGGCGGCGTTTTTCGCCAGAATGAACAGGTCATTTTGACCGCCAGGAACCTTTTTGAGGTCGCCAAAAATATTTTCCATTTCATGTAACCAGACCTCGTCATCTGGTTCTCCATGAGATGTGACCACCTCGCGGATATCGACTGCGCCAGATAAGCTCGCCGCGGCGGCATAGCGTTCAGGGTACGTCAGAGCCAGTTTTAATGCCCCGTAACCACCCATTGAAAGCCCTGCCACAAAATTGTCGGTACGTTTATCCGAAAGCGGGAACATGCTGCGGACAACTGCCGGTACTTCCTCGCTAATGAACTGCCAGTATTTTCCGCCGTGTACCATGTCGGTATAAAAACTAAGATGTACGTTGGGCATTACAATTGCCAGGTTTCTTCCTTCTGCATAACGTTCAATTGATGTCCAGCGCTGCCAGGATGTATGGTCGTCAGAGTGGCCGTGTAAAAGGTATAGGGTGGAAAATTTTGAATGCTGTTTATCAGTCAGTTTGCGTTGAGGAAGCAGCACATTCAGTGCAACCCGCATTCCAAGACTTTCAGATAAAAAATTTATTTCGTTGGTAATCATTTTCAAAGGCCTTCTTCAAGTTACAAAAAGTTTACGAGATCGAATTATTCCAATTTTCCAACCATTGCTTCGACGGCTTCAAGGATTTTACCGGATTGGACTAGTGCTTTCATCTTGTTGTGATCAGCATAAAGTGGGCGGTCAATTTCTAAGTGAGCAACATGCTTGCGGATGATTTCACGTGCAGCGGTTGTGCCTTTGCCCGGGATGAAGTCGCGGAAATCCAATGCCTGGGCTGCTGCCATAAATTCAATCCCGAGGATACCGAAAGCATTGTCAAGTATTTGACCGTTCTTGATAGCTGTATTCATTCCCATCGAAACAAAGTCTTCCTGGTCGGCTGCTGCCGGGATGGATTGGATGGAGGCAGGGGCTGATAATATGCGTTGTTCGACGATCAGATGGTCGGCGGTGTATTGACTTAGCATCAGTCCGGAGAAAAAGCCGGGGCTGTGTGCCAAAAAAGCTGGTAGTCCGGCGCTAAGAGCTGGGTTGGTCAGACGATTTAAGCGCCGTTCGGAAAGAACACAGACCATCGTAATGGCTATCCCAGCCATGTCCATGGGCAGTGATACCGGAGACCCCTGGAAGTTAGCACCTGTCAGGGTCAATTTTTGCTCGGGTATGAAGATGGGGTTATCGCCGACTCCATTCAGCTCAATTTCTACCTGTGAACGGGCATAGGCAATGGCATCGCGTGCCGCGCCAATTACCTGTGGGGTAGAGCGCATTGAGTATGCATCCTGCACCTTGGTTTTTACCTTTCCGGTTGCCAGGTCAGACCCATCCAGGCATTTCAGAATGTTGCGTGCGCTGACAATTGATCCACTAAACCCGCGCAGTTCATGCAATGTCGGGTTGTAAGGTTTCAGGTTTCCGAGCAAGGCTTCTATCGACATGGCAGCACAGATTTCTGCCTGCCTTAAGAAGCGTTCCATGTCATAAATATGCAAACCACTCATGGCTGTCAGCAGGTTAGAGCCATTAATTGCGGCCAAGCCATCTCTTGCCATCAAGCCTGGGATGGGAATGCCTGCTTTGTCCATGGCTGCTTTGCCAGGTAAACGTTCCCCCTGGTAAAAGGCCTCACCTTCACCCATTAGCAGCAAAGCTGCCTGTGCCATCGGAGCCAGGTCACCGCTTGCGCCAACTGATCCTTTCTGGCATACAACCGGGGTGACTCCTTTGTTTAACATCTCGACATAAGTTTGAGTAATTTCTGGTCGGCAACCAGAATTTCCATGGGCGTGTACATTTATGCGTCCTGCCATAGCCGCGCGTACATATTCTACTGGTGCTGGGTCGCCTATTCCAGCGGCATGGTTATAGACCAGGTAGCGCTGAAAATCCTTGACTTGATCGTCGGTCAGGATTTTTTCTGAAAATTCACCGATGCCGGTATTTGTGCCATACATGGTTTCATGATTGGCCAGCTTTTCTTCCAGCATGGCACGACAGATTATTATCCGTTCCAATGCGGTGGGTGTAAGTTCAATTTTTTCGCCATCGCGTGCAATTGAAACCAGCTTTTCTATCGTTAGGGATGTACCGTCAAGTAGAATAGTCATAAGTTAGCGTCCTTGGGCTTGAGGTTTTGCAGAATGTTTGGCAACTAGGTAAAGCCATTATTATTGTACACTTAAGCAGCATGCCTGACGACATTCTCGTCAGGCATGCTGCTTAAGTTTTATTTAATTTTGCGTTACAGGTGGAATATCGCCATTTACCAGAGGTGCAGGCTCGTAATTGAAACCAGTATTTGATTGATCTGTGTGAAAATGAGCGACGAAAACTGCCAACCGAGGGAAGCCGCAACAATACCTACCACGGCCCCGGCGACTACGTCTGAAACATAATGCACGCCCATTGCCACGCGTGCCAGAGATACAAGTGGGGCCCAGATCCATAGAATTACAGCCAACCAACCTGGTCCTAACAGGCTGCCCAGAAACGCTACCAGAAAAGAGCGAGCTGCATGACCTGATGGGAATGAGTGGGGGTCGGTGTTACGATAAATGGCGCCCCATTCTCCTGCAGGACGTTTGCGCCGGATGCTGAACTTAAGGATTAGAACCAGGACAGCCAGGATGGAAATCCAAAACAATTGATGCACCGCCCATTGCTTCCAGAATTCATTTCCCAGGCCCAATAAAACAATCATGCCCAGTCCCCAAAACCATGAATCTCCCGAATGGGCGAAGAACATAGCCAAGCTTCGCCATAATCCGGGTTTTTCTGCCACGCGCATGGCATAAGACCAATCCCGGTCAAGTTCGAGCAAGCGATAAAAGAATTCCAAAATATTTAACTCCGTACACTTTACCTATTTTTACGCCATATCGGCGCGCATGATTTCCAGTTGATGTGGTTTATCCACATCCATCCCGGCTTCCGCCCATTCCCAGACGACAGCTCTACCGCGGATGCCAATCCGTTCCGAAACCCGTTTGACCAGATCGAAAAGTGTCAATTGCCGCAAAACCATCAAGAGCAGTGTGCCAATACCGATAGTGGCCGCCTGTTTAAGAGGAGATTTTCGCTTACCGATCAATTCCTCCCAGGTATCCAGGTGTTCGGTTGCCATACGCACATGCGTGGCGTTGATATCTGCGCCGCAGACGTCCATATCTTTTAGATGTGTCCAGGTTCGGCGTGAATCAGGGTAGCGTTTCTCCATCACGGGTTGTGAAATGACTCCGTAATAGATATCTGCAGAGGTTTTTTCAATTTCGCCTACCAACCAATCCACCATCTCGCCTCGTAAACCGGGTATATCGGATGAAACAATGAGCGCATATTCTGTTTTTGGGTTTAATTCCAGCGTTTTATGAATGCCAGCTACAATATTGGCCAGCATGCGACCTTCGTTCTGTAGATAGTAGGTAGGTTTGGTGGTTATCAGGTCATTTTTTTCGGGCATGCCGATAATAATGATGTTATCTACTTTTTTGGATGTGCAGAGGGCATCCAAAACCCACTGTATCATGGGTTTCCCGGCAATATCCAACAGGGCTTTGGAATTACCCTGTGTGTAGGCATACAAAGGATCTTCGGGCAGCGGAATCCCACCAGCGGTAACAATTGCGTCCATAAAAAAATCTCCGTTTTCTGATCGAGGCCGTTGTGGAGCTTTGTTGTGGTGATGGGTTTAGTTTAATTCCAGCAACTGCGGTTGGAAGTTAAGTTTGTTAAGTAGCTCATCGTACTCAACCAGCGTTAAAGGGCGACCCTTGCCGGATAGCGCCACCAAGGCGGCTTCCATCATATTTGTGCCGAATGAACGACCATCCATATTGGGTGTTGTGGTAACCAGATACTTAACCCCGGTTTTACGGAACAAGTTTACATCTTCAGGCGTGGTGGTATTGGTTACTACTATTTTGCCTTGCATGTTTTCTGGCATGTAACGTTTTATGTAGTGGCAGTCCCCGGCAATTACAGTAGCCCAGTTGAAATATTTTGGATACTTGGGTTTGCGTTCTTCTTGTTTTTCACCGATTGGGTAGACCCATTCGAACGGTAATCGCCCGGCAATTGGCATCAGCACCGCTGCCATAGTTTTGATTTGATTCACGGTGTGTAGCGCAATCGGAATATCCAACGAGAACATTAAGTCCCCGAAGACACATTCGTAGCCATTGTCGACAAAGGATTGGGTCATGCCCCAACGGTCTGAGCCTGTCATAACAAAGACTTTTTTGCCGAGTTTATTAATATAATCTCCCAGCTTTTCATCTAGGAAAGCTGCTGATTTATTTTCGAGCGTGTTCTTGAGACCGGATCCATCTACTACGGGGGTTTTTTTTATAAAGCGAATGATAGGTGTGACAGAATAGAGTTCGTACCATTTGCCGTCGACCATCAACCCCAGGTCTGCGCCACCAACGCCAAATGCATCCACTGTTCCATCCAGTTCTTTAAATTTTACTGCAGCAGCTTCCATGTCTCCGTCAGTACCGATGCGCTCAATCCTTATTTGTTCTCCCAGCAGAGTTACTTCGACCGCTTTGTTGCGCTTGGAGGAACCGATACTGATGCTGACTGCTCTTTTCATGGAACGCCTCTTTGTAGTTAAATTTTCACGAGTATACACCCGTGAAAGGATTATGGAAATAAGTACAAATATCTATATGTGCAACACCTAATTGACAGATTAGGTTCAAAAAAGGATCTGCAAATAGCACCTGGGAATTGTTTGTCTGGTTTTCCGAATGGTCCGGATTTGGTTTATAAATTTTCCAATTCTTCCCAACGCTGGTAGGCTGTTGCAAGCGCATCTTCCAGATTTTTCAACTGTGCGGCATCGCGTGTGATTTCAGCGCTGCTGCGCTGATAAAAAGCCGGATCTGCCATGGCTGCACTCAACTGGTGTTGTTCGGTTTCCAGGGTTTCAATCTGACCTGGCAGTTCAGCCAGTTCCTGTTTCTGGGCTTCCAATGCGCGTTGTTCCTTATACGTTAGTTTGCGTAGGCCATCTATTGCTGAGCGTTCTTCAGGCCGCGACTCGGTCTGTTTGCGAGGTTTTTCCTTCTCTTCTATTTTTTCCGGGTTCTCGGCCTGAGATTGGCGCTGCCAATCATCGTAGCCGCCTATATATTCAGTTGCATGCCCACGACCATCCAGTACCAGAGTGCTTGTGACTAGATTATTTAAAAAGGCCCGGTCGTGACTGACCAGCAGTAGTGTGCCGGGAAATTCCAATAACAGGTCTTCCAGGATTTCGAGCGATTCGATATCCAGGTCGTTGGTGGGTTCATCCATAATCAACAAGTTGGCTGGGCGGGCAAAAATGCGTGCCAGCATTAAGCGATTACGCTCTCCGCCTGAAAGTGCACTGATCGGTGCATGGACGCGGTCACGGGTAAATAGAAAGTCTTCCAGGTAACCGATCAAATTCCGGTTGCGACCGTTGATTGTGACGGTGTCGCCACCCTGGCCTACATTTTCGAGGATGGATTTGCTTTCATCCAATTGGGCACGCAGTTGATCAAAATAAGCCACTTCAAGGTTGGTGCCGTGTTCCACTTGTCCCTGCTGTGGTTCCAGCTCGCGCATCAATAATCTCAGCAAGGTTGTTTTTCCGGAGCCATTAGGCCCAATGATGCCTACTTTATCCCCACGTTGAATAGTGGTAGAGAAATTTTGGACCACCGGCTGATCTCCATAAGCATAGCTCACGTTTTCAGCCTCAATTACCAACCTGCCAGAGCGGCGGTCGGCCTGAATTTGCATGCGTACTTTTCCGGGATGCTCCCGGCGTTCGCTGCGCAGGTCTCGTAGTCGTTTAAGCGCGCGCACGCGACCCTCATTGCGGGTCCGGCGTGCCTCGGTACCTTTCCGAATCCATTGTTCTTCCTGAGCTAGTTTTTTATCAAAGTTAACATTTAGCTCGGCTTCAGCCGAGAGCATGGCTTCCTTGCGCTGCAGAAAGGTTGGGTAATTACAGTTCCAGTCAAATAAACGCCCCCGGTCCAGTTCAACTATACGGGTGGCTAGTTTTTGCAGAAAAACACGGTCATGTGTAACAAATACCAGGGTGCCGCCCCAACGCTTGAGGAAATTTTCCAGCCAATCGATGGATTCGATATCAAGATGGTTGGTGGGCTCATCCAGCAGCAGCAAATCAGGTGTTCTAACAAGCCCGCGTGCAAGTAGTACCCGGCGCTTAAGACCTGCTGAAAGTGTGACAAACTGGGCCAATGGATCGAGCTGCATGCGTGCAATTACCTGATCCACCTGCAGCTGTCTCTGCCAGTGATCTTCATGGCTGGCAACAGTAACTTCAATTCCCAAGCCAGTTGTGACGATATCACTTACTGTTCCGGCTAGACCCTGTTGAACCTCCTGCGGTAAATACGCTACGCGTAAATTTTGCTGTCGGGCAACATCGCCGCTCTGCGGCCAAATGTCGCCGTTGATCAGCTTTAAAAGAGTGGATTTGCCCATCCCATTTCGACCTAACAGGCCAACCCATTCGCCTCGTTCTATTTGTAAATTGATGTTTTCCAGGAGCTTTGGTCCACCGAACCCCAGACTTACATCCTGCAGACTGATTAATGACATAAAAATTTCTTATCCTCTTCAGTGAAAATATACTACGAAAACCAAAATTCTCCAGAAGCTTTTTCTTTACATTTTATTTTACAGACTTGGCTAAAACTTCAGTAAAAAGCATTTTATAATTTCTCTTCTTGGCGGAAATATCTGATTTCTTAAGGGTACAATTGGTGTGACCATAGTTATACAATCTGAAAAAGGATGAAAGGATTATTATGAAGGCACTCATCGACAAAATTCGATCCATATCCAAAATTCAAATCCTGGCCCTGGTTTTGATCGTTGCGGGTTTGGGGATAATGGTTTCCAAGGGGCTGGGTATGTTCGAATTCTATAAGGAAGTTCGCTATGCCCAGGAGAATAATTTCAAGGCGGGTAATCTTTCCACGGATCTATTGCGGCCCTGGATGACTCTCCGGTATATTTCTGTGTCTTATGCAGTGCCCCAAAAATACCTATTTGATGAAGCCGGGATTAAGCCCAAAAAAGAAAACAGTATGATTTCTGTCAGCCGTCTTAATGCTCAGATGAACCTTGGAGGCGTAAAGGGTCGTCCGGTTTTGTTGAGTACGATTGGTGATGCCATCAATAAATATAGGGCCAACCCGGTGGCGACTGGATTTATAGAACAACATGTGAGTGATTGGATGTCGATCCAATATATTGCCAACAGCACAGGTATTTCTGCTCAAATTATTTTTGATGAGCTTGGAATCTCGATGGTCGGGAATGCCTATATGCCCCTAGGATACCTGAGTGATACTGTAAGTTTTGCGGGTGGGCCTAAAGCTTTGGTTGCTGAGGTCCAAAAAATTATTGATAGTCGCCAGGTTCAACCATGAGCAGTGTGGATCTCAGTTCACTTGTTTTAGGTTGGGTTGCTGCTTATGGGGCGCCAATGGTAGCCGGGATGTTATTTTTGGGTGGATTGGGTATTCCTCTACCCAGTACGCTGATAGTTATTGCTTGTGGTGCTTTTATTCGTCAGAATTTACTGGACGCATTTTCCACACCCATTTTAGGCTATATCGGAACAGTTATTGGGGATTTATTACTATATGCCCTTGGTTATTTTGCAAGTGTTCGGATCCAGGCGCGTTTTGGGAATACTGCTGCCTGGAAAAATGCGCATACACTCTTTGAGCGGCGTGGCGGGGTTGCTATTTTCCTGACGCGTTGGTTATTGACTGCCATTGCTTTCCCTGTCACGCTCATAGCTGGCAGCAGTGGATATCATGTAAAGAAGTTTATTATCTATGACATCCTGGGTGAATTAACATGGGTAGCTTTATATGGTGGGCTTGGCTATGCTTTTGGCAGTCAATGGGAATTGATCAGTGATTTTATTTCCAACTTTAGTGGTTTTGCCCTGGGTGCCCTGGCGCTTGGTGTAGGTATTTATTTGTTGATTCATTTTGGTAAGAAAAAACAACCTGCAATCAGCCCGGCATGATATTTATTTCCGACTGATAAGCTGACTTATGCAGTCAGGTAGTATGGCTATTACGACGTGAGTGGTTTCAACCTGGATGTGCTGGTTTGATTTTATTGTAATTAAAAGGAATGAATAATATGAAACAGCGTGAAGATCTGATAGCCATCCTTGAAAAATCCCGTGCAAAGATGTTGGCTCAAGTAGCGGGTAGTGACTATCACATTAATATCTATCCATCCTGGACAGTGCGTGAAGTGCTTGCGCACTTGTCCGGTTGGGATGATATTGCTGTTATTTATTTGCAAGCATTGATGATGGGTCAAACCCCCGCTCTCTCCGCTGTAGATGGTATCGATCGATATAATGCAGAATCTGTGGCCAAGCGTGCGGACATGGATTACGATCAGGTTTTTCAGGAATATATCCAAACTCGCCAGCTTTTTATCGATCTGCTGCGCGACCTGCCGGAGCAGGAAATTACAACTGAGCACATTCTGCCCTGGGGTGAACCCGGTAGTTTGGTTGATATTGTCAATGTTTTAGGACCCCACGAAGCTGAGCATGCCGATGACATTGAGAAAAAAAGAGCTGCCAGGGTTGTCGATTATAATCGCGAAGCCTGGAACAAAGAGGTTGACTCTGGAAAAAATCCTTGGACGGTTCCAGTTAGTCCGGATGTAATTGCCCGTGCCCGCTGCGGCGACTTCTCAGTGCTGCTGACAGAAAATATCGCCGTACCAGCAGACTGGATTCCACCCTTGCAAGGTTTACAGGTATTAGCATTGGCCTGTGGCGGTGGGCAGCAAGCTCCGATCTTTGCAGCAGCAGGGGCGAATGTTACTGTTTTTGACAATTCGCCGCGCCAACTGGATCGTGATCGTGAAGTGGCTGTGCGTGAAGGTTTGATGAATTTGCAAATGGTGGAAGGTGATGCCCGAAATCTGGGAATGTTTGCCAGTGAATCTTTCGATTTTATATTTCACCCGGTTTCCAATCTTTTTATCCCCGATATCCGTCCTGTTTGGCAGGAAGCATTCCGTGTTTTACGACGCAGCGGTACGTTGTTAACAGGTTTTATGAATCCTATTTTATATATATTTGACCTTGAAAAAGCTGACAAGGGTCAGTTGGAGGTCAAATACAAGCTGCCATATAACGATTTTGATTGCCCCGAAATGCGGGAACGACAGATGGAGAATGGCTGGCCTATGGAGTATAGCCATTCACTAACCGACCAACTTGCAGGACAGATGGAAGCAGGATTTCATCTGATTGGGCTTTACGAAGATCGCCATTCTGGTATAGCCATTTCCGAATACACCCCGACCTACCTCGCAACCCGGGCGCTAAAACCACAATGATCTGGGTTTTGCAAATGCGGTCATGCCAACCGTAACCCAGTTTGCTTCCTCGGGTTACATCTGACTGTGCAATTGTGTTTTTACTCACAATTAACATATGTGTAGGTTTACACTAACTTGACGCACTAGAAAGTCTGTGCTAGTATCAAACAAACTAATTTTGTATGCAACGCAATCGCCTATTTTGGAGGAGGAGAAAAATGAGCAAGAAGTTTTTATTGATTCTATTGATGGTTTTGGCGCTATCTCTGAGCGCCTGTACTCGTGCGGCCTCATCCGCCTCTACCGGAACACCGACACCAAAGGTTAACTTTCCGAAGCCATTGGCTACATCAGGGATGAATGCTATTGAAATTGCAGGTACCCAAACCGCGGTTGCCACGGCCGGTATGCCCATGCCGACCGCCGCAGGGACTGCCAAGACTCTGGTTGATGTGTTAACCATCACGCCCCTGGCTGGTACTTTACCCACTGCGGTGGTCATTACACCTTTGCCGTCCCTTACACCTGCAGTGCTTGCGACTGCAATTGTGAGTACGCCGGTACCGCAGATTACTGCTGGTCCAATTGTCAAACCGGGCACTTATGTTTTGCATCAGGGTGAATTTCCATACTGTCTTGCACGTCGTTTCAATGTCAATCCCGAAGAGTTGCTTACCCTTAACGGTTTGAGCAGTTCACAAAGCGAATATACCCCTGGTATGACAATTTCTATTCCACAATCTGGTGGCACCTTTCCGGGTCAGCGCTCACGCAGGGGTCACCCCGCCCAGTATACTGTTCTAACTGGCGATACCATTTATTCCATTGCCTGTGATTTTGGTGACGTTGATCCGATGGGCATCGTAAGTGTCAACGGACTGAGCGGTTCCTACGCTTTGACTGTCGGTTCGACCATTCAAATCCCATAGTATTTTCGATTACATCAGCCACCCGGGCAATCATCTTGCCCGGGTGTTTCGTTTGACTGGAGTCAAGATGAAGTTTGAATTATTAGAGTCTGAAAGCACCTATACCGGGCGTGCTTTTAATGTGCGCAGGGATCATCTCAAAACCCCCAATGGTAATATAGTCAAATATGACATTATCGAGCATGTCGGTTCAGTCATCATTATCCCAGTCGACGAAAATGACCAGATGTATTTCGTCCGGCAATACCGTCATGCAGCTCAGGTAGAATTGCTTGAGTTACCAGCTGGGACGCTGGAAGTTGGAGAACCCCCGGAAGAGGCTGCTGCTCGTGAAGTACGTGAGGAAGTTGGCATGGCGGCTGAAAATCTGAGGGAAATTGGCAGTTTTTACCTTGCGCCGGGTTATTCCACTGAATTGATGCATGTTTTTCTGGCAACTGGTTTGACACACGACCCGCTTGATCCTGATGCTGATGAGTTTTTAATTATTGAAAAAATGACGGTTGAGGCAGCTTTCCACCTCGCCGAAAGCGGGCAGATGCAGGATGCAAAATCTCTGGCAGCCCTATTTTTGGCAAGAGCATATTTATATAGCCGGTAATATTCATTGCTTATAGAAAAACTTCGGAAAATTCGGACATGCTACTTTTCCACTCGTTATTGTCCAAATATATGACAAGACGCGGCTGTTTTATGTGTCATTTATTACTAGTCTATATAAATTGATGGGGCTAAACTTGTCCATATGTGGCATAATTGAAATGCTTTGCGACATTTTTCACAAACAACAGAGTACGCTCTGATCTTCTCTTTACTAAGGAGTAACCATGACTAAACGATCTTTGATCACGATTGATGGTAATGAAGCCGCAGCATCGGTTGCTTATCGCGTCAGTGAAGTGATCGCCATCTACCCGATCACACCTTCCTCCACGATGGGCGAGTTATCTGATGAGTGGGCATCCAAAACCAAAGCCAACATTTGGGGCACAACCCCACATGTTATTGAGATGGAATCCGAGGGCGGCGCTGCAGGTGCTGTTCATGGTGCCCTGCAAACTGGCGCTCTTACCACCACCTTTACTGCCAGCCAGGGATTGCTCTTGATGATCCCCAATATGTATAAAATTGCAGGTGAACTTACCAGCACGGTCTTCCATATTGCTGCGCGAGCCATCGCTGCCCAGGGTCTTTCCATCTACGGAGATCATCAGGATGTCATGGCGGCCCGCCAGACCGGTTGGGCCATGCTTTCATCTGGGTCTGTTCAGGAAGCACATGATATGGCTGCGATTGCCCATGCTTCCACATTGAAATCCCGCTTACCTATTCTGCACTTCTTTGATGGTTTCCGTACATCACATGAAGTTGCCAAGATTGAACAACTCACGGATGATGATCTGCGTGAAATGATTGACATGGATCTGGTCCAGGCGCATCGCGCCCGTGGACTTTCCCCGGATCACCCCTTCATTCGCGGCACAGCCCAGAATCCGGATGTCTATTTCCAGGGTCGTGAGACTGTCAATCCGTTCTATGCTGCCTTCCCCGGAATTGTCCAGGCTGATATGGACAAATTTGCGAAACTGACCGGGCGTCAGTATCACCTGTTTGATTATGTTGGTCATCCCGAAGCCGAACGGATTGCCATTGTAATGGGCTCCGGTGGTGAAACACTCGAAGCAACAGTGGATTACCTGGTTGGTCAGGGCGAACGTGTGGGTGTGCTGCGTGTGCGCCTGTACCGTCCCTTCGATACCCAGGCTTTTATTAATTCCCTGCCGAAGAGTGTCAAATCCATCGCGGTTCTGGATCGTACCAAGGAACCTGGTGCAGCTGGCGATCCCATGTATCTGGATATCGTCAATGCTCTGTTCGAATCCGGTCGCAGTGATATCAAAGTCATTGGTGGCCGTTATGGTCTTTCTTCCAAAGAATTTACTCCCGCTATGGCCAAGGCTGTATTGGATGAGCTTGCTAAGCCGGCTCCGAAGAATCATTTCACGGTTGGTATTATTGATGATGTTTCCTTTACCAGCCTGGACGTAGATTCATCCTTCAGTGTTGAATACCCCGAGACTGTACGCTGCGTGTTCATTGGCCTGGGTGCCGATGGTACAGTGGGCGCGAATAAAAACTCAATCAAGATCATTGGTGAAGAGACCCCCAATTTCGCCCAAGGCTTCTTTTATTATGACTCCAAGAAATCTGGTACGTTGACCGCTTCTCACTTGCGCTTCGGTCCCAAGGCGATCAAGGCACCATATCTGATTTCTTCAAATACTGCCAACTTTGTGGCCTGTCATCAGTTCAGCTTCTTGGAACGCTATGACATTCTGAAATATGCCCAACCTGGTGGAACCTTCCTTTTGAACAGTATTTTTGGTCAAGATGAAGTCTGGGACAACTTGCCGGTTGAAGTCCAGCAAGCCATCATTTCCAAAAAGCTCAAATTCTACAATATCAATGCCTATGAAGTGGCTGAACTAACCGGTATGGGTAGCCGTGTTAATACGATCATGCAGACCTGTTTCTTTGCCATTTCTGGTGTTTTGCCACGCGAACAGGCTATCGCCGAGATTAAGCATTCCATCGAGAAGACTTACGGTAAACGTGGTGAAGCTGTGGTTCGCATGAACTTCGAAGCGGTTGACCAGACCCTTGCTCACCTGCGTGAGATTAAGGTTCCTGAAGCTGCCAACGGTTTGCTTTCCATGCGACCCCGGGTACCTGTTGAAGCTCCGGATTTTGTTAAGCGGACTCTTGGTCCCATCATCGCCCTGGAAGGGGAAGAAATTCCAGTTTCTGCTATGCCGGTGGATGGTACCTTCCCGAGTGGCACCACCCAGTGGGAAAAGCGAAATATTGCACTTGAAATCCCGGTCTGGGAACCGGATTTGTGCATCCAATGCGGTAAATGTGTCTTTGTATGTCCGCATGCCGTTATCCGTCACAAGGTTTATGCGATGGATGAACTAAATGGAGCACCTGCTGCTTTCAAACATATGGATTCCAAGTTTAAGGAATTTCCTGGAATGGCTTATACCGTTCAGGTTGCTCCTGAAGACTGCACGGGTTGTAATATGTGCGTTGAAGCCTGCCCGGTTAAAGACAAGACTCAAGTTGGTCGTAAAGCTATTAATATGACTCCCCAGCCTGCGCTGCGAGAAGTTGAAAACGTAAACTGGGATTTCTTCTACAAACTTCCAGAAGTCGACCGCACGCTGATGAGCCCCACGACCATTAAAAACTCGCAACTACTGCAGCCTCTATTTGAATTTTCTGGAGCCTGCGCAGGATGTGGTGAAACACCGTATATCAAGCTTGTTTCACAACTCTTTGGTGATCGCGCTGTCATTGCCAATGCCACTGGTTGTTCCTCCATTTATGGCGGTAACTTACCTACCACCCCTTGGACAGTCAACAAGGAAGGGCGTGGTCCGGCCTGGTCAAATTCGTTGTTTGAAGATAATGCCGAATTTGGTTTGGGAATGCGCCTGACGCTGGATAAACAAACTGAATATCTGCATTACCTGCTCAAGCAAAAGTCGGCTGAATTGGGTTCCCTGGCCATTGAACTTCTGGAATCGGATCAGACAACCGAATTGGGCATCAAGCAGCAACGCGAGCGTGTGGAAGTTCTTAAGCAGAAGTTGGCTGGACAGACCGATCCGAAATCACGCGATCTGATGTCGCTGGCAGATCTGCTGGTCAAGAAATCTGTCTGGATCATTGGTGGTGATGGCTGGGCTTATGATATTGGTTATGGTGGTCTGGATCATGTTCTGGCCTCCGGTCGGAATGTCAATATCCTGGTTCTGGATACTGAGGTTTACTCGAACACTGGTGGTCAGGCTTCCAAATCCACCCCACGTGCTGCAGTTGCAAAGTTTGCGACCAGTGGTAAGGGTACCTCCAAAAAAGATCTTGGCCTGATTGCCATGTCCTATGGATATGTTTATGTAGCCCGGATTGCGATGGGCTCCAGCGACCAGCAGACTCTTAAGGCAATTCTAGAAGCTGAAGCTTTTGATGGTCCATCCCTTATTTTGGCTTACTCGCACTGCATTGCGCATGGTATTGACATGGCCAAGGGTCTTGAACAACAGAAACTGGCTGTACAGTCTGGTCACTGGCCTCTGTATCGCTACAACCCGGCGTTTGCCAGCCAGGGTCAGAACCCGCTCAGCATGGATTCGAAGGAACCATCCATTCCGTTGGAAGCATATGTTTACAACGAAACCCGCTACCGCATGTTGTTGCAATCTGATGAAGCCCGTGCTGAAATGCTTCTCAAGCAAGCTCAAGGCGATGTAAATAAGCGTTGGGAATACTATCAGCAGATGGCATCGATGCATTATGGTAAGCCGGTTGATAGCGAGAAATAAAAGATGATTACGCAGTCAGGGACGCAGAATAATGCGTCCCTGACTCGCTTATTGAACTGATGTGTAAAGGATGCAAAATGATTGACCTAAGTACGCGTTATCTTGGACTAACCCTGAAAAACCCTGTTGTCGCATCGGCTTCGCCGCTTACGAAAAAGATTGAAAGTGCAAAGAAACTGGATGAGGCAGGTGTTGGTGCGATTGTCATGCACTCTCTATTTGAAGAACAGATCATTCATGAAAGTCTGGAATTGGATCATTATCTTACCCGTGGTACTGAAACAGGTGCAGAAGCTTTTGATTATCTTCCGGACATCAGCACTTATGCGATGGGACCTGGGAAATACCTGGATCATTTGAATGCAGTCAAGAAATCGGTCAGCGTGCCCGTTATTGGCAGCTTGAACGGTGTTTCCAAGGGTGGTTGGACGAAATATGCCCACCACATGCAGGAAGCTGGTGCGGATGCATTGGAATTAAATTTATACTATTTGCCCACAGATCCAGACCTGACTGCCGTGGAGTTGGAGAATACTTATCTGGAATTAATCGCCCAGGTTCGTGCCAGTGTAACAATTCCGATTGCAGTCAAACTAAACCCATTTACGACAGCCCTACCCAATTTTGCGCGGTGCTGTGTAGAAGCTGGTGCCAATGGGTTGGTGTTGTTTAACCGTTTCTACCAGCCTGATTTTGACCTGGAAAATCTGGATGTTATTAATAGCCTTGTTTTGAGCACTTCAGATGAACTGCGTCTGCCGCTGCGTTGGATTTCAATCCTATTCGGGAAAGTCAATGCTGATCTGGCTCTCACCAGTGGCGTTCACACCGCAACAGATGTGATTAAATCGATGATGGCTGGTGCGCGTGTGACGCTGATCGCTTCTGAGATACTCAAAAATGGTTACAGTCGGGTTCCGGATATTCTTGCAACCTTGCAGTCCTGGATGGAAGAACATGATTATCAATCCATTCAACAAATGCAAGGTAGTATGAGCCAGCAGTCAGTCAAGGAATCGGCTGCTTTCGAGCGTGCTAACTACATGAAGGTGCTTGGATCCTACCGGGATTTGCCTTAATAAGCTACGGCTGAATGGGCCGTGTTCGTCAATAACCAAATAACATAAAAGGTGTGATATCCATGGATGTCACACCTTTTATGTTATTTGGTTGAAAATTTATTTTACCAGGGCTAAAATCAGTCTGTTGTCATTATTAAGGTTTAATTTTTGTGACCGAAAAATCCAAATGCAATCAAAATCCCGGAGACAAGCGCTATGGATGTGCCATACTGGAGCAGTTCCATGTAGTTTTTTACGTCCACCATTTTCTCAATAAATTTGACAGCCATGACCAGGATGATCATACTGCTTAATTTGGTTTTTAACTCGTACAGATCGTGTGAGACCATCCACTCTGGGACATCTATGTCTGCGATAAACAATTCGTAAAGATTGACCGAAAAAATTAGGAGCGTGGTGGCAATTAAGAAGATGTCAACAATTTCAATTATGGCGACAGTGATACTAATATCCGTACCCTGACTTTCCACAATTAATTTTACAGCATGAATGGTTTGTATGATTCCCCAACCAAAGGAAGCCAGGGCTGCAACCAGCAGACCCAGAACGCCAATGATTGCCAGATAACGAGATTTTTCAAGTAGTTTGGACATGTAATGATTACCTTCTAGACTTTGATATTCTTTGTTGTAATTGTGGATGATGCCCTGTACGACCCTCTCTTACGACAAAAAACCTTGTTTTTGGCTAAAAAAGGTTGGCAATTCCAAATTATGAATAGGTTATGAAAAACTGGCGCAAAAGCGCCAGTTTTTGTGTTTGCAAGGTTGTGCTACAGCTGTTCGAAGCGATTGACCGGTACCACAAAGACTGTTGCACGTTTTTGTTCATTGGCTTCAGCTGTGGTTTTGCTGCGCAGCACCTGGATGGCGGGATCAACCTGTTCATCGTCCACACCGATTAGTAAAGTGGTGCTGCCTTTGCGGAACAGACCACCGGTAGATGCGACGCGTGTAACCCGGAAATTATCTGTGGTTAGCGCCTGGACAACATTATCCACATCGTCATCTTTGAGTATTGCAAAAATTAATTTCATGGTTAGAACTCCTCAAATCGTTCGACTGGTAGGGTAAACATTGTGGCGCCGCCTACTGTCACGGGCACAGGGGTTGGCATGGGCAGTGGGGAGCCTTCCAGCGGCATGGCAAGGTATTCCACTCTTTGCCTGCAGGAAGATTGAAGTGCTTTTAGAACTTTTTCTTCTTCACCATCGCGTATGCCAACCAAAAGCGTGGCATTCCGCCGTCCCAGGAAACCTCCAGAGCTGGCGAGGTGAGTCACCGGAGCATGGATTTGCTCGAGTGCACGCAGTGCCATATCTACGTCCTGGTCCTGGATTACTGCGGTCATTATAGAATGGATATTGGTCGATTCTGCCATCAAATTACTCCTTTTCGCATGAAACGACTGCGTTGTTGGGGTCGGTAAGGGTGACGGGCTGTCCGTTTGGAAAGGTTATTTCAGTCTGCCCCATCAGACGTGTTACCGTCAGACCTTTATATTTTACCGTAACAGGCCACGGGAATAGATTTTCTCCTGTCAGAATCACCCGTGTGGGTGATTGGATTTCCACTCCGAGGGCTGCAAGAAAGAGGCCAATGGGAGCCAGGCCTTGCAATGTGTTGCGTTCTCCCAGTCCTGCACCGGTTTCGGCGTGGTAATTTCGATAGAAAGCCTGTGAGCGCTTGAGATTCTGGATAACTGCAGACATGGTGTGCGCGGTCAGCCGGACTGCTTCACGTCGAAAGCCATAAGCCAACAACCCTTCGCCTACGAGGAGATTCCAGGGTAGATGTACACTATTACAGACCGGGTCAGCATCTTGAATGGACAGGTGTGACAGGGCAGGGATACCGAAGGGATGATCAAACTGGCTGGCATCCAGAATAGTGCGATATACCAGCGCTTGAGCATCCAACTTATCTGGGATACCTGCCCAGAGCGGAAGCAGCAGGGTATGGTCGGCATTGGTCAGGTCAGCGGTTTGGATGAGGATGCGATCCTGACGATTGAGCCCTTCAAATTCGAAATTGCTCAATGATGTGTAGACTTTTTCGGTGGTGGCTACAGCCCCACTGGAACTGTAAGTAAAATCGTGTGATTCGAGTATTTCGGTCTGTTCTTGCCCATCCAATTTACCTGTAATGGAGACATGTGGGCGCTTCAGTGTCTCATTCTGACCCAGGATGCGAATCACAAGTCGGACGGGTTGCTTGAATTCTTTTTGGAGCTTTATTTCAGGTGCGGCCTGGCGTTCGCTGATCAATTTTCCGGGGAGGCTCAAGTGGGTATCACGGTCAGCATAACGATAGATCTGGTTATCAGGATCCCAGCAGGCTTGTATGCCAACCCGCAGGATTTCGGCCTGGGCTTTTAGCGTGATGATATCAGATGACCGTCCCAGCAATTCTGCCATTTTTATCAGGCACTGAGCTTCACTATAAAGTGCCGCGGATAGAGCCGGGGATTGTACCGTGGTTATGTTGACCCCCAGCGCCCAGCTGTGCCAGCCATCAAAAAGTGGATTTTCTTCAAAGCCTGTCTGGCCGGGGTGCTGCCATTCGGGTAGTCCGTTGTGATCATGATCGCGGGTTGGTGAAAACCAGGCCCAGAAAAACTTATGCAGACCAGAATATATGTTATTGATGAATTCACGATCCTGACCGGCATGCGCCAGGCGCCATGCAAGGGTGGCCAGATAAGGTGCTGCCAAAAATCGCCCGCGTTGGCCGGCCAGGCCCGGCCGGCAATCGATGGTTCCATTATGGGTATCCTGGACTGCCAAAAAGTTTTTTAAGAGACCGCGTGCCAGTTCAGGAGCAGCAGGCAATAAGGTCGAAAGGTAATAGGCTTCCAGGACGGGCTGGCCGTTCCAGAAATGTTGGTAATCACTACCATCGCCCATGCGTGAGAAACCCTGATCCGGTTGGCGTGATAAAACAAAGCTTGGATGAGGTAAATAGGTGTTTGGTCCCATAAACAAACAGAGCGCATTCTTTTGAGTCAGGGCCAGGGCGGCATCCCAATCCGGGTCGCCCGTGATTATTTCAACCGTATCACTTAAATTCTGCAGTTCAATTAATGCTTTTTCAGCGTCAAATGGACGGGCAGCGGTTTTGCGCGCCAGTTCAAAGGATGCCTGTGGGTCTTTAAGAGTGGCCATTGCCCAAGAGATTTGTCGGGAGGTACCTGCAGCCAGATCCAGCATGAGGCCAAGTGAAGCATACGGCCCCGGACCTGGCTGGGGGCCACCGGTCAGAAATAGAACCGGGAAAAGATCGTCTACCTGCCCTTCCAGAGTTGTGACAGAATGGCGTTGATTGGTAGTCATATTCTGGCCATTCAATGGGATCAGCTGTCCTACCATTTCAAAGCGGATGGGGTGTTGGATGAGAGAACGGTTGTTTATGGTAAGACGCCCACTTACAACCTGTGAATCTACCACCCAATAGTCGGAGGTAACTTCGACATCTTTGTATGGTGAAAAAGTAACTGAGAGAAAATTTGGGTAAAAAGCGCGAATGTGGGGTTGGACTGCAAATTCTATCGGATTGCTGAGGGCTTTTCCGCTTTCGGTAAAGCGTGGAAAAATACGCATCAGGCGTGCTCGTAGACCAAATGTGGTACGTAAAGCCAGGGCGGACGGATCGCCACCGCTCAAATCAAGATCCCAGATATGATCATTGACATAATCCGGAATTGTAAATCGAGCGTCAGCAGCGATTGTAAGCTGTAAAGGGTCACCAGGTGCCAGGTTCCAGATGCGCATATTATGATAATTGTACGTGTAACCAGCCTATAGGTCAAAGGGTAAAGCAAATTGGAGATTCATCTCTTGACAAATAAGTATAAACACCGTATATTTACAACGTAAATATACGGTGTTTATACTGGAGAATCAATGGCTCGACCCTTACGCAATGCTCAACAAGTGGACCTACAGGCTGCCATCAAGGAAACTGCCTGGCAACAAATAGCAGAGAGCGGTGCATCGTCACTTTCATTGCGATCAATAGCGCGTGCGTTGGGAATCACTGCCCCGGCGATCTATAATTATTTTCCACGCCGGGACGACCTGGTAACGGCGATGATCATTGATGCATATACTTCCTTTGGCGATGTTTTAATTGCGGCAAGGGATGCAATATTGACAGATGATCGGCCTGGCAGATTGATCGCCATTGGTATAGCTTATCGTCAATGGGCACTGGATTATCCTCAGCGTTATCACTTGATCTTTGGTACCCCGATCCCGGGATATGTTGCTCCGATGGAAAAAGTACAGCCTTTTGCGGCACGTGCATTGGGAGTATTGGTCAGTGTGGTAGAGACTTTACGTCAGGCGGGTGAATTGAATAGCCATGGCTTTCCAAAAATGGGCGCTGAATTTGAACCTGATTTTGAAAACTGGAAAAACCATGTTGGTAAAGTCAATGCTCTCAGCCGGTCAGTGGCTGTTCTGATCTGGTGCCAGGTGCATGGATTGGTTTCGCTGGAGATAGCTGGCAGTTTGCAGCCATTTGGCGTGAATGGTGATTCTTTATACTTCTATCAGCTTAATCAGATCAATAAGCAATTTATTATCCAAAAGTGATACCGGTTTTTTAAAGATAGCTAAATAATTTCAAAGGAGATAACGAGAATGACAAACGAACTACATGTGATTTTTGGTACGGGTCCACTGGGAAAATGGACGGCGCATGAACTGCTGCGAATGGGACAGCGAGTGCGCATGGTTAACCGTTCAGGAAAACTGAATGGAATGAAGGCGGATGTGGAGATTGTGGCTGGCGATGCCTTTGATTTACAAAGGAATATAGACGTTACCCGCGGCGCTGCTGTCGTTTACCAATGCGCCCAGCCCCTATATTATGAGTGGGCTGAAAAATTCCCGGCTTTTCAGTCAGCCATCCTGGAAGCAACTGCGAAAAACGGTGCGAAACTGGTTGTTGGAGATAATCTTTACATGTATGGGGATACACACGGACAGCCAATTCGTGAGGATCTACCTTATTTGGCGCACACTAAAAAAGGAAAAGTGCGGGCAGCTATGGCCCAGGCGGTGCTGGCTGCGCATCAAAGTGGAAAAATTCGTGTAAGTATTGGCCGGGCTTCCAATTTCTTCGGGCCGCAGGATCGCACAGTGACCGATCTGGCTATTCGTCCAGCGTTGTTGGGCAAAAGTATCAATTTGATTGGACGTATGGATCAGCCGCATTCATTTTCTTACATTGTGGATTTTGGCAGGCTGCTGGCAACATTGGGTACTCGCGAGGAAGCTTTGGGTCAGGTCTGGTTTACACCCAGCCCGGCAGCAGTTACCCAGGCTGAGTTTATTAAAATGCTTGAGAGTGAAATTGGTAAACCCGTTAAAGTAATGTTGGGTGGCAAAATGATGATGAGTTTCCTGGGGATGTTCAATCCCATGATCCGCGAAACAGTGGAGATGATGTATGAGTGGACGCAGCCTTTCATAGTAGATACCAGCAAGGCAGAAAAAGCTTTCGGATTTCAATCAACAAGCCTGCCACAGGCGATTAAAGAAACAATCGCCTGGCTTAGGGAAGATATTGCCAGCCAGGCGATTTAATGGGTTCTACCACTTATTTGGCAGGATCTGAAAATGTTAGCTTACTGCAACTGTTCCAGTAACTTGGGATGCAGATCGGGGTTGGCTGCCACGACCGACTGTGGGGCAGTCAGGTAGTTTTGCAGGCCGATTATGTTGGTAACCAGGGCTCCGGCTTCCTCTGCGATCAAGCCTCCGGCGGCGATGTCCCAAGCCTTGAGCGAAAATTCCCAGTATCCATCCAGGCGACCGGCAGCAATGTAGCATAGGTCCAGTGCAGCAGAACCCAGGCGGCGCACACCCTGGGTCATTTTGCCAAGTTTGGCGAAGTAATCAAAGTTATTGTGGATGGAGTTCCAAGAGTCATATGGGAAGCCAGTCACCAGCAGGCTTTTTTGGAGTTCGTTTACACTTGTTACTTTCAATGGACGTCCATTGACCCAGGAACCTTTGCCGTGTTCGGCACTGAACATCTCATTGCGCATCGGATCATAAACTGCGCCAAGCAGTACCTGGTTTTGGTAAGAATATGCGATTGATACGCAAAATAATGGGACCCCGTGAGCATAGTTAACGGTGCCATCCAGCGGGTCGATGATCCAAAGATGTTCGGTTTGCAGTTCACTGGCGCCTGATTCTTCTGCCAGGAATCCATGATCGGGAAATTGTTGGCTGATCTCATTGATCAGGAATTTTTCAGAAGCGTGATCGACCTCTGTTACCAGGTCGATCACGCCTTTAAAATCCACTTGATGATCTTTTTCATAGCTATCGAATAATATTTGACCGGCCTGGCGCGCAAGACGCTCTATATCGGCCAATGTGGGTTGAATCATGTTTGATTATCCTGTTTCTTGAAAGTATCGAGCATTCGGTAAACTTCCTGCAGCTCGTTCTGGATGTCGGTACGGTCGTTTTGGGAAACTTGAAGCATGGATTGAAAAGCTGAACGCTGTTCTTCGGGCAGACTGGGGATCAGGCGTTCGGCCCTAGCAATCTTGGTGTTTTTATGACGGAGTTTTTGCTCTAGCCGTTCGCGATAGCCTTTATAAAAATCCTGGTTATTTAGAGGCGCCAGGCGGCTGGACGGTTCATCGGAAAGTATTTCAGCCACGGTTAGCAAAAAATCTTCCATATCAATTGGTTTTTCGATAAAACAAGTTGCGCCCAAGCTCATTGCGAAATTTTTGTCTTCGGGCGTAACGTAAGTGGCAGAAAGAAAAACTACAGGAATGTGGCTCCATTCAGTGTTGGATGTACGAATGTGTTGGATAAAGGCGTAGCCATCCATGCGGGGCATGAGAATGTCAGTGATGACCATTACCGGATTGTATTTTTCGATCATTTCCAGGCCGTCCAACCCATCCCGGGCGCTGACAACCTGGTACCCCTTAAAACGGAGAGTGATCTCGAGTAATTCGAGAACATTGGGAACATCTTCTACGACGAGAATGGGACCCTGTTTCATATGGATATTTTACTCTCATTCGCAAAAGTTGATGGTTTATTCGGACCATATGCGGCGACCAAGGGCGGAAACAGCCAGTTCAACTGCCAGTTCTGCGGTCTGATTTTGAAAATCCAAAATTGGGTTTACCTCCACCAGGTCCATTCCGATGAGTTTTCCGGTCTCTGCAATCATTTCACAAGCCAGATGTGCTTCGCGATACGTTAGTCCACCTGACACGGGTGTTCCCACGCCGGGGGCATGGCGCGGGTCGAGAGAGTCAACATCGAAGGAGAGATATATGCCGTCCACGTCCTGCAAGACCTGTGCCAGGGCTGTTTGCATGGTTTGGAACATTCCTACCCGGTCGATCTGTTCCATGCCCAAAACCAGTACACCTGCCTGGCGCAAATTTTTCTTTTCCCCTTCGTCCAGGTCACGAGCCCCGATCACAGCTACACGCTGGGGGTCCAGAACCGGGATGGTTTCATCCCAAAGCTGGACAAGGCGAGGATCACCCAGCCCACACAGGGCTGCTAATGGCATGCCGTGAATATTCCCAGAGGGCGTGGTTTCGGCTGTATTGAAATCCGCATGTGCATCGATCCAGATCACACCTATTTTCTTATGCCTGGCAGCGCCGCGAACAGAACCCAGGGCGATGCTGTGGTCTCCACCGATGACAAGTGGAAAATGCCCCTGTTGTATGGATGTGGCAACTGCGCCGGCTGTGCGTCTTGCCATCGGCACGATGCAGTCGATATATTTCAAAGATGGTTCCTGGGCTGTGCACATTTCAGCAATTGCAACTTCCATATTGCCCAGGTCTTGAAAACTGCAGCCAGTTTTTTTAAGTTCACGCTGCAAATGAGCATAGCGGATGGCACTCGGACCCATGTCCACACCGCGACGGTCTGCGCCTAGATCGATCGGAACACCAATAATGTCGATATGCATTTTTTTTACCTGGTTTCTGTCATTTTATAACTCGCCATTCCATTCAGCTATCAGGCGTTTGAAAAATTCATCCAAGTAGCAATGACGGTTGTTTGCAATGGCTTTGCCGGTTGGGGTGTAGATGCGGTCTTTGATTTTGCCAAGTTTATATAGATGTTCATGGTAGGATGTGTGCAGTTCGCCTGGCTCTTTGTCTCCGGTTTTTAGAAACTTATCGGAAGGTGGGGCGTAAAAAGGGTTTTCGACACCTGCTGAGTATGCAATTACACGCGCAATACCTACTGCGCCAATTGCATCCAGTTTATCGGCATCAAAAAGAACCTGGGCTTCCAGCGTTTGCGGCGGTTCAGTTGTATCCCGAAACCGGTGGGCTCGGATGCAATGCTGGACTGCAGCAATGCGCTGGGCATCCCAGCCTTCCGCTGAGAGTACTTCTTCAGCAAATTCAGCTGATGCATGCTGATGGGTGGCGCGTTTGGCCTGGTTGGATGGGTTGCTACCTTCGGCGTCATGCAGCAGGGCAGCAGCGCGCACTATTTCCAGGTCGGCGCCTTCGGCTTTTGCCAGGCGTTCTGCCATCCGGTAGACGCGCAGGATGTGGTCAAAGTCATGGACGGGGTCAGGATCGGTATACCAGGTACGGGCTTGCTCAATTGTAGGCATGCGCGTATTATCGCAGAAATTTCATTTCCTGTGGGGAAAGTGCTTTGGATTACAATTGTTTTTATTTCAATTAAAAATTATTTCCGAGGCTTCCTGATTGTTTCCATGTAGCAGTCCCACCTTCTGTTTTCTGTGTTCCGAGAACTGGACCTATGCCTGAGCAACCCCGTTCATTCCGTGCCGAAGCTGTTGTGTTACGCCATGCCAATTGGGGTGAAGCGGATCGTATTGTGACGCTTTATACCCGTGAACAGGGTAAGTTGCGTGCAATTGCCAAGGGTGCGCGGAAAATTCGCTCACATAAAGCAGGTCACCTGGAACCATTTACGCATATCACCTTGCAGCTTGCCCGGAGCCGTGATATTCCCTTGGTGACACAGGTGGAAACTATTGATCCGTATTTGCCTCTGCGTGATGATCTGACACGGACTGGGTATGCCTCGTATGTATTGGAATTATTGGATCGCTTTACTTATGAACAGGAAGGGGGCAACCCAGCATTATTCCGATTGCTGACAGATACCCTGGAGCGGTTGTGCAGTACGGCAGAAGTGTGGATTGTTGTGCGGTTTTATGAAATGCGCTTGTTGGATTTTCTGGGATTTCGGCCGCAATTATTTGAATGTGCCAACTGTCAATCTGAAATAAAACCAGTAGATCAATTTTTCTCGCCATCGGCGGGTGGTGTCATCTGTCCTGGATGTGGTGGCGGGCTGCCGGGTCTCTGGCCTGTCTCAGTGGAAGTTGTCAAATACCTGCGTCATTTTCAACGCAGCAATTACACCGAAGCGGCGCGTGCCAGGGTTGGGTCTGTACTTCAGAAGGAGGTTGAGACGCTGATGCAGGCTTACTTTACCTATTTACTTGAGCGTGGATTGAATACCCCCGGTTTTATAAAAAGGATCAGTGCTTGATCCCTGAAGGCATCCGTTTGGCCCAATTGAGGACAAATACCCAGGCAATCAGGATCACAATGGGTTTAAAAACCCGCCAGAGCAGAAACTGAAACCATTTCCACTGCAGAGTGTAAATGATATACGCAATAAACCAGCGTACCAGCAGGGTCTGACCCAGAGGGCTGAACAGTAAGCGGCGCCGGTAGTGTTTGAAGGAAAAATCTTCCCGATTAATAGCCATTTCCAGCTCTTGGGCGGCTAGCATGCCATATCCAAGCGCCATGCTGATGCCTTCGCCAAAAATGGGGTCTGCACCGGCTGCATCGCCAACCAGCAGGACGTGTGGAACGCTGATTTTAGAAAAAGGGTCAAACCAGCGAATGGGGTGTCCTTTTAATTCAAGTTCGGCCAGGTTATATCCAAAGCGGGCCATTTCGGCCGCGAGAGTTTCTTTTAGGGCAGCACGCTGACCCCTTGCCAGGATGTTGGTATCGTAAATTCCCCAACAGCGAGTGGGTTGGCCGTTCAGTTGGGTGGGAAAATCCCAAGTGTAGCCGGCAATGCCTTTGGGGACCGGGGAAAAGTCAAAGTATGCTTCCTGGCTGGCATGCTGCAGGTTTGGGCTGGGTGGAGATAATACTTCCAGCACCCGTGCGGTAAACAAAGGTTCCCGCGGCAGGATGCAGTGACGTGTGATTCCGTTTGAACCATCCGCACCAATCACGAGTTGGGCACGAAAAGTTCCAGTATTCGTTTCAACTGTGACACCTGTCTCATCGGGAATTACGCTGTGGATTGTGATCCCTTCGCGGATCTCGATCCCACGGGCACGCGCTTTGGAAGCCAGCCAGGCATCAAATTCATCACGGCGAATGATACGCAGGTTGGGTTGTTTTCCAGGCAGGCGAATGGTCAGGCCTTTTCCTGCAAAATCAAAATGAGTAGCCTGGCTGAAAACATGCGGGATTTCGTTTACATCCAGTCCCAAACCTCGCAAGATGACTTCAGCATCCGCCACCAGGCCACCTGCGCACAGTTTTGGCCGGGGATAATGTGCTTTTTCCAGGACCAGGATGCGTGAAATCAGCCCAGGCGAAGTGCGCTGTAAGTGTAATGCGGTTGAAAGCCCGGCTGGACCGCCACCAATGATCAGAATATCTTTTTCCATTAGAAACATTTTATTGAATTGTGGGTTTGTTGTAAAGTGCAATTTTACGTAGGTACTCCTGAGGAAAATAAAAAGCGGCCATACTGGCCGCTTTATCCATCAAGTCTGGCAAAACCTAACTCCCTGTCGGTTGTTCTGGGCTATCTTTTGTTGGGGCAGGTTTTTTGACCAGCTTGGTCTTGATCTTCTGGTCTTTTTTCTTTTTCTTTTCCAACTCTCTCTGGCGTTTTTCGTGTTTGTAGTTTACCTGGGGCAATGGATTCTCCTTTCTGGGTTTGTATTGAAAATCACTTTCCGAAATTAATTTGATATAGACATTATGCCATAAAAGACGGCCATTTTTGTTTTTTGCAAGGTTAGTTTGATGGTTTGCCAGTTATTTGAAGCAGGTTGGCGTTGGGGTAGCAGCAAAGAAGAATACCGACATATTCCACCCCGCAGAAATAGGGGCAAATGGACGTGTTCTTAACTGCACAGTGATGATTGTTTGAGCCGGGGTCAATATTCCACGGACGTTGTTCCTGCGGTCAGTTAATATTTCCCTGTGAAGCCAGGTCGATATCCATATTGGCTCCAGAGGGTTTTTTGATCATGGCATTCATTCCTCGTTGTTCCAGGCCTTTAACATGGCACGCACTGAGCGATTCATTTCGAGGGAATATTCTGCATTGAACTTACGCTGATACATGAATTGACCCAGGTTGACCGAGCCTTCAATGTTATCGCGCTCTTTAAAAATGAGTTTGTGCCGGTTACGAAACATCTCATCAAAATCCTGGGGTGCCAGGCGCTGGTATTTGTTTTCGAATACGATGAATTTTTCGTCAAAGCGTCCTGGTTGTTCCCGATTTTTCTGTTGTTCTGTTGGATAGCCAAAGCAGAGCAGGCAGACGGGAAGCACGTATTGTGGCAATTGGAATAATTCTTTATGGGTCTCGTATTGTTCTAAAATATCGCCGATATAACAGGAGCCCAGGCCAAAAGATTCTGCCGCGATGACTGCGTTCTGAGCAGCGATCAACGTGTCGCAGCAGGCCAGAAGCAGGTCGCCTGCATCAGGCTTGCGCATGCTCTCATTTTTTGTGGCACATAGCTTGTCCACATCGCAGTATGTGAAATAATCCTGCCAGCGTTGATAATCGGCGGCAAATAACAAGACCATGGGTGCGGTGGCGATAAATGGCTGGTTATCACAGCTTTGGGCCAGGGTGTCCTTGATGCCCTGATCGGTGATATCCAGGATTGAATATAACATCAGGTTGCCAGCTGTGGGTGCACGCATAGCCGCCTTCAAGATTTGGGCTTTTATTTCAGGACTAATTTCTTTTTTTTCGTATGCCCGACTAGATTTGCGTTTTAATAAAACATCCATTACCTGGTTCATAAATTGGTGCGTTCCTTAATCTGGATTCCCGGATTGTCTGGATATTTTAGCAACCGCTTTAAAAGAGTACGTACTGTTGCAGGAATTTTTCCAGAGTTTCATAAAAATCGATGATATTTTCAGTGAGTCGGAACCCATGTCCTTCACCTGGGTACAAGCGGTAGACATGCGGCACTTTGTTGGCGCGTAGTGCTGCAACAATCTGTTCTGAATGTTCCGGGGGGACAACTTTGTCATCTGCTCCCTGGAAAACTGCCATAGGGTCTTTGATTTGAGCAGCATGGAAAACGGGTGACCAGGCTTTGTAGCGTTCTGAGGCTTCGGGCAGGACGCCGACAAGCGAGTCGTTATAGCGTTCTTCAAATTTATGTGTGCCAATTAGCAGATCAAAAAGGTTTGCCACCCCGTACATGCTGACACCGGCTTTAAAGACCCCTGGGAAATGGATCAGTGCATTAAGTACAGTGTAACCTCCAGCGGAACCACCCATGATGATGATCCGCTGTGGGTCTGCCAACCCAAGGGCAGCGATGGCTCCGGCTGCTTCGGCTGCATCTTCTGTATCCAGTAGACCCCATTTTTCGCGCAGCTTGAGCATATAGCTGCGACCGTAGCCAGTGGAGCCGCGGTAATTGACTTCCATAAAACCGTAACCACGGGTTGTAAAGTAGGCAGCGTCGGGATTATAACCATTTACCCGGGCACCTGTGGGGCCGCCGTGAATACTGACAATGGCGGGTGGTAGACCATCACTTTGGAAGCGGCTTGAGGTGGGCGGGTAATACAAAGCGTGTACTACCGTACCATCTGGAGCTGGCCACTCGAGTGGGCGGGGTTCGGGTAAATCGTCTGCCAGCACGGCTTCGCTGGAAGATCGCCGTTCAATGGTGAGTTGTCCGTTTTCAAAGGTCACCACCCGGGTAGGAATTTTGGATGAAGATGCAATTAAGACCAGCTTTTCGCTGGCTGGAGATGAAGCGATTTGAGTAACCCATGTGTAAGGGGCAATATCCAGAGCCTTTGATTCCCCTGTTGCCAGGTCCACTACCCAAAGTGTGCGCCAGCCTTTGTTGTTTTGTAGATAATAAATGTGGGCAGAATCAGCACTCCAGGCAAAAAGGCGCATACCCTGTCCCCAGGCAGGGTCTAGTAATGCAGCATTTGTGACCAGAGCGTGAGTTTTGCCACTGCTGAGATCCAAAACATTCAGACTGTCCCATTCACCATCATTGCCAAGAAAAGCCAGGTAGCGGCCGTCAGCAGAGTATTCGGGTTGGAAGGCTGGGATATCTTTGGATCCGAAAATTTGTTTTACGTCCGTTAGCTCAGTGTTGTAAACCTGGGCGGTCATCAAGCGCGTGCCATCCCATGGCATTTGGGGATGATTCCATTCAATCCAAGCAATTTGCTTCCCATCCGGATGCCAGGTGGGCTGCATATAGAAATCGGATCCGCTGGCAAGTTTGACCGGCCAACTCTTCCCATCATTTTTAACCAGAGCCAGACAATCTGCGCGTTCATAAGTGTGAATGAAAAGGATCTGGCTGCCATCGGGCGAAATGACAGGCGAGGCACAGTCGCCAAATACGGGGGTAATTGGTTGAGGGAGACCACCCGCCAGGGCAACCTTGTATAGCCTTCCCTTGCAGGCAAAGATTGCCTGTCCATTTCTGACAGTGTAATCGCCACCACCGTAACCCACGCCAGCGGCGATTTTGAGCCCACCAGAAACATCCCTGGCCGCATCCGGGCCTTTTTTAACCATCAAGGCTGGTTTGCCGCTAAGAGATTCCAGCCAGGTCAGGCTGCCGTCGCTGTCAAAACAGGCATCGTCCAGTCGAAGCCTGGCTCCTTGCATAGAAGGAGTGATTGGTGAGGGCCATAATCCGTAGGGGAGTTTTTGTTTTTCAGTCATTCGGGACCATTCCTTTCAGGTGTTTGTTGCCTGGCAGATATTTACCTGTGCAATCTGGTGGATGACGGGATGGGAATGCGTGGCAATTGCCACAGATCGATAAGATGGGCAGGTCAGGATTTAGGGCCTGTTCTGCATATTTTCAAAGTGCAGACCAGACGGGGATCATTCGGGGTGTGTTTTGTTCTGACCTGTTGGTAAAGACTTACAGATGCGGGCTCATTTTCCCCACGAGTTTATCCTTGGGTTGGTAGCCGGTCACACGCTCTACCATTTGTCCGCCCTTGAACAACATAATGGTGGGGATACCCATGATGCCAAATTGCATCAGGATGTTTGGGTTCTGGTCAGCATCACATTTGACGACTTTGACTTTCCCATCCCAGTCGCCAGCCAACTGCTTGATGATCGGGTCAACCATCTTGCAAGGACCACACCAAACAGCTGTGAAATCCACCAATACTGGTAAGGATGAGCTCAGTACTTCATCTTTGAAATCTTGTTCAGTTACGTAAGTTACTTCAGTCATTACAGCCTCCTGTTGATTTATTAATCATATCACGCATGAGAAGGAGAGCGAATAAATTTAAGGCTGGTTTTGGGAAAATCAATAAAAAAGGAATCCCCTAAATTACTTGCCAAATTTCAGGAATTGCGTTTATAATACTTTTCTGCCCGGGCGGGTAGCTCAGTTGGTTAGAGCATTGCGTTGACATCGCAAAGGT
>CAYWXS010000016.1:0-81640 GCA_964462245.1 uncultured Anaerolinea sp.
TGCCCCGCAAGTGGTGTTTTTCGGATGATTTCATCCGAAAAACACCACAAAAAAACACTTATTTCACAAGAGCTACCAGGGACTGCTGTTCATCAAAATCCAGAACCTTACCAAGCTCAAGTAAAATAATCAAACGGTTTTCCAGACGCACAATGCCCTTCAAAAAGGCTGAATTCACCGAACTGACCAGGGGAGGCAAACCCTCCACCGATTCTTCCGGCACCCGCAGCACTTCCGAGACCCCATCCACCACTACGCCGACTTTGATCGTGCCCATGGTGACGATGATAATGCGCGTCTGGCGTGTCGTTACCTGTGATTCCAACCCGAACCGGATGCGTAAATCGATAACCGGTAGAACAGCTCCGCGCAGGTTGGTCACGCCTTTAATGTAATGTTGGGTTTGTGGTAGCTGGGTAATAGACTGCATCTTAATAATGCTCTCCACTGCAGCAATATTGATACCGTACGATTCACCTGCCAGATCAAAAACCACAAGTTGTTGTTCCATTTTCATTTCTCCAATCGTAAATGTATTCAATTTACATCAGGGCACGGTACCACCGTGCCCTGGATGAGATCTATTTCAACTTGAACTGGGAAACGATTTTTAACATTTTATCTGCCATTTCCTTCATCGAAGCCGCCGAAGCCGAAACTTCTTCCACCTGAGCCGAAACTTCCTCGGTCGAAGCTGAGACTTCTTCAACAGCAGCGCTGTTCTCTTCGCTCACACTGGCAATGGTCTCAATCGACTGGGTTAGCTCGCTTGAATTGGCAGCCATTTCTTCGGTGGCAGCCGTGTTTTCTTCGATTACCGCCGAAACCGAGTCAACTGCGCTAACCAGCTCTCCTGCAGCCACACTGACTTTGCTCGCGGCCTGTCCGGCTTGTTCGGCCTGCCTGAAAACAGATTCCGCTGCTTCCAGAATGTTATTCAAAACTTCACCGGCCGAATTGGCACGCACGACACCCGACTCCACTTCACCCGCAGATTCCTGCATGGCGCTGACCGCCTCGCTGACCGTCTTCTGGATACCTTTGATCAGCCCAGCAATTTCCTTGGTCGCCAAACTGGAACGTTCAGCCAGCTTGCGAACTTCATCCGCCACCACAGCAAAACCCTTGCCCTGCTCACCAGCGCGCGCAGCTTCAATGGCTGCGTTAAGCGCCAACAGGTTGGTTTGTGAGGCGATATCCTCGATGGTTTCCACGATTGCGCCAATCTCTTCAGAGCGTGTACCCATCTCGGTTACCTTGGCTGTGGAGAGCCCGACCTTGCTGCGAATAGCTTCCATACCAACGATAGTTTCTTTGACTGTTTTGGCGCCATCGCGTGAGTAGCGGGCCGCTTCAGCAGAATCGCGGGTCACAGCCTGAGCGTTATTGGTGACTTGCTCGATAGCCTGGCTGATACGTGATGCAACCTGGGAAGCCTTGGTGACAGCATTTGCCTGTTCCTGGGCACCCCTGGCGACGCCGTCAATGGCCCGGCTCATTTGTTCCACAGATTCAGCAGTTTTTGTAATACCCTGGGTTTGTTCTGCCGTGCCTCTGGCGACTTGTTGAATGGTGGTGGCAATCTGACCGGTAGCCATGCCGGATTGTTCAGAAGCCCGGGCCAGTTGAGTGGAAGCAGTTGCCACTGCATGCGCGCTGTCCGTCATCTGACCAATGACCTTAGCCAGGCCAGCAATCATTTGGGAAAATGAATTCCCCAGTTCATCCTTGGCAGATTTGGGCGTGACGATGATTGTGAGATCGTTGTTGGCAATCGCTGTCGCGGCTTTACCCATACCTTGCATATAGTTGATCAACTGATCAAACGCCTGGCTGATTTCGCCAATTTCATCCTTGCGCAAACGCACATTATCTTTTTCAGCTTCGCTGACATCCCTCACCAGATCTCCGACTGAAATCAAGCGAGCCAACCGCGTCAGGAAGGCCAGCGGATTAGCGATGCTGTTAGAAATGACGACGCCAAATCCGATTGCCAGTAAGACAGAAATTACGATAGACATAATCATAATGGTCGACGCTTGATTTGCAGAAGCTGTGTTGGCATCCGAGCTGCCCTTGGCCTGGGTTTGCTTCATGACTTGCATTTCGTCAATATCGGCTTCCACAGCTTTGGCAGCAGCAAAGGCATCCCCACGCATGTAAGCCAATGCCTCGGCATCTTTATTTGCCAAAGCCAGGGTCATGATCTGATCTCGAAACGGAAGAAAATCACTGTAGTCCTTGGTAAATCTCGCATACAGTACCTTCATTTCATTGGATAGGATTAATTTCTCATAATCGCCAGAGATCGTATCAATTTCTGTCGCCAGCTCTTTGATTGTGCTGACATAGGTCTGACCTTCTTCGGGGGTGGTAGCCAGCAGCAAGTCACGCAGGTTTACGCGTGTGCGTTGGAATGCGGTGGCTATGTCTGCTAATTGGCTAATCGGCACCAGTTGGTTTTGATACAGCTTGGTGTCAGCTGCATCTATTTGTCGCAAGTAATAGATACCCACAATGCCCACAATGGCTGTGATGACAGCGATGATCAGGAAACTTCCAATCAATTTTACATTTGTCTTAAGATTGTTTAATGCATTCATTTATTTATTACCTCTCCTATGTTGCATCAGTTCTGTTTTTAGCCTGGATTTGGGATAAGAATAAACTTATGGACGAGGATATTCTATTGTAAAAACTTCATTTTGCTACTCCGTTTATTGTACATCCTGTGGATAATCCTTCAAATAAATAAAAAACGAATATCTTATAAATTATTCGTAAATATTTACTTTATTACTCTACATAATACTGGAAACCAATTTTCAACTGATTTCAAACTATTCTTTTTCCTTGAAGTACTGAAGCCGTTTTCTTCTCATCCTGGGTTGTCACATCCTGGTGGGGGATTCCATTTCCACTTGCTTCGATTTTTATCCGATGAGGTGGATTGGGACAAAGTGGCGAAGCAAAAAAATCAGCCTCCAAAGTTTCTTGGAGGCTGAAAAAAATTACGATTTGTTTTGTGTGGCTTACGGCTCGAGCAGATAGTTCGAGATGCTGGTTGCGCTGGACAGGTCGCCACTTGGGGGAACACCAGCTGCGAAATTGGCCAGGAATGTTGGGTCATCCAGAGAACCGGACCATGCACCGGACTTGCCGGACCATGCACCCGACTTGCCAGACCAGGCTCCGGATTTACCGATCCAGGTGGTGTAGCCACCGGACCATGCACCCGACTTACCGGACCAAGCACCCGACTTACCGGACCATGCACCCGACTTGCCAGACCAAGCACCCGACTTACCGGACCATGCACCCGACTTGCCAGACCAAGCGCCGGACTTGCCAGACCATGCACCCGACTTACCAGACCAAGCGCCGGACTTGCCAGACCATGCACCCGACTTGCCAGACCAGGTTCCGAACTTGCCAGACCATGCACCCGACTTGCCGTCCCATGTGGCGTAGCCATCATTCCAATCTGAGAATGGGTCACGCAAGTGGTAAGTACCGGTGTTATTGTCGTAGTATGCATAACCTTCGTAGTGGGTGGCGCCTGCCAGGTCGGCGTTGATATCCATGCCTTGGTTGGCAGATTGCTTGGTCTTTGAGAAGACAGCTTCCGGAGCGTTGGCACGACCAGCACCTTGCTGGAACATGCTGTAGGTGGTGTTGTTGAACGATTCGTCAACCCAGGGCAGAGCACTGTAGGTCAGGCGATACTTGACCTGGTCTGGGGTGAGTTTCTTATCCGCAGAGAGCACCAGTGCTGCAATGCCGGAGACCACACCGGTAGACATTGAGGTGCCAGCCAGTTTGAAGTAGTTACCCTTGAGCGTGTTATCCGGATATTCATTGGCCAGGAAGGATTCATCGGGGGTAACCGAGACTATGTGACCGCCAGGGGCGACCAGGTCAGGTTTGACAAATCCGTCCAGGGTGGGACCAGCGGCAGAGAAGGGAGCGATATAATCATCGGTCCAATCTTCCGGGGTAAAGTTATCGGTGAAAGCGCCTACTGTAACAACGTAGGGGTTGTTGCCTGGTACGCTGATGGTCATAGCTTCGGGGCCATTATTACCAGCGGCGACGATTACGGTTAGGCCATTGGCCCATGCAGCCGTTACAGCCTGGTCGATCGGATCGGCCCAGTAAGGTGACTGTACAAGTGCAACCAGGGATAGGTTGACAACCTTGATATCGTACTTGTCTTTATTTTCCAAAACCCATTGCAAACCAGAGATGACACTTTCGTAAGAGCCAGCACCCTGTTCATTCAGGACGCGGACACCTACCAGGTTGACACCAGGGGCAACGCCGTTCCATTCGCCGTCATCGCCTTTTTCACTGTTGGCAATGATACCGGCAACATGTGAACCATGGCCATTGGGATCGATCGGTTTGTGGCTGCCACTGATAAAGTCAGCCCAGCCAACGATACGGCCAGACTTGCCTTTGATGGTCTTGGTAAGCTGAGTTAGCTGACCACCCAGACCGGTGTCGAGCACTGCAACAGTCACACCTGTACCGTTGATGCCCTTAGCCCAAACCTGATCTGCTCCCACTACATTCGGGTAATCAGTGGATGGGGCGCCTTCGCCCTTATCTCTTTTGGTATTGGTGCTTTGTACGGCTGATTGGCCTTCATCGCTGGAGTTAACTGAACCATTAGCGGTGATGGCTATGATGCCCTTTGCCAGGCGCAATTGTGCAACTTCCTCGGAAGAAAGCTTGGCTGCCACGGCGTGGATGATATCCAGCCGGGATGTGATCTCGCCACCGTGTGAGGTAACGAGTTCTACAGCCAATTCCGTATTGGTCGCCTGCACAATGTACGAAGCTTCTTGGGCTACGACTGTTGATGGCATGCCACCGGTTAGTCCGAGAAGCAATGCCATAACTGTGAGGATCATCAGGAGGCGCAGTGTGGTGTTCTTTTTGATTGTGTTCATGGCTTTCTCCAAATAGCTCTGGAAAAAAAAAGTCTGGTTTTTTAGACCAGACCCACAAGACAATTAGAGCTATATGTCTCGATTTCGGTGGCCTGGCAATCTTGACCGAATTTTCGGTTTTAGACCCTTGGCTTTGCGTCGCCGACTTTAATCAGCTTTGCCTTTTCGTTTCTTTTCTTTTTTCTACAAGTCCATAATATCACGACTTACATTAAAAAAGGGGCAACTTTCAATTTTGAAAGGCCTGAATAGTACTAATGGGTGATAAGAATCACCTATTAGTCGCTCATATTCTGCCATCCAACAGGGCACAAGCCGGCATGCAAACATACGTTGGATTTAATCATTTGGGTTGTAATCCAAATGATTAATAATGAACAAGACGGGTGTTTTTGTGCTTTCCTTCTTTATATGCTTTGATGTGTAAAAAATATCCGCAACCTGGATGAGCTCCTGTGTCTTTGGAAATTCGTAACGCAACAGCTTGATATCGGCGAATTCACGAAGAAAAAGGTGAAGCTATTTTTCGGGTCACCTTGCCTTTTTTACAGAAATGGGTGGCGCGTGTCAGGTTTACTCTATTTCAGAATACTTGCGTAACAGGAAAACTGTTTCTGCTTCAGCCTTGGGGTACAGACTGGGTTGGGATGCGACCAGGGGGATACGAAATCCCTTTCCTGCTTATTGGCAAGAAAACCATGCCGATTTCCAATTTTCCTGGCAATGCAGGGGAGTCTTGGAAAAATTCGGGAGGACATTTGAACAATGACAAATTACCCCGCCTCTTTGGAATCTTGCCCCTTGACAAAGAGCTGAGATTAAAATAAACTAATGTTACCGGTAACGTTACCGGTAACATTGATGACAAAGACGAAATCAGGATTATTATGCCCCGATCTTCCCGCCCGACTATTCGTGATGTTGCCCGTGAAGCTGGTGTTTCGCACCAGACAGTTTCACGTGTGATTAACGAAAGCGAAGGCGTGCTGCCAGAGACACGTGCCAGGGTCGAAATTGCCATTCAGGCTTTGGGGTTTATTCCCAATGCAATTGCCCGCTCCATGGCACATGGGCGTACTCATACGCTTGCGTGTATCGCTCCAAATCTGACAGACTTTACACTTTCCAGCATCATCGAAGGTGCCGAGCTTGAAGCCCGCCAACTCGGGTATTTTCTGCTTTCATCATCAGCTGGAGAAGCACAAGAATTTAAGGCTCTGGTAGATGAATTGGTGGGCCATCGACGTGTGGATGGGCTGATTGTGATCAATCCTTACAGCGATGAACGCTATAAATCGGTTCCAGAAAACTTCCCGGTTGTGTTTGTGGGTGCAAGTTCGCGCGACAAATCGATTTGTTCCGTTTCCCTGGATGATGAGAAGGCTGCTTATGATGCAACCCAACATCTGATTTCATCGGGTTACTCAAAAATTGCCATGATCACCGGTCCAATGGAAGAAGACTGCTCTCGCGATCGCTCAGATGGGTATATGCGTGCGCTTCTGGAAGCTGGTCTTTCTGTTGACCTCACTTTAATCATCGAAGGCGATTGGTCTGCCACTTCTGGGCAGGATGCCTTACTTTCTTTGGCCGAGCAAGGTAGGTTGCCGGATGCCATATTCGCTCAAAACGATCGAATGGCATTGGGTGTTTTGCACACAGCGCGCGATATAGGGCTGAGTATTCCTGATGAGCTGGCTGTGATTGGCGTGGATGATATGCCACTTGCTTCCTACTTCGACCCACCGCTGACCACCATGCACCAGGACATGCCGCGCATTGGCTGCGAGGCCACGCGCATGCTGGTACGTGCAATCGATAAATCGATTGAAGGTTGCACTCCCTTGAAATTATCGGCGCAATTAATAACGCGCCAGTCCACTTTACACACAGGAGGTAACTAACATCCGTAATCGCTAACTGAACAATCAATACTGGCAGTAGTTGCACCACAAAATCGTTGTCCCACCTACATTTTGGAGGAAAAGATGAAACACGGTATTTTATGGAAAGTTGTAAGCCTGTTCTTGCTGGTTAGTTTTGTCCTGTCTGCCTGCGGTGCGCCCGCCGCGCCCGCTACTGAAGCCCCAGCTGCTGCGGCTGAAATGGTTACTATTCGTTGGCGTACCCGCCCGGATAACCAGGCTGAGCAGGATGTTTATCAGAAGATTAGTGATGATCTGAGCAAGCAGCTCGAATCACAAGGGATCAAATTACAGTACGATCCCGCACCTGTCACTGGCTACGAAGACAAGCTCAAAGCCGAATTCTCTGCCGGAAACGCTCCCGATGTAGTCTGGATTCCAGGCGCCTCAACTGCTGACTATGCTCAGCTTGGTGTTATCGCCGATCTGAAGCCGATGGCTGATAAAGATTCCAGCTTCAAAATTACAGATTACTACGATGCCCCGATGAAGGAACTTCAGAACGGTGGCCACCTGTGGGGTATTCCTCGAGATGTTTCCACCCTGGTGATGTATTACAACAAAGACCTCTTCAAAAAATATAATGTTGACGATCCCGCTACTTTAGCGGCTGCTGGCAAATGGGACTGGGCTAACTTCCAGCGCGTTGCCAAGGGAATTACTCATCCTGAAGACAAAGTCTTTGGTTTCAGCTTCAGCAACTGGTGGGGTCTCTGGGGTTGGTTTGTTTACTCCGGTGGCGGTAACCTGTTCAATGCAGATCGCACTGCCTGCGGTTTGACCCAGCCTGGTTCCATCGCTGGTTTACAGTTCATGTCTGACCTGTTCCTCAAGGACAAGGTTGCTCCGGCTCCTGGTATTGAAGGCGGACCAAGTGAAACCGATTGGCATGCTGGCACAATTGGCATGTATCCGAACGGCCGCTGGATGACCCCCTCTGACCGGACGAATGATAAATTCGACTGGGGTGTGGTTGAAATGCCCAAAGGCCCAGGCGGAAACTCAACCTGGCTATTCTGGGGACCCTACGTTGTCAGCGCCAAGAGCGCCCATCAGCAACAGGCTTGGGCTGTCGTCAAAGCTCTGACTAGCCCCGAAGTACAGGCCCAGGTTGCTGCCCTTGGTACCAACATCCCATCCAACAAAGCTCAGGCTGCCGTGGATGCCTTCCTGAATTCCAAACCCCCAGCTGATAACGGCCCCTTCATCGCCGGTGCTGCTTATGCTCAAGGCGAAATCCCACTCTTTACCGGTAACTGGGGTGATATCGTTGGTGGGCAGTATCAGCCCAACATTGATAAAATCTTCGCTGGCAAGGCTTCAGTTGAAGAAGCTGCTGCGGCTGCTTGTGCCGGAGCCGACCCGCTCTTCAAGAAGTAAATTCAATTAATTGCCCCATTCCCGCACTATGTGGGAATGGGGTTCTCTTTTTCCCGCTGAGAGAGGAAGAACCCCATGTCAAAAAGTCGTATCCGGGAAGCAATTGAGGGATACTTGTTCCTTCTACCTAACTTGCTGGGTTTCTTGGTTTTTTTTGCCGTACCCCTGGCAATCTCGTTTTACTATTCTTTTACTGATTACAATCTTTTTAATGATCCGAAACTTGTCGGTGTTAGTAATTATGCTAAAGCCCTCGGTTTCAGCTTAAACCCGGCAGCCTTTGCAGAGGCGCTGTCCAGTGGGAAATCCTGGCTTGTTGCGCTGCAAAATTATTATTTTCAACCGAATGACCCCACATTTTGGACTGCTCTCCAGAATACAATTGTGTATGCTTTAGGAGTCCTGGCCTGCTCCATCGCCCCGGCTTTCCTACTGGCTTGGATGCTCAATTCCAAATTAGGTGGTATGACCATCTTCAGAGCGTTAATTTATATCCCTGTGGTTGCATCTATCGTAGGCAGCGCTTTGGTCTGGTTTTGGATTTTTCACGGTCAAGTAGGTATTCTAAATACCATCATTTCTGCTATTGTCAGCCAATTGAACACCCTGATTTTCACTCCACTTGGTCATTCGCTGGTTGACCCTCATATTGGATGGCTCACATCCCCGGATTGGGCTCTTTTTTCGCTCATTTTAATGACATCCTGGGCAACAATTGGTTACGATATGGTTGTCTTTCTAGCCGCACTCCAGGGTATCCCTGCTCATCTTTATGAGGCTGCAACGATTGACGGTGCAGGTCGCTGGAACATCCTTTTCCGAATCGTTGTGCCATTGATGACACCCACGATATTTTTCCTTTTGATTACAAATACCATTGCCAGTTTGCAAATCTTTTCCGAACCTTACATTATGACACAGGGTGGTCCGGCCAATTCTACACTGACGATTGTCTATTACCTCTACCAAAAAGGCTTCCAACGTTTTCAAATGGGTTACGGTGCCAGCCTTGCCTGGATTGTTTTCGCGCTTATTTTTATTGTTACCATTGCGCAATTCCGCTTTTCCAGCCGCTGGGTTTACGAGGAGTAGGAACTATGTTTACAAAAATTGAACGTGGTCAAAAATCCCAAAAATTTTTCTTTTATGTGTTCATGAGTGCGGTTGGACTTATTTTTGTCTATCCATTCATCTTTATGGTTGCCACTTCCTTTAAAGATAGTCCAGAAGTCTTTTCCAATATTCTCGGCTTGTTCGGGAAGCGACTGCAATGGGAAAACTATGCCACTGTCCTTGGAACGGTGAACATGGGTCATTACATGGTCAATACTGTTATCGTGACCCTGTTAGTGACGATTGGACAGATTATCACCTCCATCTTTGGAGGGTATGCTTTTGCCCGGATCCGCTTTCCCGGCAGAGATTTGATCTTCCGCTTATACCTGGGTACCATTATGATTCCCTTTACAGTGATTATGATCCCGATGTACAAGCTGATGCTGGCCTTCGGTTGGGTCGATAAACTACAGGCACTGGTTATTCCTTGGCTCTTTACCGCAGCCGGGACATTTCTCATGCGCCAGTTCTTTATGAATTTTCCCAGAGAATTAGAAGAAGCTGCATTCCTTGATGGAGCTAACAGGTTTACCATCCTGACCCAGATTTTTATCCCGCTATCCGGGCCGGCGATTGCGACCCAATTTACGATCTCGTTTCTCTATGCCTGGAATTCCTTTATCTGGCCGCTGGTTGCCATTCAAAGTAAAAATAATTATGTTGTGACGCAGGGCCTGGCTGATATCCAGGGAGGTTACCATGCTTCGCCACCTATAGTATTGGCAGGAACAACCCTGGTGATTTTACCCACTGTATTGGTTTTTATTTTCGCACAAAAGTATTTTGTTGAAGGTGTCGCCACTACCGGCATGAAAAACTAACTTTACAGGCCGTCCAATTGGATAATAATTCAGAATAATATTTTACAGGACCGCCAGTCGGAAAATTTTCCGGTTGGCGGTTTCAAAAGACAATCCATCGAAATCAAAATGTTTGAATTCAAACCTGATCTTGAAATAACCATGCAGCGCATGGAAGCGTTCTGGGAACATAGCGTTCTCGATCGTCCAGTAACGCAGTTTTTCCTTGAAAAACCGCGCCAGGAACAAGTAAATTTGCCGGTTGATAAACACTCTTCCACGCGCGAACGCTGGTTGGACGTGGAATATCAGACCGAGTTGACGCTTGCCCAGCTTTCCAATCGCCTGTTCCTGGGGGATAGCCTGCCTGTGGCTTTTCCCAACCTGGGGCCGGAAGTACTGGCTGCTTTTTATGGTTGTCCGATCGAGTTTGGTGATTATGGCACCAGTTGGACCGAGCCAATCCTGAAAGATTGGGATCAAAGTGGGCAGATAAAACTGGATCTACAGAATCCGTATTTTTCGCGGTTGATGGAATTAACGGATGCCATGCTGGTTTTGGGTAGGGATCGTTTTATTGTTGGCCTACCAGATTTTCATCCTGGTGGTGACCTGGCAGCAGCTTTGCGCAATCCGCAGGAGCTGGCTGTGGATATGATTGATCATCCTGAACAGATAAAAAATTTATTAACCCGTTTGCAGCCCGATTATTTTAAAGTCTATGATATTTGGTACGACAAATTTGCAGCAATTGGACAGCCCGTAACCAGTTGGTTGGAGCTGGCCAGTTATGGAAAATACTACATTCCCTCCAATGATTTTTCGGCGTTGGTCAGCCAAAAAATGTACTCGGAATTTTTCCTGGCTGGCATTATTGCCGAATGCCAATTTCTGGAGCGCTCGATCTATCACCTGGATGGCCCTGGCGCACTGCGTCACCTGGATTGTCTGCTTGGAATCCGTGAATTGGATGCAGTGCAGTGGGTACCAGGTGCGGGCCGTGAAGGTTTCGAAAAGTGGGTCAGCGTCTATCAAAAAATTCAAGCGGCGGGGAAAAGCATCATCGTTTATTGTGATGTGAGTGAGTTGCCCCTCGTAATGCAAACCCTTAAGCCTGGCGGACTGGCGTTATCGATCAATGGGATGCTTAATTCTGATATGGCTGCGAATATATTATCCAGTCTGAAAACCTGGTGTAGGGGTTTCATGCCTCGCTAAATTCGCTCTTGATTACACTCATTTCAATAAATATAACGGAACCCAATTCCTAACCACCTTTGCCATTAAACCTCACTTCAGGAGAATAACACATGAAACTCAAAGACGGCCATTACGAAGTTTACGGAAATGCAATTACCGAAAGACAAACCAGGGATGTTGATAAATGGAAGGCCATGTTGGCCAGTAAATTCAATTATGACCCGAATGAAAAATATGATATCAGTGTCAAAGATCACCCTTATGGAGCGGATATCTTTGGGTTAATGGATATTGTGCGCGATGGCAGTGGTAAGCCGCTTAAACAAGAAAATGGTGTGATCGTCAGCACCATTCGCATGGGTTTTGGGCACTATCGGATTGCCATGGCAGGTGTTTCAGCAGCGAGAGCCATGGGATTTCAGCCTTACTGGTTGGACTTGCTGTCTGTACCTGGTATCACGACGGATGTGATTAACTGGTGTAACACCAATTACAGCAAATACTCGCGTATCTCTCAGCGTTACTCCTGGTTTGATAAATATGTTTGGGAATCACTCACTACCGGTGAACCATCGCTGCCGGGTTTGAATACCCTCTTTAATAATGTGATTGAGACCTGGCCCTGGCGATTCTTGAAAACTGAAGTAAAAGACTACAAGATGAGCGAACTCTTTAAAAATTTATATGGGGCGCTGCCATCTGATATGCCAATTCTTACCTCACATATGTGGAACTGCATGGGTGCAGTTGCAGGCGGGATGACAAACGTTGTGGATATGATGTTTGACAACTGGCCCATGGCATTTCAACTTACCGAAGGCGCCAAGCATGCTGTCCAATCGCCATCTGGCTATTATGGCTTTAGAGTAATGCGCGGTTTTGATGAAAGTGGAAAAACGATGAAACCCGTTCCCAGCGACGCGTTGTTTTTTACGGGTCACCATGTGGATCACGAACTTGTGGAAAATATTGAAATTGATTGCGCTGCACGTATTAAACGGATGGAAAACAAAGAGCCACGCCGTTTTATGGTTACCATGGGTGGGGCGGGCGCCCAGCGCGAATTATTCAAGGCGATTATCGAACACTGTCTTGCACTGGTCAAGCAGGAAAAAATTGCCTTGTTTATTAATCTGGGCGATCATAAAAACAATTGGGAATGGCTGCAGGGCGAGTTGTCTCAACATAAAGAACTGATCAATACGCACTTCACATGGGAAGATACAAAATTATTTACCGACAGTATCCGGGATTCGTCTGTCAGCGGTCTGCATATCTTTTTACACGATAACACCTTCCATGCCGTGTATGCCACAAATTATCTGATGCGTGTAGTGGATGTTATGATCACCAAACCCAGCGAACTGGCTTTTTACCCTGTTCCAAAAATCTTCAATGCGCGAGTAGGTGGGCATGAAATGTGGGGTGCCATCCGCGGTGCAGAAATTGGCGACAGCACCGTGGAAACTCGCACCATCCCACAAACCTTGCAGGCGATTGACTTGATGACCGAAGAAAATGATCTGCTAAGCATGTTCTGTGATTGTATAATAAAGAACAAGAAAATTGGCATTTATGACGGTGCCTATAAGAGTGTTGAGTTGGCTACAGGTAAAAAGTTTATTCGCGAATAAAAAAAAGTATATTAACAGTAAAATAAAATAATAGCGGTTTTTGCTCAAGCAGAAACCGCTATTATTTTATTCAGGTCCGCCACCCATCAAATGTAAGAGGTGGCATCACGCGGATGGACTATAATAATAAAAAATCTTCATGGAGCATATTAGATGAAGCGACCGAAGGATATCAATATTGTGATTGGAATTGGAATCTTTACATTAATCGCAATGACTGCCTATTGGTATGCGTGGTTCTTTGCTCCGGATGTCGTTCAGGCACGTGTTCCATCTGACCCGGACTATGCAGTTTATGTGGGGTATGAACAGGCGTTTCCTCTTCCGGATGCATTTGTGACCCTGGCTGCGGTTGTTGGGGTTGTGGGATTGTGGAAAATGCGCGATTGGGGATTTTTTTCTATGATGCTGGCTGCCGGAGGAGCACTTTTTCTAGGGTTGGAAGATTTGCTATTTGATTTGCAGCATAAGATGTTTGTTCCATTTGGCGGAGCAGCATTGATTGAATTGGCAATTGTACTGGTAATCATGACGCTTGGCCCAGCTATGACCATTCTGTTATGGAAGCACAGGTATGAATTTATCCGACAGTCCAATCAGAAAAATTGAAGATATGCAGCCAGACCTTTGGAATCTTTATGAACTAATGTTTGCAAGTCGCTGCTTTGAGGAAGCAGTTCGCCGGATTTGGCTGGAAGGAAAAATCTCTGGGGAGATGCACCTTGGGCTGGGCGAAGAAGCGATTGTGGCGGGACTTGTTTCCCAGCTTGTCGATGATGATGCCCTTGCGCTTGACCATCGCGGTACTTCCGCCTTATTAATGAGGGGCGTAGACCCGTATCTTTTACTGCGTGAGTTTATGGGGCAGCCGGACGGCCTGTGTTCCGGGATGGGTGGCCACATGCATTTATATGCTCCTGAAAAGCGCATGGCTTCATCTGGAATTGTGGGAGCGGCTGGTCCGGCTGCGGCAGGTTTTGCCCTGGCTGGGCAGATGCTGCGACCTGGGTCGGTTTCGGTGGCTTTTTTTGGAGACGGTGCCAGCAATTCAGGGATGTTGATGGAATCCATGAATCTCGCTGCGGTTTGGAGCTTGCCGGAAATTTTCATTTGCAAGGATAATGGCTGGGCAATTACGACTCCAGCCGCCACAGCGGTCGGGGGGAACCTGTTGGCGCGCGCCCAGGCTTTTGGTTTGAAGGCGTATGAAGTGGATGGGGCGGATGTGGAGGCTGTCTGGGCTGTAACGCAATCCGCTCTGCAACACGCACGCATGGGCTTGGGTCCTGTTTTTATATTGGCGAGCTGCATTCACCTAGAAGGTCATTTTCTGGGGGATGGTTTGTTGGATATGTTCCGCCGCCCGTTGTATTCGTTCCGTAAACGAATTTGGCCAATGATTAAGGGGTTTTTGCTGAAGCGTGGGGTTGGATGGGGTGAAAGATTGGCTTCCTTGCGCCAGATAATTAATGTTGTTTTGACTGCACAGTTCCAAACAGATCGTTCACGCGACCCGATTGCGCGTAGTCGGGCTGTTTTGAAATTGGAAGATCCGACCCGATTGCTCGATTTGGAGGCAAAGGTACAGACAGAGCTGGATAAAGTCGTTTTAGAAGCATTGGCTGAAAAAGTGGGTATTTTATTATGAGAAAAATCAGTTTTTCGGATGCGATTGATGACGCGCTTGGGCAGGCGATGGCTGATGATTCTCGGATCATATTGTTGGGTGAGGATGTTCAAGGACTGCACGGTAATTTATTCATGCGTTTTGGGCGGACGAGAGTCCGAAATACCCCCATCAGTGAAGCAGCTTTTTTGGGAGCAGCGGTCTCAGCCAGCATGGCCGGATTGCGCCCTGTAGCTGAGATTATGTTGGTGGATTTTATTGCTGTTGCTGTGGATGCGTTGATCAACCATGCTGCCAAGACAGAAGCCTTTTCAGGTGGTCGTTGGCGGGTACCACTGGTCGTACGCACAGCTTGTGGGGGTGGTTATGGTGACGGTGGTCAACACGAGCAAAGCTTGTGGGGTTGGCTGGCTCATATCCCAGGTTTGAGTGTAGTGGTGCCATCCAACCCGGCTGATGCGGGTGGCTTGATGTTATCGGCATTGCAGCTGGGAACGCCAGTGATATTTATGGAGCACAAACTAATCTCTTCGTTATGGCTGGATTTTCTGGGTTCAGGAGGGCGCAAAACTGTCAGTTATGATATCCCAGCCGATGGCGCGCACGGACTAGCACCTGAAATTTGGCAGCCGATTCCGATTGGAAAAGCGATCCTCTGCAAGGCTGGTACAGATATTACGATCGTTACTCTCGGAGTGGGGGTGCATCGTGCGTTGCAGGCAGCTGAGATTCTTGCAGCCAGTGCAGTTTCTGTAGGTGTTTTAGATTTGAGGAGCGTTTCGCCATTGGATAAAAGCGCTATTTGTTCTGAAGTCAGCCATACTCAGCGGCTGTTGGTGATTGATGAAGATTATGAGGGTTTTGGACTTTCGGGAGAGCTGGCAGCTGTGGCTTTGGAGGCAGGGTTACAATTTAAATTTGCACGAGTGTGTACGCAAACTACCATTCCTTATGCGCGTCATCTGGAAGATGCCACATTGCCCAATCTGGATCGGATCGTCAAAGCTTGTCTGAAACTGATGGAAGATTAATTTATTCTGCTTCCTATTCGAGAGTAACAGAGTTTATAATGTATGCATTCTGAAATGAACCCATCTTTTGAAATTTATTTTGGATTTAAGTATTTTATTTTATATAGTTTATTCGTTTAAAAAAATCTCCTGGTTTATATTCAATTTATGTTGAATGCGTCAGAACGCATCATTTCCTTTTAAGGTGGTAACTCATGCTGGAACAAAACAATATATCCCAACCTGCTGAGCCAAAAGTAAATACGGTTTGGCTGCCATTTCTGGTGGGTGGACTGTTGTTTGCGGTAATCAGCCTTTTTGCGTTGGTTTTGAATCAACAGCAAAAGGTTGAGCAAAACCAAACAATTCAGAGCGAAAATGCGAAGATTGCCACATTCCTGGAAAATGACTTGCTCGACCGGGTTTCAGCTCTTAAAAGGCTTTCGCAACAATGGGATATCCGGGGTGGTTTTTCAGAGGAAGAATTTATCGCCATTATGCAGACCTATATGAGTGATATGCCGGGCTTTCAGTCTATTGAATGGGTGGATCCTGAAAATTATGTACGATGGGTCGTTCCACTGTCTGGAAATGAGGCCGCTGTTGGTGTGAACCTGGCAAAAGAAACACAGCGACGTTTGTCTCTCGAAACTGCCCGATCCAATGGTATCCCGGTTATGTCTGCGCCGATCGATCTGATTCAGGGTGGAAAGGGTTTTCTTATTTATTTTCCAATATCGCATCAGGGGAAATTTGACGGCTTTATCCTGGCTGTATTTCGAGTGCAGGACTGGCTTAAGATTTCGCTAGCCAGCCAGGAAATGCAAGAAACCAAGGATGATCTGGTCAGTGCGATTTCGATCGATGATGTTGCTCAAATATATAAGCAAGCAGGTTGGGACGAGAATCAAGCAAGCAGTTCGGAAGTTACCGTGATGACGAGTATCCTGGGGCATCGGTTTACGATTCAGTCCCGCCCGGCTAAAAGCTTTTTGGCCAAGAGTATTAATTATTTACCGTTATTTGTGGCATTGATCGGTTTTATACTTTCCTTATTGGTTGGCTCCCTGGTTCGCCTGAATCAAAAAGCTACATCCGAAGCCTGGCGAACCTTCGCGGCTAAAGCGGCACTTGAGTCTGAAATTCAGGAGCACCAAAAAACAGCCGGAGAATTGCAGTACACCTTATCGCGTCTGGATATGGCCACCAAGGCTGGTGGCATTGGTGTGTGGAGTTGGCATGTATCGTCCAACTTTCTGACATGGAATGAACGCATGTTTAACCTTTTTGGCATGCCCACTGATATCATGCCAGTTTATGATACCTGGCGGAATGCAATTCACCCTGAGGACCTTCCTGCAACCGAGGCTTTACTGACGGCTGCAGTAAATGGGAAAGCCGTTTTCACTACTGAGTTTCGGATTATCCTGCTTTCAGGTGAGGTGCGTTATCTGGGTGCGGCTGCGCGCGTGGAGCGCGATTTTTCCGGACGAGCCTTGCGGGTTAATGGTATTAATTGGGATTTGACAGAATTAAAACAGGCTGAAGTCACACTGAAAAAGAGTGAGAGCCAGGTGCTTTTACTCTTGAACTCAACCGCAGAAGCAATATATGGTATGGATCTGAATGGAAATTGTACATTTGCCAATCCTGCCTGTCTGCGGATGCTGGGCTATCGTGACGCAAGTCAGATGCTCGGTCAAAATATGCATTGGTTAATTCATCACTCCTGGGCTGATGGAAGCCGCATGAATATTGAAGAATGCAATATTATTAAGGCGCTGAGGGATGGCAATGATGTACATCAGGACGATGAAGTCTTGTGGAGAGCAGATCGCACCTGCTTCCCGGTTGAGTATTGGTCTTTCCCCCAGTTGGTAAATGGGCTGGCAACAGGTGCCGTTGTTACTTTTTTCGATATTACCGAACGTAAAAAAGCTGCTGATTTGCTGGCCGCTGAACGCAACAGGCTTTCAAGTATCCTGGAAGGGACGAATGCTGGAACATGGGAGTGGAATATCCAGACAGGCGAGGTTATCGTCAATGAACGCTGGGCAAATATCATTGGGTACTCGTTGAATGAGCTTGATCCAGTTTCGATTGCGACCTGGGAAAAATATACACAACCTGATGATTTGAAACTCTCGACAGAATTAATACAAAAACACTTCAAGGGTGAGTTGGATTATTATGAGGCGGAAGTTCGCATGTTTCATAAGGATGGCTTTTGGGTCTGGGTTCTGGACAGGGGCAAAATTACTTCGTGGACCAGCGATGGAAAGCCATTATTAATGTCGGGTACACACCAGGATATAACCCACCGTATGGTGATGGAGAGCACACTTCGCCAAAGCGAAGCCCAGAATCTGGCATTATTGAGTGCAATCCCAGATTTGATCTTCCGTATCCGGCGGGATGGAGTCATTCTGGATTACAAGGCAATGTCCACCGATCTGCTGGTAATCCCTCAAAGTCAAATCATTGGTTATACATTCTATGATATTCTGGATGAAGTTTCGGCGGCAGAAGCCAGGATTTGCATTGAGCGTTCCTTTGAAAGTGGGCAGGTACAATTGATGGAATTCAGTCAGCGATTAGGCGAATCCACTCATTTTTATGAATCGCGTTTCCAAAACATTAGCAGTGACGAAGTCATTGCGATCATCCGTGATATCAGCGAACGCACACGCCTGGAGCAAATGAAGTCGGATTTCATCAATCGGGCTACCCACGAACTTCGAACTCCAATTGCAACCATGCTCTTAATGACCAATCTGATCGATGGCAACCTGGATCATACGGATTTCGACGAGTATTGGGGTGTTTTAGTCGGTGAATTAAACCGCGAGCGCGTACTTGTTGAGGATCTGTTGAGTGCGGGCCGCTTGGAAAGTGATCGCTTCCAATTTAACTTCCGTCCGGTGGAGATAACGTCTGTCGTTAGCAATACCGTGCAGCATTTTGAATTGACAGCCCGTGAAAAAAATATCAGCATTTCTTATGAATCGCTCCTTCCAGTTGGAGAACCTACGTTTAATGTCAAGGCCGATGAAAGCGCCATGAACCAGGTCTTTACCAATCTGGTTGGGAATGCAATCAAATTCAACCACGCAGGTGGCAAGGTGCATGTTCGCTTGCAGCGGGAAAATGCGGGTATCCTGGTTTCGGTAATTGATAACGGTATGGGTATTCCAAGCGAGGATTTACCAATGTTGTTTAATCGATTTTTCCGTGGATCGAATGCAGTATTTGAAGAAGTTCAGGGGACCGGGATTGGATTGTTTATTGTTCGTTCCATCCTTGACAAACATGCAGGGAAAATCACTTTCACGACTGAATTGGGCAAGGGTAGTCAATTTGATGTCTGGTTACCTGTAATAAATTAGCATACTATAAAAAAAACGCAGCCTAAAGCTGCGTTTTTTTTATGCCGGGTGTAGATCTTTTTTTTCGATCGTTGAATGTGCTTATACGGATCGTGCAGCGTGAGACTGCCTTACGATCTCGCCGATCTGCCCCAAATGATCATCGTCGTGCATTAAGCCAAAGACAAAACGCCCGGTGGTATTGATTTGGGGTCCTTTTGGCCAGGCTTCGTACTCCATATCCATGTGGGCTGCATCTGGCCACATTTCCAGGCTTGCCAGGCGCATACGGCGGCTTTCTTCCAGGCGTTGGCGGCAGCCCGCGATGGTTGTCATCTGTTCCCAGGGGATTTCAGATCTGGATCGTCCGTGATGAGACACGCCGCGTGCCATTTCAGCGGCCAGGGCAGCCGATTCTTCGGAAGATGCAGTTGCGTGCACGATTACGTGTCCCAGGGTCCAGGCCATATCTGCTTCTGCCGGGTTGGTAGCATAACTGTCGTGTTTATTGGGGTCATCTGGTACAAAGGTGACATCGGCGTCGTTGCAGGTAGAGATTTTTTCCAACATGTTGTCAATCATCTCGTTGGTCAGGTTGCGCAAGTCAGTACGAGTTACAGAAAGATTTGCCAGAAATTCGGCCAGGGTGATTTCTTTGTTGCGAATTGCGAGAAAGTTCAACATTGTTTTTCCTTTTATTAGAAATGAGGTAACTCATTTTGTGCTGGATGGGTTGGGCTTTTATTTTTTCGATATAAAAAGGGTAAATGGAAGACTTCCAATGACTATCTTATTCGATTGGTCACTGGAAGTCCTTGGATCATGATAAAGTGCGTATTAGGGTTTGCCCGCTACGAGTAACTTGCTGAGCAGTTCGCTGTTGGCCGGGATCAGGCTTAATGAACCTTTGCTATCCAGAATTTTTTGGGTCTCAAGTATCTCAAAGACGGCATCTGCCACTTCGCGGTTGGCGGTGATGGCTTGCATAGCCTGCCCGACGATTTTTGGTCGGATTGCGCCGGCTTTGGCGAATTCGATGGCTGCCTGGCGGTCTGCGGTACTGGTGATGATGTTAACCTGGTTGGCGCCATCCTGTTTGATGGCAGAGGTAACCTGGCGCAAGCGGTTTACAACCTTGGCCTCAATCTGTTGGATCATACCGACGTCCCGGAAGTGGACTTTGCGGATATAGACCGAGCCTAGCTTGTATCCCCACTCGTGGGAACGTGGTGAGACTTCTTCGCGCACCATGCGGCTCATGCTGTGCCGGTTGACCAGCATTTGTTCGAGGGGCATATTGCTGAGAGAGCGTACGACTGCATTGCTGACATTGGCAGCCAGAGACCCGCGTGGGTCTGCATTTTTGAACAGGTAGGAGACCGGTTCGCTGATATACATTTCATACCAGATGCCAACACCCATCGGTGCGCCTTCTTCCGAGTTGACCGGATTGCTGCGCAAGTATTGTTGGTCCAGGCGCATATCCAACACCCGGCGACTGCCCAGCCAGTTAACCAGGAACGCGCTAACGCCCAACCGTAGTGGCAGAATATGCAGACCCGGTTCTGAAAGAATGCCGGCTACACGTCCAAAAAGCACAAAAACCTGCCAGGTACCTTCTTCGACTATAGTGTAAAGACCAAGTAATCTCAGAAAAAATAAAATAATCGGGATGACAAACCACATTCCGAGAAACGTGATCAGGGCACCAATAAAAAACTGAACAATGGTATCCATTAGCGCACCTCTCTTATGATCTGTTGGGCATGGGTATAAAGTCGCAGGCGAACGTTGCGTAAGTAAGCTTGCAAGGCATCCGGACCACTTTTTTGGAGCAGGTAAAGTTGGTCAGCCAGGGCGCTCAGGGGTTCAACCTCAGCCTGGGCATTCAGGGTTTCAATTTCCACGGCACGGCGTGATTGAACGATCTTCTGATCGGCAGAGGCCTGGGCCAGGCTGATATCGGAGGAAATCTGGTTGTGGGCGGTATTGATGGCAGCCAGGGCGGATTCAACATCTGGAGGGGGGTCGATCCCTGTGATCAAAGATGCATCCAGGATGATGCCATAGCGCGCAGCAGATGAGGCGCACTCACGTTCCATGTGTTCGTTCAGGTCGCGCAGATTTTTACGCAAGTCATTGATGGAGACACCTGTGACGATGCTCATCTGCCCACCGCGTTCTTCTTCCTGCTGGGGTGCCTCAAAGCTGGCGATTCGTTCGCGTAGGACCGAGACAAAATAGCCCATGACATGCAAAATTGGTCGTTTGACTCCGAAAAGATAAGCGTACAGGTTGCTCTCTGCGACCCTGTAGCGGATTTGTCCCGTCAGTCCGGTATTAAGTTGATCCTTGGTAACGGCTTCCAGGAGTGTTCCTTTGTAATTTGCATTAGGATCTTCGGGATCCTGGGCCATATTGATTGTTTGGGTTGCAATCGAAACTTTATAGATTTTTTCCCAGGGCCATTTGAAATAAGGTCCACCGGGTGGGATGACGCGTACCTGTGGATAGTTGTAGCGCAATTTGTGTTCTTCGGTGAGCGTTTCGCCCAACGGAGAATCGGCAGTCATGGCATTACCCACGCGTTCTGCCCGTCCAAAAACTGTTTTAACCGCCCGCTCGTTCTGGTCGACGGTATAAAACGAAGTCAGGATATAGCGAAGGATAAACCAGGCTATAAACCCAACCAGCATGCCAAATAAAACACTCATATGATCTCCTTGTTAAAAATATGGGAACTAATACGGGTTTCTCGTTTTGCACTCACATTAGAATAAAAACAGGATTTTTGATGGATATTAATTGATTACCGATAAGTCTGCCTGCAGGGTAGCGCATCGATATGGCTCCTTCCGCAAAAAAAAGGGGGGTGAGTTTGTGCCAAACCTGAATCGTTGGCTATGTTAATTATACGAGAAATTGACATTATCTACTTAATTACGAGTGGGGAAGTTAAAAGATGCATTATTGGTAAAAAAAACATGTGACCTGGGATTTATTTTGAGCATCACTCGTAAATTGATAAAAATAGATAATATTACTCATATTATACTCACATCCAACGATATTCTTGACGATATAAAAAAGGTTCCTATTTTGCAGATAAAGGGGATATTGGTCCGTCTGGATGAATTCGATTAGAATAGGCTTTATGAACAAGACAAATTGGAGCACGTACTTACCTCTTATCCTGGTCTGGCTGGTCTCTGCACTGGCAGGAGTGTCATTTATAAAGCAGGCCATCACTGAAAATTCACGTCGACAGCCTTCGCGCGGTTGGCGGAAATTCCTGCAAGGCATTCGGTTTCGTTTGACACTTGCCGCGGGTATTGGATTAATTTTATTTGTGATATCGGGTGTTGTCTGGGTCTTGTATAACTAGGATCCAGTTTATATCGTTCAGATTTGGGTAATGCGGTTCTTATGAAAATCAGGAAAATTCACCCTACCATTTTTGGTTTGTTAAGCCTGTCCCTTATTTTATTTTTGAGCCTTTCGTGTAATTATGTGACACAGGCTTTTACCCTGGTAACCCCCACTCCGTTACCCAGCGCTACTCCATTACCAAGTTCTACCCCAGTTTCCACCCCGACGCCTTCACCCACACCCTTGACTGAGGGTTTATACATTCCAGATGAATGTCGGGGTCCCGTGTCTACGCTTGCGCCACGTGTAAGCTATGCTTCACCAACGCCTGTGGCTGAGGATAAGAACCCGGAGTTGACAAAGAAACAGCAATTGGAAGTCTTTACTGAGTTGACAAAGAGTGTCAGCCAGGAATATCTGTACCCGGATTTTAATGGGGTGGATTGGGTTGGCCTGGTAGCAAAAACTCGGGAGAAGATCAAGGCAGGATTGACAACCAGCGCATATTACCTTGAGATGGAAAACCTGGTGCAGGCATTGAATGATGAGCATTCCCAATTCCAATCTCCCAGTGAAGTGACGCGGGTGGATGAGGAGCTGTCCGGGCATAGTGATTTTGTCGGCATTGGCGTGTTGATCGAGACGTTGATAGAAAAAAAGGTAATGACCATCGTAGCAGTTTATCCAAATTCACCCGCAGAACATGCCGGTTTGAAGGCCCACGACAGCTTGCTGACAGTGGATGGTTTGCCTTTGGTGGAAAACGGAGAATCAAATAACTGGCGGGTGCGTGGGCCACAGTGCAGTGCCCTGGTTTTGACCGTTCAATCTCCTGGAGGAGACGTACGCCAGGTCATGTTGCTGCGCAATCGGATTACTTCGAGCCTGAAGGTGGACGCTCGGCTGGTGAAGACGAAAGACGGCGCACGGATTGGTTATATCTTTCTGCCCTCATTTTTCGATGAAACCATTCCTCCGCAAGTCCTGACTGCACTTCAACAATTTGGGCAATTGGACGGATTAATCCTTGATAACCGTCAGAATGGCGGTGGTGCGAGTGACCTGTTTGAACCGATTATTGCTTTTTTTGCGCATGGTAATTTGGGAAGTTATATTACCCGTAAGGAGAGTATTCCGCTCGAGATCCGCGCTCATCCGGTTCATAATTCCCAGGAAATTCCATTGGTGGTTTTGGTGGGGGAGAATACCGTTAGTTATGGCGAAATCTTTTCCGGTATCCTGCAGGACATTGGGCGAGCCAAAATCGTTGGAGTGACAACGCTTGGAAATGTTGAAGTTCTGATTTCGAAAACATTTTCTGACGGGTCGCGAGCCTGGATTGCTGAAGAGCGTTTTGATCCGCCTGTTTCGCATGCCAACTGGGAAAAAGATGGAATCAAACCGGATGTTCAGGCTTTTGCCGACTGGAATACGTTCACCTTTGATACCGACCCGGCTATCATCGCTGCCCTTAAGTTGCTGGGGCACCAATAAATATTAATTCAAAGAGAAGAATCTTATGCCTGAATTCATACCTGCCCTTGAGCTTGCTGAAAAATATTATCACCAGTTGGTGCGTCCTTTACTGGATGCAAACTTTCCGGGGCTGCCACACGCTGCAGCTCTGATCGGTTACGGAAGTGAGGTGCTTGGTTTTGACACGCCTATGTCGATGGATCATTGTTGGGCCCCGCGCATGCAGCTGTTCCTGCCCGTAGAACAATTGGAATTGTCAGCTCAGGTGGATGATATGCTGCGCAAACAGCTGCCAACCCATTTTCTTGGCTTTCCGCTGGGTACACGCGCCTCGCCTGAGGGGCCTGCGTTTTTCTTTATGGACGATGATCCCAAGGCGGGGGAGGTCAATCATCGCGTTCAGATCATCAGCCTGCCAGATTTTACCCGGCAGGAAATGGGCTGGGATATGTGTGAGCAACTTGTGCCAGCCGATTGGCTTAGCTTTTCCTCCCAGATTTTGCGGGCGATGACAGCCGGTAGAGTTTTTTATGATAATCATGGGCAGTTGACCCAACTGCGCCGGCAGCTTGCTTATTATCCGCAGCAGGTCTGGCTTTATCTTCTATCAAGCGGTTGGGACCGGATTGGGCAAGAAGATGCGTTAATGCAGCGGGCGGGCTTTGTGGAGGATGAACTGGGGTCAGCTTTGATGGGTTCGCGCCTGGTGCGGGATATTATGTCTTTGTGCTTTTTGATGGAAAAACAGTATGCTCCCTACCCTAAATGGTTTGGAACGGCTTTTAAGAAATTGACCTGCGCCGTCCAGATGAGTCCTGTGCTCTGGCAGGTGCAGGTGGCCGCCACCTGGCAGGAGCGGGCAGCTGCGTTGGGTGCTGCCTGTGAGTTGTTGGTTCAAAAACACAATCAACTGGGACTTACTCAGCCCATGCCTGAGAAGGTCAGCTCATTTCACGGTCGACCATTTATGGTGATCCAGGCCGAAAATATAAGTTCCGCCATTGTGTCCACACTGACTGATCCGGAAGTAATGCGCATCGCCAAAAAGGGTCTCTTGGGCGGGCTGGATCAATTCAGCGATAACACCATTCTGCGCTCTGATCCCCAATGGAGACAGGCTTTAAAAGGATTATTTGTGTAAATATGAAATCATCCAGTGCTTTTCAAGATTACTATCCCGAAAACGTAGCTCATTGCTATGGCTGTGGAAGCCTTAACCAGCAGGGACACCAGATTAAAACGCATTGGGACGGGGAGGAAAGCCAGACATTTTTCCAACCCCAACCCTATCACACAGCTATCCCGGGCTTTGTTTACGGTGGTTTGCTGGCATCACTGATCGATTGCCACTGTACGGGTACAGCCGCGGCGGCCATGTACCGTGCGGAAGGGCGTGAAATGGATAGCGAGCCCGCCTTTAGATTTGTGACCGCTGCGCTGAATGTAAACTATCTGAAACCAACCCCAATTGATTGTGTTCTGGAAATTCGCGGCAGGGTCAAAGAGATAAAGGGTCGGAAAGTGGTGATCGAAGCGAGTGTGATAGCGCGGGGCGAGGTGACTGTGCGAGGCGAGGTGGTTACTGTTCAAATGCCAGAAAATTTCATTCCATAGAGCTAAACTTATTTACTGGAACTTAAATCTACGTATGTCTTCTGATCTGACTGAAATCCCGATTGAATTACTGAATACTTACCGTGCGCGTACTTTTCACCTGGCGCCTGCTGCGCGTATTCATACGCCAGATCAGGCTCTGAAGTGGGTAAATGAGCGCGGTTTTGCCTATTTTTGGCCGATCAAGGGGATTACGCTGCCCAATCTGTGGGTAACCGTAGCTGGAGACCGGCCCGTGGCTGATGGGCATGATGATCCCGGGCATGTTACCTGGGGCTGGAAGGATGGTGCCTTGGGTAAACGCCGCTGGTATTATGCCAAAATGCTGCGCAAGAAGGCCACCCTGATCTCGCTTGAAATTGCACCTTATTTTTATGCACTAACCGAGAATTATGGTTCTCCAGAAGAGGATCATCTGCTGCTTTATGAGCAAGGTCTACTAACCCTGGCGGCAAAACAGGTATATGAAGCGTTGTTAAGTGAAGGGGCGCTCAACACCATTGATTTACGCAAGGCTGCCAGGTTGACCAGCAAACTGAGCGATTCCGAGTTCAGTCGTGCCCTGGAAGTTTTACAAAGTGATATGAAGATCCTGCCGGTGGGAGTAGCCGAAGCTGGGGCCTGGAAGTATGCTTTTATTTATGATCTTGTCCCGCATCATTACCCGGACCTGCCTGAGCAGGCACGACTGATCCCAGAGTCGCAGGCGCGTGATAAGCTGATATGGCTTTATTTTCGTTCTATGGGAGCGGTCCAGGCCAAAGACGTACAAAAACTTTTTGGCTGGCGGCCGGAAATGACTCAGCGCAGCCTGAAGCGTTTGATCGATGCGGGTCAGTTGATCAGTAACCTGACGATTTCGGGTTTGCCCGGTGAGTATATTGCCTTTTCGGATTTGCTATCTGCGTAAGATTGACCAAACCTGGTTACAACAACCCATATGAAGCAATCTTTAATGTAGATGGGTTGTTTTATAAACTTGCCTTCCACTTTAACTCGGACAAGCCGAGACGCTGCGCGAAAAACAATTTACCACGGAGCGCGCAGAGACCACTGAGAAAACCCAAAAAAGCTGTGTGTGTCTATATCGTACGAGCGGCGAAGCGTGCCTGTTTATAAGGGGCGCATGCCATGCGCCCCTTATAAACAGGTGGTGAGGATATTGGCGGCTTTACGGTGTGTAATAAATTATCTCGAGTACTGGCCGATAGGCTGTTGTTGGGGTATTGCCGCTAAAAAACAACAACTGGTTGGGCTTGAGGTCGTTGTTGTCATCTTTTTGAAAACGCAAGCGCAGTTGGGTCCACCCAAGCAAATTGATCTGCTTGAGTACGGTGTTGCTTATTTTGGCGGTATATAATCCAGCGACCGGCGTGGCACCAACCAATCCGGCTGGGAGCCCGCTGGCGGAGAAATCGTCCAGCTGAAGATTGGGCGAGGCGCCAAAGTAGGGTTTGCTGATCTCCACCATCAGTTGTCCGAGGGGTCCAATAGGGTTCAGGCCCAGCCCGCTTTGCTTCCTTATCTTGAGGGTGGCAGAGAGAACAACCGCCTTATCCGGCAGAGTTGCGGTTGGAAAGGATAGGATTGATAGGAGTTGTCGGTTTTTGAAATCATCGCCAAGGTTCAGGCTTGGGCCGGTCAGATTGAGCCAACCGGCCACACTGCTTGTTTCAGTCGATTCGAGCAAATAGCCGTCGCTTGCCCCATTCGAGACAAAGACTGCCTTTTTGTTGATCATGAAATTTTGACCAACTTTATTCGCGGCCAGATTAACATAATTTCGAAATGCGGGAGTAAAGGTGACACCCGTTTTCGATGGGGTCAGCTTGCCCGACCAACCATTTTGGACAGCGAAGGCATAATTGGCGTTTGCATTCGCTGTTACCGTTTTGGTTACCCCGTCCAGGTAAGTAAGTTTGACCCCGGCAGCCCCAGCATTGCCAGATACGGTCACCGGGTATCCGGGTTTATTCAAACGCTGGACATAAATATTGTAAGTACCGGTTTCCGTTCTGAAATGATCATAAGCGAGGATGAAGTACTTTCCAGAGATCGGCAATGTGCAGCTGGCGATCTGAGTAGAGTCAGTGCCATAGGTTTCGCATAACTTTGCGCCTGTGGGTGAAAAAACACTAACCTGGGGCCAGATTGTTCCAGCGCTTTTACTCATCCTGACCAAGAGCTTATCGCCGGCGACAGCGATCACACTGTAGCTTTGCGCATGGGCGGGTGACAGGATGGAGCCAGGCAAGGTCTGACCATACAGGATCGAGCGGACGCCTCCTGGGTTATTCAGGCGCTGTAGATAGAGGTTGTAATCTCCCGTTTCGGTCAGGAAATGATCATAGGCCAGGATGCTGTACTTGCCAGCACTCGAAAGGGTACAACTGGCGATTTCGGCAGCATCGGTCGAATATGCCTGGCACAGTTTTGTTCCATCTGGCCCGTAAATCCTGATTTCGGGCCAGATGGTGCCTGCTGATTTGCTCATGCGGACCAAAACCTTATCGGCTGCATTGACGGTAAATGTATAGGTATCCGCTTCGGCGGGGGTCAGGATGGAAGCGGAGAGTGTCTGGCCGATACTGATCGGTACTGGTCCGCCGGGGTTATTCAGGCGCTGCAGATAGAGGTTGTAATCCCCTGTTTCGGTCAGGAAATGATCATAAGCCAGGATGCTGTACTTGCCAGCACTAGAAAGGGTACAGCTGGCGATTTCAGCAGCAGCGGTTGAATATGCCTGGCACAGTTTTGTTCCATCCGGCCCGTAAATTCTGATTTCGGGCCAGATGGTGCCAGTTGATTTGCTCATGCGGACCAAAACCTTATCGGCTGCATTGACGGTAAATGTATAGGTATCCGCTTCGGCGGGGGTCAGGATGGAAGCGGAGAGTGTCTGACCGAGTTTGATCGGTACTGGTCCGCCGGGGTTGTTCAGGCGCTGCAGATAAAGGTTGTAATCTCCCGTTTCGCTCAGGGAGTGGTCAAAGGCCAGGATGGAATACATTCCACTGCTCGGTAAAGTACAGCTGGCGATTTCAGCAGCAGCGGTTGAATATGCCTCGCACAGCTTTGTCCCATCCGGGCTGTTTATATTTAGCTCGGGCCAGATTGTGCCAGATGCCTTGCTCATGCGCACCAGCACTTTATCGCCGGCATTTGCGCTGAATGAATATGTGTCCGTCTCGGCTGCGGCCGCTATTGTACAATCGATCGTTTCTCCGAATACGATTGAGGCAGGACAATGTGAAGTTGTGGTTGCTGCGCTTTTTATGATCTCTACTGGCGCGGCTTGAACAGCTTCCGTCATCAGCATCTGAATGAGTAAACCCCCAAGGATTGCGGTTACAACGATCGCAATGCTCTTTTTGGAAACCATACAAAGCCTCCGTCAATAAAGTAGAACTGTCTTTATTTTTTTCGTAGCTTATTGCGTCTCACTCGAAGTGTGAGTTTTGTGGCCAGGTGTTTGTGGGAAACCAGCCAGTGGATGCCGAACTTTTTAATTGCTTGTCAGGTATTTGATTTTATTATACAAGGATAGGAGAGGGATATCAATCTTAATCCGGTTCAGGGGTGTGTCCTAATATTTCGGAAACTTTAGATTGAATGCTTCCTGGCACAGATATTTTGAAATTTTATGCCATTCTCAGGCATGTTTGTAGCGGGGAAATGAGGGGTCTTGGGCGGAACCTGGGCGGTCAGCCACACTTTCTGCCCAGGTTAAGAACTTCACCCTTCCCCGTCTAACGTAACTTGTTGCGCTCATCTTATTCATGGACGGGACAGGTGCCGGGGATGGGGCCTCTGACCGCTTAATCTAGCCAAACAGGTAAATAAATTCCATTCATCAAAAATATTTGCCGAAACTTTAGGACACACCCCCGGTTCAGGTAGGGTGAATGAATCAAAAAATAGGTAAAACTGGCTATCTTGAAGGAGGTAGCCATGCCGAAAAAGCCGTTAGCGCTGATAGAAACGTATTTTAGTAAAGTAAACGATCCACGGATAGACCGGACAAAAGAGCACAGCCTGATTAATATTTTCACAATAGCCATTTGAGTAGTAATATGTGGAACAGAAAGCCGGGTCGATATTGAAAGCTTTGGTAATAACAAGATAATCTGGTTAAAAACCTTTTTAGAATTGCCAAAAGGAATACCATCGCATGACACTTTTGGGCGTGTATTTTCGCTGATCAATGCTCAAGAATTTCAGACAGCATTCTATAAATGGGTATTTACAGTCAACGAAATCACTCAATGGCAGATTATCAGCCTGGATGGCAAGTGCCTGGGCAGCGAGTAATCACCGCGTCTTGCGGCAGCGTAAAGTGGATGATTAATCAAACGAGATCACGGCTATCCCTGAATTGCTCAAAATTTTGGCGATTTCAGGGTGCATCATAACGATTGACGCCATGGGTACGCAAATCCACATTGCGAAAACCAATATTGAGGCTGAAGCAGACTATGTTTTGAGCGTCAAAAAGAATCAGGGACACCTGTTTGATGATATTTCGATGTTGTTCGAAGTTGATCAGGCCCAAAATTTAAAATGTTCATCCTTGAACTATACAAAGACTATCAGCAAGGGGCACGGTAGGATTGATATTCGAGAATGTTTGAGTACATCTAATCCTGAATGTCTTTGCTTGATACGCCAGTAGACAGTTGGGTTGGGTTAAAAAGTATTGCTATGGTCATTCGCACACGTATTATTGGCGAAAAGGAGACCTAAGTGGTGCGCTATTTCATCACAAGTTTGCCCAGCAATGCTGAACGCATTCTTTATGCTGTTCGCAAACACTGGGGATCGAGAATGAACTTCATTGGACCTTGGATGTCTCCATGAATGAAGATCATAGCCGTGTGCGGAAAGACCAAGCGCCTAAAAATTTTGCTGTCCTGCGCCATATTGCTCTTAATCTAATGTTTTCGTAAGAAATTTCATTTTTCTTCTCTTACCAATGTGCAGAAACAAATCATGACCATTGGCAGGCGTCCACTTGTCAGAACCTGCTTCTGCGCATTTATCGAAGAAACTAGTCTAGGAAATCACCTAATCGCAAGTTTACGGCACATAATACTCAATGATTAACTGTGGACGTAATGCCGCAGAAGCATTGCCACTATACAGACTGATGTAATTTGCGATAGTGTTGTTGTTATCGTCGAGTTTGAAGCGCAGACGCATTTGCGTAATGCCTCCTGATGCACCCAATTGATTGATGCAATCTTTTGCAGTGCTTATGTCAAAGCTATACCAATTATTTGCAATGGTAGGTGTGAATGGGCCTAAGGTTTTGCATGCAACTGTCTGGAAATCTGAAGTTTGCAGAGCAGCCGATGTACCAAATGAGCCTTTTTTGACATCCACCAGGAAACCTTGGAACATTGTGACCGGGTTGTCACGGCCAGTTACACTCTGTTTTTTTACATTGAGTGTGACCTTCGTAATCACTGCATTATCCGGCAGGCTGGCAGTACCGAAAGACAGGATGCTGCGATATTGTTTTTTGGTTGCATCATCTCCAAGCCGGAAGGTAGTGGTTGTGGAATTCAGGGTGCGGCCCTGATTGCTTTTTTCAGTCGATTCAAGGACCCACCCATCCTTAGCAGCATCGGATATCTGTGAGTAAAGTGGAAGTACGGATTGCCAAGAACTGTTGCCCGCAAAATCAATGGATCGCGCCATAATTTGATAATGAGTGTTTGCGTCCATTGTGAATGGCCCGGTATAATCATGGATAGTTTGACCACTATCGAAGGAGTATTCAACATTATTTACGCCAACCCCCCCCGGATTATCTACGGCAGTGATCGTTACTGTAACCGTCCCTGTGTACCAGCCATTCAATGATCGAGTTCCATCAACCCGAATGGTAGTTAAAGGAGCAGTAGTATCCATACTTTGTTCGCCATTAAGCACAATTGCCACATCAGCCTGGCTATCTGTGATGCTATCTCCGTTCTCATCGATCGCGAAGCTGCCTGCCGGGCTATTTGGATCGAAACTCAGCGATGCTGAGCTGTTTTCTCCTAACAGAAGTGGGTTGTAGACTGTGGTTGATTCTACATTGTCATTAACATATTGTTGAATAGTTACCAGACCTTGCGTGCGAGTCTGCCCATCTACCAATATCTGATAAGTTCGATCGTTGGGTAAAAAGACCGAAAAAGCATTATCAAGTGGGTAGAAGCCTGCGCCCGGAACATTTACCTCGTAGGTATTGTCAGAACCCAATAAGCCGATCCGGTTCCCGTACTGATCGATCACTTCCAATGTCGCAGCGCCTTTGAAAGTCAGGAATTGGCCATTGAGAGGAAAGGGGTCCAAGCCGGGGCTGTTGCTTGTCTGTGACCCAACCGCAAGATCGCTAACGCAGGGTTCTTGCCCCGCATCTTTATTGGAGGTGCACAAACCATTTTTCTGCATGCTGGAAAGACGATTAGCGTTGTTGACCAAGTTTTGACTATTTTCAAAGAAAGATGCCACAACTTGTAAGACCTCAGTTTTTATGGGTAATTCTTCATGTTTCAGTTTGTAATATACGGTGGGAACATTTGCGCTCAAGTTGACACCGGTATAAGGGTTACGCATGTTGGCGCTATTTAATGGAACCGTACCATCGCCAGTGCCGGGATAAATTTTATATACTATACGCTTGTTGGATGGATTCCACCAGTCAGGCTCTTGCGATTCCCACAAACGGGTAAGGGTGGGCAGTCCTGACCCCACGATCATTAAGACCTTGACCCCATTTGTGCCGCCATTTGCCCATCCACCTACAGAACCATAGTACATATTTTGTGCATTGGCCGCTAAGGTTGCATTTCGCGCTGCTAGCATAGCATAGGAAGCAGAATAATCCAGCCAGCCATCCGTGACTCCATCTCCATTTTTATCCCAGTCGCGAAAAATATAGCCTTTATAAACTTTGAAAAAATCCTTGCCTGGGGCAATTTCATAAATGGATGGGAAGTTTTGAGCTATTTCCTTGAGCGTATCCACATTGGAAAAGCAAACAGTTACTATCTCAGTTGCTACCGAAATTTCTTTTTCTACAAAACACATTTTGTCGATTGTAGCCTGAGCAATCTTTGGAGCCCCTAAATATGGCGTGCCTAGCGTGACCAGATGTTCTACTTTGCTGGCGCGCGATGGATTGGAAACATAATACCGTGCGATAAGTCCACCCATGCTGTGGGCCAGGATATCCACCTTGGTCTTTCCCGGATTTTTTAGCAAGGCCTCGGCAATACACTTATCAAGTGTATTGTTCAGTGCTCCGTTTGCGATATCAGGAATATGTTTGCGCCAGTCGTAAGGGCAGACAAAAAAGTTGGGGTTGTCACCGTATTCTTCGTAATGACGTTGTTCGGTGAAAAACTTGACTGTTGAAAAATAATAATCCATGTCAGGGTTTAATGGCACGGGAACGGATCGTAACATATCGCCCACCCGCATGGTTTTATACTTGTTTTCACTGGTATAGGGGCCTTTGCCGGAAGAATTCAGTTTGAGTGCTCGCAAAAAATCGTCATCACCTGAAATGATAAGACCATTCGTATTCGGCCAAACCTCATCATATATACCATCCAGGTTGGGATCATTTTCCATTCTTGAACCTGCAATGCCTGGAATGAGAATCAGAGGGTTGTGATCAATATTGATCGTGCCATTGCGAGTCTGAAATTGAAATCGTCCGAGAACATTATTGTTGAAAGAGTTATACTTCAATCCGGTCACCAGATTCGAATCCAGGAATGTGCTATTGTTGGCCGAACCTGGCAATTCAAAAAAGGTTCCTAAGGTGCTTGAGCCATTCGAGAAACCTACCCTAGCAGAATGACCACCTAGTCCCGCTGCGCCCTCGCTGGCATCACCTGTTTCCCACTGAATTTTGTCATAGTTAAACTCAATATCGAAATCACCCGATCCAACATCAGAGCGGTCAATTAATATCAACTGGAAACTATTAAGCTTGTCAGAATGACTTTTGTAGTAACCAACATTGAAATAATTAACCCCAAAAGCTTGATGTCCATTTATGGTGTCATTGCCAAAAGTGACCAGAGATGAACCAATGTTGCGGGTATCTACGTCACTGAAAAAAGCTGCTATGATTTCACGTGTTGTGCTTGTTAGGTCATATGGAGTGTATATATACTGGGGTGCATCAAATGTTATGTTTCCATTGTTATTTACATACAGGGTGCTATGTTCTTTATTAAAGAAATTAATAGTAAAGCCGATTGGTATAACCCCGGTGGACGAGTCATCGTTTGCGGCGAGTGAATTAGTTCCAAAACCCGATAAATTTCGAATAGGGCTGAAAAGCTCTGCAGCTTCAGCCCGTTGGATGGGGACCACTAAGGATGTTCCCAGCAAGGCCAGAATGATAAAAAAGGATAGTATTTGATTTATTTTACTTAGCGTGCCCATCTTTTTCTCCCTTTTGCATGTGCTTAGAAGATCGGAGATTAGTTGCCCCAACAATGAGACCCCAAATCAGAGGTGTATACACCGAAAATTTTACAACAGCTTGACTGCTGGTCAGACCAAATGTGGCGGAAATCAATTCAATAACGTAAACGATGATCACAACAACAGTCACTCCGATTAAGAGCATTAACCATCGATAGTTTGTAATCACCCGGTCGGTCAAAACTTCCAGCGTGATCACGATGCTCAACAACAACCAGGCTCCGCCCAGTGAACCTGAAAGGCCAAGATTGCTCAGTGGGAACAAAAATTCGGTAAGATTGGAAGCTAATGGCGCCAGGAGTAAATAGCCAATGGGGAAACCAAGTAACAGTCCTCCAAGCGCACCCCCAATAGATCGCCAGAGTGACCGTGTATTTACCCAGGCCAGGGCAAAACAAGCAAGTAAGGCAAACAACAGTGAGATTAAAGTCTCAAGGGTGCTATCCTTAGTCTCCAGAATTCGGACCCCACTTAAAAAATAACCAACGGCTATTAAGAAAAGGAAGGAGGCGCCACTGGCACTCAATATTTTTAACCCAATTTTCATATACTCGCCAAGACTAACCTGATGGAAAAAAGATTCATATTCTATTTTCTACTCTTTAATAAATGAAAAAAGTGAATGGGTCTATATAAAATAACAATTCCCTGAATTCCACGTCAAAATAAAAAACCCTCTTTTTTTCAACCGGCAAAAATGTTTTGAGATATTTTTCCACCAGAATGCCATCCCAAAATAAAATCGCCTCTATTTATATTCATGCACACCACCATTTCCGGCGAAGGAATTTTTAAATATAGTTTATAGTATAGCATTTTCGGTACGCGATTGGCATGAATCTTACATAAATTTTTACGAGCTATTCTTGCCACTTCGCCTCAGAATATTGGGAATAGGAAATAGGTCTCATAAAACACGCTGAGACCAACACCGAAATATACGCGCTTAGGCAACTCAGTATAATGATGACGGCGATGAGCGTGTCTTCTCATTGAGTATCGCCAAAGATGGTATGTACTACGAATCTCCAGGATGGCAGCAAGTGTTAATCACTCATCCGCCGCTGCCGAAAGTGGGTTGGGTGAATCTGGTGTGTATGTGCGGAATAGTAATTTGGTTCTGAGTATTGCAAAGATTAGTAATTCTGTAGCCCCATTCATCCTGAGCAAGTTGGAATGGGGCTTATGTTTTGCAACTTATTTATATTATAAGCGTAAATATAAAGGAATACAGGAACAAATATTAAATATATTGAACCTGATGTAAATATATCGAATACAACATTGACATTCTTTAATATTTCGATATAATATTTTTATAATCACAATTTAATAGTAAATTAAGGAGAACGTCATGAGAAATCGCAGTCAACTTGCCCTGGGGCTTATCCTGATATTGCTGGGAGCCTGGTTTATTGCCCAGCGCCAAATTCCAGCCATCAATGAATTAATGCAGATGTATATGAGCGGTCCGCTTAAGATTGTCGCCGCAGGCGCATTGATCTTCCTGATCGGTTTGATTGTGGGTGCGCCAGGTATGTCTGTGCCAGCTGCAATTGTTGCCGGGATCGGTGGGATTCTGACCTACCAACAAAAGATGGAGGATTTTACCTCATGGTCGTATATGTGGACTCTCATCCCTGGTTTTGTGGGGGTGGGAGAGGTGGTGGCCGGGTTGTTGACCGCCAGCCCAACCAGATCGCGATCCGGCGCCAATTTAATTATGACAAGCGCTGTTTTGTTTGTGGTCTTTGCTGCCATTTTTAATAAGCTTATCATCCTGGGTCCTTACGGTCCTGCCATTCTTCTGATCCTGGTCGGAGTTTGGGTACTGGTGCGTGGATTGTGGCGTAAAAATTAATTTATCGGAGGTTTTATGAGACGTGGAAATGTTTTTTGGGGTGTCATCCTGATTTTGCTGGGTGTTTTGTTTTTTCTCAAAACCATAAATTTGATTGATGATGTGCTTGGTTGGTTTTGGCCACTGGCGTTGATGCTCTTAGGACTGGCAGTACTTTTTGGACGTTATTTACCACATTCAGTTGCCAACACCAAGTCCTTTAGTATAGATCTGGAAGGGGCCACAAAGCTGGACCTGGAAGTTGAGCACGGTGTGGGCTCACTCTTTTTTAGCGGTGGCGCACCGGCAGGTGTGGCTGTGTCTGGGGTGGAGGGGCTGGCGTTGGAAGTGAAAAGCCATCGCACTGCAGACAGCCTGGGTGTGGAAATCCATGCTGGCCCGAGTGTCCTGCCTTTTCTTGGCCCGGAAAGTGGCGAATGGCACTTCAATTTAACAACTGAGGTACCTGTGGCCATCAAGCTGGACGCAGGCGCAAGTAACCTTGTTTTTGATCTGACTGAGATCAAGTTGACTTATTTGGGATTGGATACCGGTGCATCGAGCGTCAAGGCGCAGCTCCCAGCGCATGCCGGGCACACTCTGGTGAATATTGAATCAGGTGCAGCCTCGATTGACTTGATTGTTCCGGAAGGCGTGGGTGCCCGTATTCGTCTCGAGCAGGGTGCTTCTTCTGTTTCAATTGATGAAAAGCGCTTTCCAAAACTGACTGATTTCTCGAGCATTTACCAATCTCCGGATTATGACAGTGCAGCCAACAAGGTGGAAATTATCCTTGAAGGTGGGGCCAACTCGGTCAAGGTGCATTGAGCGCTGAAACAATCTTTGGGACCAGGAGTATTATATGAAACGATTTGAGATGCGAACATTTTTTGGAGCTGGTTTGGTTTTGCTGGGTGGGTTAATGCTGATAGAGAAAATTGGCTGGCTGAAGGGTGTTTCACACCTCTTCGGTGGGGCGATTCTCTTGATGGCAGCCTCCTATTTTCTTTATGTTTTTGTGCAAAGCCCCCAAGGGCGTTGGTGGGCTATCATCCCAGCCATGGCGCTGCTCGGTATGGCTGGCAGCGCTTTGCTGCCCGATTCTTTTTCCAAACTGGGTGGCGGTTTTTTCCTGGGTGCCCTGGGGCTGGCTTTTTTCATCGTGTACATTACGGATCGTTCTCGTTGGTGGGGTATCATTCCGGGTGGTGTCTTGCTGACATTGGGACTGGTTGCCAGCCTGGAAGGGAATAACTGGGGTGATACAGGCAGCCTGTTCTTCCTCGGGCTGGGATTGACTTTCCTGTTGGTGGCTGTGCTGCCCAACCCAATTGGAAAGATGCAGTGGGCTTACATTCCGGCGCTGGTGCTGGCATTAATGGGTGGGCTGCTCGGCACCCAATCTACCGCGGGGCTGGCGGATTACGTCCTGCCAGCAGGGCTGATCCTGGCTGGATTGGTGGTACTTGTCACCTTTTTTCTCAGAAAAGAATAGATATTTAGCAATGGAGCATAAATTGCTATAATGTTGAGACCTATCTCCCCGGCTCCCTTCCCGAAAAACGGGAAGGGGGAGAAAACAACTTGAAGCAGGAAGGTGGAGCATATTTCATATAGGATAGCAAGTTATGAGGTACTGCCAAAAAAGCTGGCGGAGTTTGCTCCGCCAGCTTTTTGTTTTAATTTTGTGGTTGGCCTTTATCAGGCGGGTTTATTATTTAGGGTGCGACTGTTGGGGTAACTGCGGGCTGCTGGTTCCAGCCACCCATCATGCCACCTTTGCCAGCGCGTCCGCCCATCATGCCACCCTTACCGCGACTACCACGCTCGCCGCCCATCATTGGCCCATTGGCGTAATTGAAGCCGTTGGCAGACATGGTTTGGAGCATGCTGTCGGCCTGAGCCTGGGTCAAGATGCCGTCGGTCACAGCTTTTGCCAATGCAGTCTTGTGGACCAGGGTCAGCAGAGCAGTTACATCAGCTTCCTTGGTGCCTTTGTTGATAGCGATCTGGTACAGGCTGAGGCCTTTGGTTTCTTCGGCTTCAACATCTACTTTGGTCATTTTCAACGTATCCGCCAGGGCCTGTTCCACATACTCGTGAATCTGTCCCATGCCCTGGTTACCATTACCGCGCCCGCCCAGCATGGGACCATTGGCATAATTGAAGCCATTGGCAGACATGTTTTGGAGCATGGTATCGGCCTGAGCCTGGGTCAGGATGCCATCGGTGACAGCCTTGGTCATGGCAGTCTTGTGGACTTCGGTCAAAAGAGCGGTTACGTCAGCTTCTTTGGTGCCTTTGTTGATGGCGATCTGATAAAGGCTGATGCCCTTGGTTTCCTCGGCTTCAACTTCGGTCTTGGTCATCTTGAGTTTGTCCGCCAGGGCTTGTTCTACATATTCATGAACCTGTCCCATGCCCTGAAACCCGCGTCCGCCCATCATGCCGCCGGGGCCGCCAAAGCGAGGTAATCCGGAAGCGCTGACCAAATTCGATTGGGCAAAAAAGAAGCCTGCGCCAAAGATGACGAGCGCCACTGCTACGACTGAAATACCAACTAAAATCTTTTTCATTATTATTTTTCTCCTGTTTATTGGTAGCTGGTGTTGTTTATTTGAACCAGCTTACAAATCCAATGATAAAGTTTAATTGTGAAGAAACTGTAAAGGAAGTTAAAATATTTTGCAAAGAAAAGGGGAAAAATGAACTTGTCTTACCCTGTGGGAAAAAGCTACCCCCAACCTCCGGTGTTGGGAAGTTGGGGGTAGGGAGCAGCTTTGGTGCGTCAAAAACTATGGAACGTAATACTCGATTAAAAGTTGCGGGCGGTTTGCGGGTACCAGATCGTTGCCGCTGTAGAAGCTGAAATAGTCCGCTATATTATTGTTGTTGTCGTCGAGTTGGAAGCGCAAGCGCAGCTGGGTAACGCCAACCAAGCCAGTTTTATTGATAAATGCCGCGGCCTGGCTGAGGTTGATGCTGTACCAGCTGCTGACTGGAGTGGGCAGGAACGGTCCATAGGTTGCGCCTGCTGAAGGTAGCGTCACAGACTGGAAGTCTCCAGCTTCCAGTTTCTCCAGGTTGAAGGGACCTTTTTTGATATCGACCATCAAGCCCTTGAAGGTGCTGAACGGGTTGACAACACCCACACCGCTTTGTTTTTTGATCTTCAAAGTGATGCTGGTGAGGACGGCATTGTCTGGCAGGACGGATGAACCAAACGAGAGGATTGAGCGGTATTGCTTTCTCGAAACGTCATCACCCAGGCGGAAGGTAGCCGTGGAGCTGTTGGTGAGACCACCTTTATTTGTATTTTCACCGGTTTCCAGGATCCAGCCATCATTCGCATAATTGGAAGCGTAGGCGGCCTTGAGCGGATTGATCACGATCTTACTGTTGACAGCTGAGCCGAAAACCCGGTAGCCTTTGTAAGCGACGGTCGAATCGTGTGGACGGCCCTTTTGGAAGGTCAGGGCTGTACCAAGGCTGGGTTTAAGGGCGTGGAATTTGATGGTCATTAAAGTGAATGTGCCGGATGGGTACTTTTTGGCCAGATCGCCAGCTGTAAAATAGATTTTGCCAGCAACATTATCAAATTTGTTATAGAGGACCTGTGAAAGCACGGTACCCGGTATGATTTGCCTGACCTGCAGCAGCGTCCGGTCAAAATTAAGGCTGGCCTCAGCGGCATCCACGCGTTGTAAGCCGGCGAGCACTTTAACTGTCACATAAAAATCCTGCCCGGCATTCAGGGTTGAGATAGCAGGAGAAAGTGCCAGTTGAACAGTATTGGCAACAATAGATACTGAAGGGGCTGCCATTCGGAAGGCAGTTTCTCCCACCGCACCGATGTTTTCGAGTAGGAGCGAATAGTCGAGCGTGTCGACGCACTGGTCTTCATTGAAATCGGCACGATCATCGTAACCGACATCCCCGCTGCATTTGTTATATGTGCTGCTCAAAAGGGAAAAGTCCAACATGTCGACACTGTTATCGTCATTCGCGTCGCCTTCAAGCAGTGTACCAAAATCGAGCGGGTTGGTGCGGTCGCTCAAAGCAATGCCGGAGAGCTTGGATTGCAGGGAGTGGATGTTTTTGACGGTGATATCAAAGGTGCCATCCGGGACATCATTGATGCTGAAGTTGCCGCTGCTGTCGGTTTGTGAATTGAAGGGGTAGATTATCGCGGGGTCACCAGAGTCGGTGAAATTCACGGTGAGTGGTTCAATCCAGCGAGCATTTGGGATGGGGGTTGGGCGACCTTGGAGGGTGACTTTCCCATATATGGTGTAGAGAGTATCGATGGTGATAGTAGAATCCGTGGCTTGTTGGAAATAACTTTGACCGTTATTGGATGTATCTGATTTCCGTGGGGCAATGGAGCTGAAGGTCAGATCCGTGCTCGAATCGATACCCACTGCTTTAAACTTGATGGTGAAGAGCGTAAAGGTCCCGGTAGGATGCAGTGTATCGAGCGTACCCGCCAGGTAATCGATTTCTCCGGTTGTGTTGCTATAAGTGTTTTTAAGAACGGTCTCTAGAATGTTGCCAGGCGTGATACTGATGACATTCAGGTAAGCCGGATCAAAGTTCAGATAGGCGGCTGCGCCATCCACCGGCTGGGTACCCGCCGTCACTCTTACGTCGACGCTGAAGACCTGGTCTATATTAACAGTCTGCAAGGCGGGAAAGATAGACAGCCTTACCAGGCGGATGGGTGTGCGTGTAGGGGTTGTCGTGCGGGTTGGCGTAACAGTGAATGTAGTTGTGGGAGTACGGGTTAGCGTGCGGGTGGATGTTACGGTGGGTGTATTGGTAACAGTTCTGGTTGAGGTGACGGTTGCTGTGTTCGTAGTTGTAGGGGTGGCAGTTCTGGTCGATGTAACCGTCGGGGTATTAGTGACCGTTCTGGTTAGGGTGACAGTTGGTGTATTGGTGACCGTTCTGGTTAGCGTGACAGTGGGTGTATTGGTAAGGGTTCTGGTTAGTGTGGGGGTGGGTGTATTGGTGACCGTTCTGGTTAACGTGACGGTAGGAGTGCGGGTTAGCGTTCTGGTTAACGTGACGGTAGGGGTGCGGGTTAAGGTGGGGGTGGGGGTGGAAGTAACAATTGAGACACCAATCACGTTAACGGGTGTATTGCGGTTGATATTGGTGCCATCGCCTAGTTGACCGCTGCTGTTATTGCCCCAGCATTTGATGCCGCCACTGGTGAGGGCGCAGGTGTGCAAACCACCGGCAGAAATGGCGGTGACGCCACTGGTCAGGCCGGTTATTGTTATGGCAGTTGTTTTATCTGCATATGTGCCGTTGCCCAGCTGGCCGTAATAGTTGTAGCCCCAACAGCGCGGGGAATCACCGGAGATCAGGGAGCAGGTATGTTTTGACCCCGCCGAGATGGAAAGACCACCGGTGAGGATGCTGACTGTAACGGGAATATTGCTGGCTGTAAGGCTGCCATTGCCCAGCTCTCCATCCAGGTTATAGCCCCAACACTTGAAGAGGCCGGAAGTATTCAGGCCGCAGGTCTGACTGCCGCCGACCGAAACGGCAGTGCTGAGGGTGGTCATGCCACTAACGTTGACAGGAATACTGCTGCTGGTGTTGGTGGCATTGCCAAGCTGTCCGGAGGCATTGTAGCCCCAGCATTTGAGCGCTCCTGCGCTGGTTCGGGCGCAGGTGTGTTCATCACCCGCAGAAACGGATGTGACACCGCTGGTGAGGGTGCTGACATCGACCGGTATATTGCTATCCGCGGTTGAGCTGTTGCCGAGTTCGCCGACGGAATTGCCACCCCAGCATTTGACGGCACCGCTGCTGGTGACTGCGCAGGTGTGAATTTTACCGGCGGAGATGGAAACTACACCGCTGGTCAGGCCGATGACGTCGACCGGGATACTGCTGGAATTGTTGGTGCCATCGCCCAATTGACCGTAGAGGTTATAGCCCCAGCATTTGACGCCGCCGGTGGTGGTGAGGGCGCAGGAATGGTAGCTGCCGGCAGAGATGGCGGCTACATTACTGCTCAATCCGCTGACATTGACGGGAATATTGCTAGAGGTGTTTGAGTCATTGCCGAGCTGACCGTTCGAATTGGCGCCCCAGCATTGAACTCCACCGCTGGAGGTAATGGAACAGGTATGGCTGTACCCGGCTGAGAGAGCACTGTAGGTGATGGGGATGCCCGGGGAGCTAGAGGTGGCAGTTGGTGTTTTGGTGGAGGTGTTCGTGACTGAGCGGGTGGGGGTGCGCGTGGAGGTTGTGGTGGGCGTGGGAGTATTGGCGGGCACCGTGCCAGGGGCTAATTTGACAACGAAGACCTCTGTCGAGCCGGCGTAGGTTCCGTAGGTGACAGGAAAATCGGTTGACCCGGTTAATCCGGCAACAAACATGGCACCATCACTACCCAGGGCCAGGCTGGTACCCAGGTCACCGGCGCTGCCACCCAAGTACGAAGAATAGACGAGTGCGGAACCATCCGGGCTCAGACTGGAGACAAAGGCATCAGTAGCACCAATAAAATGGATATCAAAGCCATCGGTGGTGGTTGGGAAACCTACAGCCGCTTGACCTGTGAGGTGCGCTGAGCCGCTGGCATCGACGGCAATCGCGTAGCCTAAGTCCAAGTCTGGACCACCTAAATAAGTTGCGTAATTCAATGCAGAGCCATCTGCGGCGAAACTGGCAACAAATGCATCCCCGTTGCCATTATAGATAGTGTCAAGAGCAGCGGGGGAGGTGGGAAAATCGGTGGAACTGGTTGTACCGGTCAGATAGGCAATCCCGCCGGGATCAACGGCGATACCGTTGGCGATGTCATCGCTGCTGCCACCCAGGTAACTGGCATAAATCAAGTTTGACCCGGTGTCGTTAAATTTTGCCACATAAGTGTCAGGACAAGGTCCGTACGCGCAAGTACCACCATTGTGGTCACGATCGAATGCACCTTCAGTCGTTGGAAAATCAATTGAGTTAGTGCTGCCGGTGACATAGGCGGAGTCACTGGCATCAATCGTGATGTAAGCTCCAGCCTCAACTAAGGCGCCGCCCAGGAAGGTGGAGTAAAGCAGATCGCTGCCAGTTGAATTTAATTTAGAGACGATGGCGTCTTGTGTACCGTTCAAGGTCTGACCGAATGCATCCGGCGTGACTGGGAAATTTGAGAACCCGGTGGTACCTGAGATAAACGCTTCACCTGCGGTATTAACGGCTATGCCCTCCAAGTATGCACTTCCCAGCCGGGTAGCGTAGTCCAAATTCGTGCCGTCAGCGTTCAGCTTAACAACGAAGTTATCGCGTAATCCTGTGAAAGTAGAATCATAGGCGCCTAGTGTGTAAGGGAAGTCCGAAGACGCGGTTTGTCCAATGACGTAAGCTGCGCCTGTGTTATCCACCGCAATTCCGGTTGCGCTATCAGAACCGGTACCGCCCAAAAACGTTGCGTAGCTGAGACTTGAACCGTCTGGGGTGAGCCTGGCGACAAATGCTTCGTCAGAAACCAAGCTACGGTCAAAAACTCCGGGCGTGGTCGGAAAATTAGAGGAATTGGTGGTACCACTGACATAGGCTGCATCCGTGCTATCCAGGGCTATTCTGGCATAATAATCAGATCCAGTTCCGCCTAGAAAAGTTCCGTAAACCATGTCGGCTGCACCGGAAAGCAGGCTGACATTGCTGCCGGTGAGGAGCGAGCTTGCAAAGGGGGCGATCACTTGATTGCCGTTCAGGCTTGGGTCGGGCGAGGTGAGCCCGGTATTATCGCTTAGCTGCAGTAAAGGCAGGGTGTATTCGCCAACGGCGGTATCCAGCAGGAGTGCGCCGGGATTGGGACCTGCGGCAGCGGCCATGGGTGAGAGCATCTGGATGGAGTTCGCGCCATCGACCCGCAAGCTGACATCGCTTAAATCCGCACCGGTACGGGTTACCAGACGCTGAACAACCTGTCCGTTTTCACTGCTGATCTCAAGATCAATATTAGGGTACAAATTTTTGTAACGCACACCGCCCCAAACGGGCACGTCCTTGCGCCACTGGGCTGGATCCTGCCCGGTAAAATAGGAGAAGTGAGTACTGAGACGGTTGAAGGGTTCCAGAGTGGGGTTGGGGTTGGAGCCGGGGTAGGTAAGTCTCAGGTCGACACCTTTGGTCGGCGGTCCGGCAGGTGCCGGGCTGCTGCCGGGTACGGCTGCCAGGGAACCCGCGTCCGGGCTGGCTGTGCCGGCTGGTTTTTCCAGTATGCTGATCCAGAGCGCGTTTTCTGCGAGCCAGATGGAGGTATTGGCGCCCTGAACCTGGAAGCGTGCGGCGGGATCAAACTGCCCGGTATTTTCAACGAACATGATCGAGCTTGTGGCTGTAATGGTAGTGGGCACTGAAAGCGGGTTATGGTTCGAGAAAAACCCCTCAGCCGCAGGCAGCTCATTGGATGCCAGAACTGGAGAAATGAGGAGGGTTAGTAAAACCAGCCCGGTGATGATTACTGTTGGTAACTTGGGACTAAAATTTATTTTCATTGTGCACTCCCATTTATTAGCTTTCCAGCTGACGTGGTTTGGCAAAGAATTTTCGCGCATACCATCTCAGTCTTTCAATAAAAACATACATATTATTTGATTATGCTACGGGTAAATATGAGTTTATAAAATATGATAGGAACATTAATATTTTATATGATTTTTGTGTTTCAAGAGCAGAAAAAGTGAATTTTGTCATGTTCTCGTAATTCACGTAAATTTATGCAGTTTTAATTTTTTGGTGCAGGATGAGCGATTTGTTCGGGGGGGGGGGATTTTTCTCGGAGGGGAAGGGTGAATATATGTATTTATGCAATAGCGCATAAGTTGCTATTGGCGTTCAGACCTATCCCCCCAAGCCCCCTTCCCGTGCAGTGATCGGGACCTACCCGAAAAACAGGAAGGGGGAGCAAAACGGTCACAGATTATAGGTTTTTGCATCAATACCAGCAAGCGATTGGGACAAAAAGTGCTTGAATAGCAATCGTGTCCTGGATTTGAAAGGGTAGCAAGTTATGCGGTACTGCTTATTTATAAATCCTCTGCCAGATCAGGCAGCTTCCACGGACTTTATCTCAGGGAAGAACTGTTTGACGGTGCCTTCGACCCAGCCGTGCAATGTGGAAGGTGAAAGCGGGCAGCCCAGGCAGGCTCCACCCAGGCGAACCTTAAGCGTGACGCCGTCAAAACCTACAAAATCCACAGAGCCCCCGTGAAACTGCTCAATATAGGCACTCAGCTGGTTTAATAAAACTTTCAGTTGTTCTTCCTTCGGACTTGTGACAGGTGTATTCATAGTTGTGCCTCCATTTCCCAGTGGTTGGATATTTTCCAATACGCCTTTGCGTATCATTGACTTGACCTGTTTCTGTGCCCCGGTCCAACGGGCAGATACCGAACTCGCCAGACGATCGATTACCAGTGCGCCAGTTTGTGGATGGGATTCGCGTAAATCGTGCAGGTCACTCCCGCAAATCACCAAAACCTCACTGTTTGTGACACTTACAACTGAAGAACTGTAAACTTCGTTACCCAATACGGAAGACCACCCAAAAGCATTCCCCGGATTTAAGTTGGTCAGTTTGATAGATTCCCCGTCGTAGGGTTTGTAGTGGATTTCCACCTTACCGGCTGTTAATAAATATAAGCAGACAGCTTTTTCGCCCTGTTCGATGATGACAGCATCATTGGTGTAGGTGCGCACATGGAACAAGGGTGCTATGATCTTTAGATCAGCGTTGCTCAAATCATTAAATAACGGGAAACGAGTCAATTTCTCCAGCATGTCTAGATGATATAACGAGCCCGGTCGCTTTGATAGTGGCAAACTTCCTTTAATTTAGGTCAGAATTTCACTATTTTTATGACATTTGTTGTACGGGTAACATGCATTTCAGTTATACTTTGGGTATTCCCATCGGAGAATGTAACCTTTTTGGTTCTGGAACATCAAATATGACAGATTTAAGTAAAGATATTTCCATCGAGGCCTTGCGGGCTGGTGATCGCGAACAGTTTGCGCGTTTGGTGGATGCCTATTCAGCACCTATTTATCACCTGGCACTCAGGATGCTGGGTGTTGAACAGGATGCCGAAGATATACTCCAAACTACTTTTATCAAGGCTTTGAAACATGTGGCTGATTTTGAAGGTCGCTCGAGTCTTTCGACCTGGCTTTATCGCATCGCCGCCAACGAAGCATTGATGCTGATGCGCCGCAAACGCCCTTCCTTCTCGCTGGATGAAGAGCCCGAGGATGGTGATGGTGAAGCCCAGCCCCCGCGGGAGCTGGCGGATTGGGCCGATCTGCCCGAAGGTGACCTGCTCAGCGCTGAGGCCAGGCAGCAACTTGAGGCTGCCATCCAAATTTTGCCTGTAAAGCTGCGTGTGGTATTTTTAATGCGCGATGTTGAAGGTTTGTCCATAAAAGAAACCAGTGAGGCGCTGGATTTGACAGAAACTGCTGTTAAAACCCGCTTGCTGCGTGCACGTTTATTTTTGCGTGAACATCTTTCGGGCTATTTTGGTGAAAGACTGCGCCAGGAGCAACATAATGAATCATAATCATGCAGGTGAATGCAAGACTTTGTTGGGTAATCTCTCGGATTTTATTGATGGAGAGTTGGACGATGAGATGTGCCAGGAGTTGCAACGTCATATGGCAGGTTGTGAAAATTGCCGGGTAGTGTTTGACACAATGACGCGCACTATCTATCTGTATCAGGTGTGTGAAGCTGAAACAAAATTACCTGAGGACGTTCGTGGGCGGCTTTTTAATTCACTGCATCTGGATGATTTGCGCAAAAACCAGGTTTAAAGTGTATGAATGCTGACGAGCTGACATCTATAACACAGGAACAAATCCTTGCCGTTGACCAGGCTGTGGCAGACCAAACCCAACCCTCTGACCATCGTCCAGTGCGACGTGGCGAGACCTGTCCGCGTTGCGGAATCGGGCAATTGGACTATAATGGTCTAATTGATTTGGAGTGTCCGGTCTGCGGTTTTACAGAAGGGCCGGGTGGTGGCTGTACCTGATAATGGCTATTCCCATCCAGTTTGGTTGGATAGATGCAAATAACCCAAATTTTATAGAGGAAAAAGATGGAAAAATTACTCTTTGATGATCTTATTACCCAGATCCGACAGCTATTTGTCAAGTTGGATCATCCGGTACAGCTCCTGCTGTTTGTTTCAAAGGACAAGCTGGAAGCATGCGAACCAACCCAACAGCTGCTGGAAGAGTTAATTCCGCTTTCAGAAATGCTTTCTCTCAGCATTCATGATATTGATGCAGAATATGATCTGGCGCTGCATTACAAGGTGCAGGGCAAGGCACCAGCGATTGTGATCGCAGCCAGGGATGGAGAGCAAATTACTGACTATGGTATTCGCTACCTGGGAGTGCCGGCCGGTCATGAGTTTAGCACCCTGATCCAGGATCTGCTGTTGGTTTCGGGCCGCGATTCCGGGTTAACGCAGCAATTGAGAACTTATATCAAGTCGTTGACCAAACCGCTACATCTGGAAGTTTTTGTAACCCCTACCTGACCATACTGCCCGCGAGCCGTGCTGCTCGCTCACCAAATAGCGATGGAAAACCCGGCCATGGTTTTGGCTGAGGGTGTGAGTGCCATGGAGTTTAATGAACTCTCAGAAGAATATGGGATCAGCTCTGTGCCGGATACTGTCATCAATGAGGGCGATGGACGCGTAGTGGGTGCGGTGCCTGAGCAGAGCATGCTGGCCGAATTAATGCGCATGGAAGTGAAATGAGCTTAAATGTCTGAAAGATTTAACGCCAAAGTGGTTCATAAAAACTCGGTAAAATCACAGAGCCTGTTTTTGCTTGTGATTGGCGTGGGGTTGATATTGGCGGCGGTGGCAGCATTTTTGGCCATCCCCAAAGCGCAGGCCGAAGTGCAGCAGATCAGTAATTCTGCTCAGCCAGTGGCGGTGGATTATCCCGCTCCGGATGTGCGTATCACGGATCTGAATGATGTTCCAGTTGCGCTTGCGGATTACAGGGGGCAGGTAGTATTGTATAACGCCTGGGCTACCTGGTGCCCACCCTGCAAGGAAGAGATGCCGGTCCTGGATGCGTATTACCAGGCTCATAAAGATGATGGGTTTGTGGTGATAGCCATTGAAGATGGCGAACCTGTGGCTGAGGTGGCAGATTATGTCAAGACTCATAACCTGACTTTTCCGGTCTGGCCGGATCTTAAATGGGTAGCGACCACGGCTTTCAAGACTGATACCTTGCCCACTTCCTTTGTGATTGATCGCACCGGCCAGGTAGTGTTGGCCTGGTCTGGCCCCATCAGTCGTGAAGTTTTGGAAAAATACATTACACCTGTCATAAAAAAATAGATGTGTGAAGTGGCTGAAAATTATTGGATTGTCATTCACTTGAAAGCGGGCAGTCTTGTTTGCCCAATAAATTTATGAACCGGAGTTGAAATATGGATGCAAAAGTAACCTGGAGCCAGGGAATGAGTTTTACCGGTACGGCCGAAACGGGTTTTAGTGTGCCGTTAGGCAGTGACCCGGCTGTGGGTGGCGCGAATGATGGTTTTCGTCCACTCGAGTTAATGGCCGTCAGCCTGGCAGGCTGCACTGCCATGGATGTGATTTCGATATTGCGCAAGAAGCAGCAGGCTGTGAGCGGATTTGAGGTACAGGTGCAAGCCAGCCAACCCGAGACGCATCCTCATGTTTTTACGCATGCAAAAATTGTTTACCTGGTGACGGGGACCAAAGTGGACGAAGCTGCCCTGGTGCGCGCCATTCAACTCTCTGCCACGAAATATTGTCCCGCCCAGGCCATGCTCTCGAAGGCTTTCCCGATGGATCTGATTTATGAAATCCACGAGGATGGCGCAGGTCTGGTTTGCAGTGGGGAAGTTAAGCTGGCATAAACCTGTTTAGTTTGTTCGAAAATATATATAGACCACCTTTCTGACTGTTTTCCAGTAAAAGGTGGTCTCTCAATTAAACTGAAATATATTTATTCTGAGGCGGAATCTAGTAGAGCTGTTTATTTCAGCATGTCGCATGAGTGTAGTTAGAAGTTGTTGCTTTTGACCCAGCTTTACCGTATAGTACTACCCAGTTAAATGTTAGTACTGCTTCACAAAGCAAGAAAATCTTTACACTGAGAACACAGCGCACGGAGTATTTTTATGTTTTTCTCAGCGTACTTAATGCGCTCCGTGGTGAAAGAATTTCGCGGAGCGGTAGGCTTGTTCGAGTCAGGGTTATGGATGGTTTTTTAACGGGAAAGCATCCTGGGGGGTAGGTATTGTTCACCGTTGGCGACCTTGTGCAAGCTGATTAGAAACTGGTCTCCCATGACTTCTTTCAACAAATATCCAAGCGCACCTGCCTGAAATGCGGCACGCATAATGTTTTCGTCAACGGAGCTGGTAATGGCGAGAATACGGGCGCATGGATTTTCGGTAATTATATTTCGAATAGCTTCCACGCCATTCATAATGGGTAGATTAATATCCATGATAATCACATCAGGATGAAGTGTCCGCGCCGCTGCGACAGCGCTCAAGCCATCCGCGCTCTCGCCGGCAATCACAAACCCCTCATCCAGGATAAGAGCCTGTACCATGGCACTTCGCATTAGTGGATGATCATCCACAATCAGAACACTTTTTGGTTGGTTGGTATGTGCGCTCATAAATAATTGACCTTATAAGTAAAGTTATTTACCAAAAAAACTATTTTTATTTTATTCGATTATTTTTTAAATGTACATCGCATGGGCGTTTATTTATTTTGCGAAAAAATAAACGCAGAGTTTAGAAATTTTGATAGCTCTGCTTTCAGGAGGTTGAGCGATGACCAATATAAAGGTTAGTGCTCTTTGTGAAATGGATCAGTCAATATTCCAGTCAATTTGCTGAATGGCAAAGCGGATGGCCTGATTTCGGTTTTGCAGCCCCAGTTTTGCCAGGCAATTAAAGACATGGACCCGGACAGTTGAAGAACTTAATTGTAGTGATGTTGCGATCTCATTGTTTGATAAGCCCTGACCCACGAGATTTAATATTTCCCTCTCTCGATGTGATAACAGATGCTTGCCACTAATTTTATCGCTTTTCATCTTTGCTTGCGGCAACATCAGGCTGTTTGCCAACTTCAGTGCAACTTCTGGTGGGAAAAAACGGCTGCCGTGGGCAATCTGACGGATCCCATGGATGAGCTGACCTCCAGTGGTGTCTTTCATTAAGTAACCCTGGGCACCAGCCTGGATTGCGCTCAGTACAGTTTCGTCGTCAATGCTGCTAGTAATAACCATGATACGGGCATAGGGGTTTTCCAGAATGATTTCGCGAATGGCATCCATTCCATTTTTGCCTGGCAAGTTGAGATCCATAATGATCACGTCGGGTTTTAATTCCCTTGCGGCTTTGACCGCACAGATACCATCCGCGCAGGTTCCCACTATCACAAATTCATGTTCCAGTTCAAGCGCATGAATCACAGCATCGCGAAACAAGGGGTGATCTTCCACCAGAAGAATGCTTATTACTTCATCATTAACCAAAATATTATTTGTCATGTCAGCTTATGTTTCAAATTGATCAAGACGGTAATTAAAGTGCCTTCATCTATATGAGAGACTACTTCCAGCCGCCCACCCAGATTGGCAGCCCGCTCGGCCATACCCGGCAACCCCATCCCGCCGTTGTGTACATGCTGCAGATCAAAACCACGCCCATTATCACCAATGCTCATGCAGAATTCGCCCGCATTTTCGCTAATGCTTATTGTCACTTCATTTCCATATCCGTGCCGCAGGGAGTTGTTAAGCGCTTCGACGGCAATTGAGTACAGATCTGTTTCCCATTCCTGCGGCCAGTACAGTCCTTGAGTAATAGCGATATCTGCGTTAATGCTTGCCCGTTTTTCAACTGCCTCCAGACGCAAATCAAGCAGATCCAATAAACTGCCATTGACGGAATGTGGCCGCATTTCGTATAGCAACAGCCGCATTTCGCGTAATGCCTGGGTTGCACTAAAAGTCAGGTGGCGCAGTATTACCGGCAATTGCTCCGGTTTCGTCTGCATGGCCCGGTTGGCGCTATCAGAGGAAAGTACCAGACTGTGCAAGGATTGGGTAACTGAATCGTGAAATTCACGTGCAAGGCGTGCTCTTTCTTCCATGATGGCGATTTGCATTATGCCCATCAATAGGTCCTGATCCGTTTTTTCCTTGGATAACCGTAAGAAGCTAACCGAACCAAACAGCATCATCCAAAATATGGCAAGAAATGCAAGCGTCTGTGAAAGATCTATTGTCATCAAGGAAAATGTGCCCAGAAAGGAGAGTGCAGACACTGCACGAAATACGCCTGTTAATGAAAAAAACAGGTAGAGCACGCCAGAAATCCGTTGCAGGAGTGAAGCATTTTTTTCCAAAGCAAGGGCTAAAGACGGCCAAATAAAAAGAATACTTGGTATCACGGAACTTATGGCAATCCTGATGTTTGAAGATTCCACCTGGTAGAGGAATATGTTGAGCAAGATACTGGCACTACCAAGAATTATGCAGAAAAGTTTAAAGCCTGTCCGTTTCTGAGGAATGGAGAGCAGGGCAAAGGCTTCCACTGACCAACCAAAAAGCAGGAACGTATTTCCAATAAATACAGAAAATATATCAGGGATCAGTCCACGCAGCCAGAGCAGTAGCCAGGCAAGCGTCTGGAAGATACGCGCCAGGAGAAAGATCATAAAAGGAAATTTTGGATTTAACGCAGACCTGTAAACGGCAATCAACGTACCGATGGCCAGGTTACCCATCCAGAGCAGAAGAAGAACTGTGCGAATATCGATCAAGGTAAACAACCTTTTTTAGGTTTTCTCTGTAGAGCACAAAATTATTTTCTGGCAGGTTGTACCTGTGTGATAATTTTGGTGGCGTAACACTTATGTTGGATAAACATATAAGGTAAATAATTGTGATGCCTTGCCTCTTTAACCAGAAAAGAAAGAATTCCTGATTTGAAATTTACCGGGCAAATTCAATATAGCACAGAAAAAAATAATGACTGTCAACAAATTGTTGAATTAAAACCAAAAAATCCATCCAGTTTGTAAGCATTTAACCCGTTGGGTCACGTCTTGCGGAACGGCAGCTTTGTTTTCTTTTCGGACGGGAGCGCAAAGTTTACCTATACCTGGTGTTGACTGTTTCTCTCAGCCCTTCCTAATTGACTTTTGACTCTGATAGCCTGATTAGTTTGACTATGTCAAATTTTCGCATAGATGTCATTTCTGAAGTACATCGGGACGATGTGCGAGTCGACGATTTTGGTTTTCGGCGGCGTGGCAATTATCCGTTAAGCCGGGATTGCTTCAGTCGCTAGAGAACGCTCGTTCGCGATGATTATAGCGAGCGTGTCATCTCAACATCGAGTACCACCAACGGTGGCAGGTACGAATCTCATGATGGCAGGTGCGCTGCGGTGAGCAGGGTTAATTGTTGGCTAATACATAAAATTACAAAAATTTACAGAAAGTAGAATATAGATTCGATCGGCCTGACCCATCCGATTTGCAGAGAATCTAGAAGCTGTGGTATTATCATTGTATGAACTGTGTTCATACGTGGAGTGGTTTATGCCAATAGCCGTCGAGAATGGTTCTGAAATAATTGTTCGAGCTGCCAAGCAACAATTGTATGAAGAAGGGTTCCATAAACTCAGCATCCGAAAGATTGCCAAGCGCTGCGGTTTAGCGGTTGGTACTATCTACAATTATTTCCCGACGAAGAAAGATCTCATTGTTCGCTTGATGACAGATTATTGGGAAGAGTTTTATGCTTCTTCTTCGTCCACTCTTGCTGGAGAAATCAATATCTATGGAAAATTACAGAATATTTACAACAAATTACGGCAATTTGTTGAGTTGTTTAAAGAATCTTGGATAGACATTCAAGATTTCAACCAGCAAAATCCCTATGAACATTCTGCACAACAAATGAAATATTTACAGCGTCTTTATGACCTGGTGGCTGATCTTCTGAAAACTGATTTTGAGCGGCGTGAAAAGACACCCACCAATATTGATTTGAATGATTTGGCGAGGATGATTGTTTTAAATTATCTAACCATGATCTATACCAATCAACTGCCATATGATTCTTTTGAACGGATTGTTAGGATGCTGATTGAATAAGGGACTTTTTTTGCCAATGTATGAACGTTGTTCATACCGCGGAGGATCGATCCATCTGGCATGGACCTATCCTGCGCACAGACCAACCTTCGATGCCTAAGGAGATTACAATGGAATTTTTAGATCGCATTCGATATGGAAAGCAGTATGGCTATGAAATTCTTTTTAAGAACCAGGTCATGCGTCCGGTGGGCAAGGTGGGTGTCATCCTGGCCGATATGGGTATGCCTGAAGATTATGAGTTTGAATTCTATCGGAACTACATCCAGCATGTTTTCCATTACACTTTGCCGCGACCACTCCAGCTGATTGTGCTTGCCGACAGGGGTATTTGCCTGGTGGATCCTGAGCATGCCATGGCTCGTGAAGCTTTTACGCCAAAGCGATTAATAGATGCATCCGGTTCTTTCAATAATAAGGCCGGAAAGCCATATAGTGAGTGCAACGTCACCTGGAGAAATCCAGGCATGCCTGGCAATAAATGGGATAACGGTTATTTCCTGTACACAGAAGAAGGTAAAGGAGGTGACCCGGATATCTGCCAAAAAACAGGGGCCAAGGTCAATGGATGGTATTTCGGCCAGCTTATCCCAGAAAAGAAAGTGGCCTGGTCTTACCAATGTGGAAAAATCTACACTGAAGCGTCGGAAGCACTCAAAAAATGCTATCCGCAGGTCGAATTCCGCCATGCTGGTTATGTTTACAAGGAAACCCTCAAACACGCGGTAGATGATTTGATAGCGGCCGGTTGCGAGACGATTGTTTATCAATCGTTCTGTAACCCGGTTTATTCTGATTTCGAAGAATTTGCCTACGCACTACCGTTGGTTTACGAGTATGCTGCTGGGCGTGCCCAAATCATTTGTGCAGACCAACTTGGTAACCAGCCAGCCTTACGAGAGGCTTATTTTGCACTGTTGCGAGATCAATTGAAAACGCTGCCACCTGAGGCCAATGGGTTGGTGATCCTTTCCAAACATGGGCATCCGTTTAAAAAGGAAACCCAGGATGAGCATGGGGCACTTTACCGCGAACCGCTCGAGGCTGGGATTCGCCAGATTTTGGCGGAACACGGCGGAGAATGGGAGGTGGTTTGGTCGTGCGATGAGTATGCGGATGAGTATTACGATAAGAAGCATATGAAGTTCGAAACGCATGCTGCCTATCGAAAAGCAATTGATGCAGGCTACGATTATGCGATTGAAATCCCGACTGAATTTTTAGCGGAAAACACCGATTTGATGATCTTCCATGCGATGAAAAAATTTAATGCCTTCGCTGAATATAATTGCAACAATCCTGTGCCGTATCCCGACTGGGAAATGCCGCTGGTGCGTACCTTTCGCGAAGGAAAAACGACGGGGATTTATGCGGGTGTGCCGGTTGGCCCATATCGTAAGTATGTTGTGAAAGCGCTGGTGGATTCAATTACACAAGTACTTGGAGAGAGAGAATTGTAAATATTTCTGGATCTGATTTATTTTGTGGTTTGCATTAATGGTGGCGGATATTAAAGGCGCAATATAATGTAGAAACGAGACCGGGATGGAATGAAGTAACAACTTCATTCCATCCCGGTCTCGAATTTCAGGTAACGGGCGGCTAGATTCAGCCAGGGAGCCTTTCAGGACAATTTTGCGGTAACTTTTTCCAGCAGCCACTGGCACCACTCATCAAACCCTGAACCAGTCTTGCATGAAAGCTGGAAAATCTGACTATCAGGATTAAGTTCGTGCGCTCGACGGTGTAGAAGTTCCAGATTGAAATCTGAACCATCCAGGTAATCGATCTTGTTCACCAGGAGGGCATCGCAGATGGAAAACATGAGCGGATATTTCAATATCTTGTCGTCACCCTCGGGTACGCTGAGAATCATGGTCTGATGATCTGCTCCAATGTCAAATTCGGCTGGGCAGATGAGATTACCGATGTTTTCAATGAAAACCAAATCCAAATTGTCCAGGTCGAGGGTATCAAGCGCGGCCGTGACCATGGGCGCATCCAAATGACAGGCTCCGCCGGTGCGAATTTGGACCGCAGGGATGCCTTCTGATAGGATTTTTTCAGAATCCACCATCGATTCAATATCGCCCTCGATAACCGCGATGCGTAAATGCTTTTTTAGCCTGCGGATGGTCTGGATAATGAGACTGGTCTTGCCTGATCCGGGAGAGGCCATGAGATTTAACATAAATACATTTCTGGCAGCCAGGTTTTGGCGAATCACCTCAGCCTGGTTTTCGTTGTCAGACAGAATGCTTTTGCGGACATCGATTAACCGGATTTCATCCATTAGCAAGCCTCCAATTTTTCCACCACCAGCTCCCGACCAGAGATCAAATCATATTCGAAACTGCCACAATGAGTACAAAGGATTTTTTGGTCAATTTTTAAATCGGCGGTAAATTGCTGCAGGCATGTGTGACACAGAAACATTACCGGTATTTTTTTTACTTTGATGACTGCCTTTTCTGCGGCAGTGCCTTTGCTAATATAATCGAAGTAGCGCTGAATCCAGGGTTCTTCCAGATTGCGCATTTCACCAATCAATAAGTGGATTGCCAGGATGTTTTTGGCGCCATTCTGCGCAGAATGTTCCAGAGCTAATTTCAGGATGCTTTTTGTGACAGCCAATTCGTGCATAATTAACTTTCCAGAGCGGTATTTATACCTTCAAATCAAGGCGACCATCGGCCAGGAAATATTCCTGGACGCTGCCCAGCATTGGCCGGGTTTGTTTGATCTTGATGGAGTCTGTGCTGCATTTTGATTTACAAATACCGCAGCCGACGCAATAATCCTGGTTGATGACTGCAATAGCGTTTTCATTTAATGTGATGGCTGCCTGTGGGCAGGGTTCAATACAATCGCCGCAGCTAGCGCAGGTGGATTCATCGACAATGGCGGTCCAGCCGGAGGGGCGGAAACGCTTTTTTACATCGCGGGATGCGTTTTTGGAGAGATTAAAACCGACGCAACAGCAGGGGCAGCAAAAACACATTTCGATAAAATTTTCCATGGTCTGGTTGGAAAAGCCCCAGATAAACTGTTCGACTTCGACCCAGAGTGCCTGGCCGATTAAACCCAATTCGGCGGCTTGATCGACGCGAGCGAGCGCATCTTCGAGGGAGATTTCGTAGCCGACGCCATGATCGACAATAGTCTTGCCGCTATTACTGAGGAAGAGACAGCAGACATTTTTTGGATAGGTACTGCAGGTATTGGCATCGCGGCAGATACAGGCGTTGCTGGAGGCGATATAGGTGGTTTTCCGGAGCAAATCTTTGACCAAATCCATCGGAAGGACAACGCTTTCGCCCTGTTCGCTGACATCGACATTCAGGTTGTAGATTGTGCCGTGCGAGTAGGTTTTCTCCTCGGGCGTAAATAACATGAGACGTTTGTAAATTGGCCCAAAAATCGGGGTCTCCATATATTTGCTGCCGTTGACAATCAGCTTGAATACTTTCAGGATTGGCTTCCAGGTTGCGGGTCGTACACCAATTTTTTCAACGATCCAATCCGAGATGCCCAGCCAACTTTTCTTGGGGGTGTAGATTGCTTTTTGAGAAGCGGGTTCCAATTTTGTATTCATCTGGCCTCTTATTTTTTTCTGCCTTCTGCGCAGGCTTGAATGGTTTTCAGCATTGATTTACACATGACAAAAGATGGGATCCCAAGGAAGAAGGAGATCAGACCCTTGTGGAGACTGGTATAGGGTTCAAAAACCGCATCACAGCGGGTAAAAAATCTAGTTTTCCCTGCGCCTACATCCTCCAGGATAAAATTCCAGCTCCAGGCAAAGGATTTGAGACCGAGCGGTGGAACGAAAGCGAAGGTGCCTTTGAATTTTGAGGGATGGCGCGAATCGGAGAGGGAGGCGAAGTATTCATCCTTACGAAAAGCCTTAACCTCAGAGCCGATGCCGTTCTGATGGTAGAAAACATAATCTCCAACGCTCATGGACTGCCATTTTTTTGTGATTGTGTAGGTGTTGTGGATCTGGAACCCAAATAGCCGTTCAAGCCAGGCGAAGCTGTAGAAGCCAGCCCGGCGCTGCCCGAGTTGAGCCAGGTAAGGCCAGACCTTTTCGGGTGGGGCGTTGACGGTGACAGCCAGGGTTCCGCGCAGGCGATTGGGCTCATTCCCCAATAATTGGTCACCGGGCAGGCGCTTCTTTTTTTCGGCAAGGGTGGGCGGATTACTGAAGCCGTAATAGACCAGGCCCGCCAGCACCAGGATGCCGAGCAGGAGAAAGCAAATGAGAGTGAACCAGGCAGGGTGTAGGGCAATGAAATTTTGTAGATTACTCATGACTCAACCTTTCTTGTTGATAATCTGGTTGGCAGCAAAAATACCGGAGATGGCAGCGGGTTCGAGACCCAGGCCGTTATGATCTCCGGCAATATAAAGGCCGGCGCTTTGGTGCTGATCCAAATAGGCGCTGCCCTGAATGTACATCGCTTTTTCCCAGGCGACCGAGGCGAGCAGCTCAAAGCGCTCACAAACTTGATGCAGATCGGTTGCTTTTTCACGTGAATAAATCAGAAAGGTTCCGTCATGCTGCTTGACGACCAACATGATTTCAGAGGAGTAAGGAAACAAGTTCATGCTATTTTTTTGAAAAGCCGGTTTCAAAATGGCTTTAACGTGAGAAACATAAATCTGGCTGGCCTGACGAATTTCCTCGAGACCGAGCAGCTGTTGGGTGATAGAAGCGGGGGTGGCGAGTATGACATTTTCAGCCAGATGGGTGGTTCCAGTTTTGCCGGTTAGAAGATGCTGACCATGCTGGTGACTAAGGCCTGTAATCGTATCCAGGATGAGATGATCTGCAAGTTTTTTTGCGACTTCCTTTGGATCAAATATGACACAATGAATTGGCGTGATCATTGCAATGCTTACGTTTAAAAAGTCCAGGGCCGTGAGTTGTTCCAGGCTGGCGCCGGTGCAAGCATAGGCAAATTTGGAAACATAATCTGCCGCCACCTTTTCGAAATTCTTTGCAAGAACAAGCTGATGAGCGGGCATGGAGAACAAGCTGGCCATATATGGGTCTGCTGCGAGCGCGGCTTTCTGCGAAATAGTGAGGCAGCGCTGTTTATAAGTTTTATAGTGCGCCGAAAATTCGCGAAGTGCCAGGTAAAAGCGAAACAAATCGGGTAATAGTCCCAGGGAGTGCCAACTTAGCGCAGCATGTCTGTCTTTCGCACTATTGTGAAAACATGAATCGAGTGGATTAATCCAGGCACCTTTTGTCAAAAGTTTTTTTGCATGGGTATAACTGGACATGACAAAGTAGGCACCGAAATTTACCCCGGCCTCGGGCGAATATTTGATGCGCCCACCGAGGGAATCTGTAACCAGCAGAAAATCCTGATTGGCCTCGAGCAGCTGCATGGCACAGGAAAGACCCGCCATGCCCCCACCTACAATTACTGTTTTACTTTGCATTTTCCTCCTTCAGGGCTGCATTGGCAAAGCCTTTATTCAACTATCCGATATTGTAATAAACCAAAAAAAAAGTTCCCTTCAATTAGGGAACTTTTTTTCATCATGCACAAGTATCAGTTTCTGGACAATCATCGCATTTGTATCCGTGTGGACACGGGGAAAAACCTTTGACAAAGGCCAATTCCAATAATTGGTGATATTCATCTATATTTTTTAAATTAAGAGAATAGTAGACAGCGGTGCCGACGCGTTTTCTATCGATCAAATCCACGTTATGGAGAATTTTTAAATGTTTGGTAGCTGAAGGCTGCGATATGCCCAAAATCTTTGCGAAATCACTGACTGAGATAGAGTTGGCCGGACTGGAGCCCAAGATTTTCATCATTTTAACGCGCTGGGCTTCTGAAAGCGCGCTGTTGTAATCGCAAATTAGATTTACAAGTCCTCGACTTTTTGCCATTCGATTCCTCTTTTATTACCTTATAGCTATATTACTATGAATAAAAATTAGCGTCAAGGTTTGTGAAATATTGAACTAATGGGCGGGTTTGGAGTGTGGGTGGAGATGAAAATAGGTCTTCTAAGTCTGAAGGAAAAGCGTAAGACAGAGAGCAATACGGAGATTTACTAAAAGGTCTACTTCGATGTATACCAAAATGAGCATCCCCCAAGTGGCGGAGACAAATACTCCCCAGTAAGTGGATGTGACCGAGGAGGTTTTGTCGTATGATGGCTAAGATTTCAACTTACATGAGCTATTCCTGAAACCAAGGATAGTCGTGATTGAATAGGAAGTTGATCGGCCTGGTTAATGGATGAAATCGATGGTTTTGCATCCTTTTCCCTGGACTAGAAGGGCAGGGTTGAGCATTGGAGACCAGGTGCCGTGCGTTTGACCGTCCAACCGCCTGAAGAAATCAGTGGGCAGCGTATTTCATGCCTTGTTGAGGATCGGGAGACTCAAGTGCATGCGACGCTGCGATTTTTCTTGAGTATTGCCATCAAACAGGGATTCCATGAACGTCAGCGATGGTGACTGCGTCGGGATGCGCCAATGGCCTGGGAGTAGCTGAGCTACTCAACTTTCGGCGTGGGGTACTGATGCACGATATGGACCAGATGGGCATTCCCGATGATTTGAAGAATAAAGCTGTAATGGCTCTGTCAAAATCGATGTAGTAAGCAAAGTGTAATTGAGTTCTACCAGACAAATCTATCAAAAAGGTGTTTCATGGAAAATGAATTATTCGGATTGGAAGTGGCCAGTGAATTCTTGCATATTAATGCACCCAAAAATGAAGCTGAAGTGAAAGAATCATGCGAGTGGAAGATAGACAAGGTTGAAGGGTTTGCATCCTTTTACCTGGACCAGAAAGGTTGGGTGGCCTATTGGAGTCCAGGCGCAGTGCGTCTGACCGGTTATACTCCCGAAGAAATCACAGGGCAGCATTTTTCATGCCTTTATGAGGGCAGGGAGACTCTGGTGCATATGATGCCGCAATATTTCCTGGGTATTGCCATCAAACAGGGATTCCATGAATATCAGGGCTGGTGGCTGCGCCGGGATGCGTCCCATTTTTTGGCGCGTGTGATAATTACGTCGATGGGTAACATGGAAGACGATTTTGCGGTAATGGTCTGGGATATGTCTAAAAATAGGCGGGCATTGGAGGTAATAGGTGATCGCCGCCGCAAGACTTCGTTACTTGATGGTTAAAAAAGTTGCATACATTGCAGCAGTCGCTCGCTGGCCTTTTCTGATGGCTGAAGTTCACCATCGGCCAGGGTTCTGGGTGGGGATGAAATCGGGGTTTCTCAGGGTGAAGTAAAAGTGTTACACAGTTCACGGAGAATTTAAAAAGGTCTACTTCGATGTTCAACGCTCCTGTCTCCCCCAAGTGGGGGAGACAAACCCTCTCTGGTTGACGGATGTTAGCGGGATGGGTTTGTCGTAAGATTACTAAAAATTAACTCCAATTGTAGCGATTTTCGAAATAAGGATAGTTGTGATTGAAAAGGAAGTTGGACCCGTCTGGTCAATGGATGAAATCACTGGCATGCATCCTTTTTCCTGGACCAGAAAGGCTGGGTTGATTATTGGAGCACTGAATGAAGGACCGGGGTTAACGAGAACGCTAACAGGTAAGGACTGATTATGAAATCACTAAAGTTATTCTTACAACTATCCCCGGCAAAAAGGCAATTGAGAACCCGTTATGACAATATCAGCGCATGTTGTAGCGATTTGGGAAAGAAAAAAGGAAAATTAAAATGAAGCTGCGCACTAAAACATTGATATTCGGTTCGATAGCCGTCCTGATCCTGGCGGTCATCTTTTCATTAAGTTCACGCCTGATCTTGCTGGGAAGTTTTACGAATCTGGAAAATGAGAGCATTCGGCGTGATGTGGCACGAGCGATCGAGGCTCTTGATTCAGAAAAGAGAAATTTACAGAGTTCAACCACCGATTATTCAATCTGGGATGATATTTACGCTTTTGTAAATGGCGAGAAACCAGGTTTTACAGAAGAAAATTTTTCGGATACATCCACAAAAAACCTGAGAATTAATTTGGCTTTTATCAGGAACTGTGCGGGGGAAATGCTTTTTCAAAAAAGGGATCTGCCTATGGGCAGCTCTTATGATTCTCTCCCGGCCAACATGATACAGGCACTGGATCAATCCAGGCTGGCTGCCTGTAATGAAGACCCAAACGTTGCGCTTAGCGGTGTGATGGTTGTGGACGACATACCGATGCTTGTGTCCGTTCACTCGATATTTAAGAGCGATTCATCCGGCCCGACGAATGGCACATTTGTGCTTGCGCGTATGATCAACCAGGACGAAATTCAACTGCTCTCCACCACCTCTCAGCTAACGCTTTCCATAAGCAATGTAACCACAGAAAAATTATTTCCTGGTGAAGAAATCCAGATCCGCCCGATGAATGAATTAAACATTTCTGGTTTTGGGTTGGTAAAAGGGTTAACTGGGGAACCCGTTATGGCGTTGAGAGTGGACAGGTCGCGTGATATCTTCCAGGGAGGGCAGACGGCCCTGCAGTATTTCCAGTGGTCCATGCTGGGAGCAGGTTTGTTGTTTTTGTTGATTACCGTGCTTCCACTTGAAAAACTTCTTATCTCCCGCCTGCTAACCCTGAATCAAAACGTTCAGAAAATCGGATCGGAAAATGGACATCATATTAAACTGGATGAGTCAGGCAAAGATGAAATATCCAGCCTGGCGATTGCGATCAATAAAATGGTGGAGGGAATTGAGACCTCAGAAATAAAGCAGCGTAAAGAGGAGCGGAATAACATCATTCGTGCAATCCCGGATCTGTTATTAATAATGACTCGGGATGGGGTGATCTCGGAAATCAGTTCGAAACAGGGCAGTTTCTTAAGCATTCCGGATAAAAAGATATCCGGCAAAAAATTATGCGATATTGGATTTTCCGAGGAGACACATCGCTTGTTGACAGTTGCTATAGAAAAAGCTCTGGCCTCCGATGAAACACAAATTTTTGAAATGGATTTATCCCTTCAAGAAACCCATCTTTTTGAATTTCGTCTGGTGGGGCTGGGGAAAGATGAAGTGCTGGCGATTTTGCGCGACATCACACTGCGAAAACAGGAAGAGCTGGGTCTCTCTCAAAATCAGGAAAGGCTAATCCTGGTTGCAGACGAATTGGAGCAGCGCAACGGGGAGATCACCCATCTGACTGAAATGGGGGATCTCTTCCAGGCTTGCCAGACGCATGAAGAAACCTATGCGATTGTTGCCAATTATGCAACCCTGTTATTCAAGGGCGAGTCTGGTACACTGTCTATTTTTAACCACTCGCGAAATCTGCTCAACGTGGTTGCCAGTTGGGGGCAGTCTGAATCGACGGCCCTATCTTTTGAACCAAAATCGTGTTGGGCGCTGCGGCGCGGGAAGATGCATATCCATGAAGGTGACAGTGGGGTGCACTGTGCTCACTTCTTGCTTCAAACACCTGCTATAGCATCCATGTGTATGCCTTTAATAGCCCAGAGCGATATCCTGGGCGTCATCAGCCTGGTAAGCGAGCCCGCATCCGACAAAAGGGTAGAAAACGCAAGCCGTTTTTCTGAATCAAAACTGCGCCTGGTGACAGCCTTTGCCGAGCATATTGGGATTGCGATTGCCAATATGAATTTGAGGGAAATGCTGCGCAACCAGGCTATTCGCGACCCGCTTACCAACCTGTACAACCGGCGCTTCATGGTTGAATCGCTCGAACGCGAACTAGACCGAAGTAAGCGCAAAGAATCTATACTGGGAATCATCATGCTCGATATCGACCATTTTAAAAAGTTCAATGATAGCTTTGGGCATGAAGCGGGTGATAACATCTTAAAAACATTGGGAAAATACTTTTTATCCCACATGCGTGCAGGGGATATTGCCTGCCGATTTGGCGGCGAGGAGTTTATATTTATCTTCCCCGAGACTTCGCTCAGCAATATTTATAAACGGGCGGATGAGTTGCGGGAGGGAGTCAAGAAGATGGCTGTGCGATACAAAGGCAAAGCTTTGGATAATATTACCGTATCTATGGGCATTTCTTTATTTCCTGAGCATGGTGAAACCGCCGACTTGTTGCTGCAAACTGCTGATAAAGCTCTTTATAGCGCCAAAGCTGGGGGGCGCGACCGGGTTATTGTGGCTGATACAATTGTAGATGTGATTTTATCCAATGAATTGCAAGTGGAATTAACACCAGATTCTGCTGACCTGTAATCTGGATTATTTGAGATAGGTGTTTTTTTTACCTTTACCAGAATGTATATTTGGATTTCATTCGTTAACATGCGCGGTATTAGGCCGAGATCGATCAGAAGCCAAACAACCGTATATTACCATTAGCGTTTTTTTGGAATTGCGATTCTGATAGATGATATGGACCTGTTGGATTTAATACGAAGGGTGGACAATGCGATTTATAGGGCAAAGATGGCGGGGCGTAACCGGGTGATGTAGTAGGAGGCACGGCGGGGCATAAATCCGTTACCGAATTCTTTACCAAGTATTTCAAAGATAGTTATAATAACTTTTGCGGAAATAAAATTCGATTTGATAAATTTGCTATTTCAGAGGTTTGATATGGATCAAAAAGACATCCAAAGGGTAATTGAAAGTGGAACGGCCGTGCTGGGTATCGAGCTGGGTTCGACGCGGATCAAGGCGGTTCTGATCGGTGAGGAGAATGAGGTGCTGGCCTCGGGAAGCCATGAGTGGGAAAACAAGCATGAAAATGGTGTTTGGACCTACGGTCTGGAAGATACCTGGACAGGACTGCAGGATAGTTATCGTAATTTAGCCAGGGATGTTCTGGAGAGGTACCACCTTCCGCTTGAGCGGATTGGCGCGTTGGGCTTCAGTGCCATGATGCATGGGTATATGGCCTTTGACAAGAATGGGCAGCTGCTGGTTCCATTTCGAACATGGCGAAATACCATAACCGGACAGGCATCTTCGGAGCTTACAGATTTGTTCCAATTCAATATTCCCCAGCGTTGGAGTATTGCCCACCTTTATCAGGCGATATTGAACAAGGAAACGCATGTCGGCGAGATCAGCCATTTGACCACGTTGGCGGGCTATGTGCATTGGAAACTGACAGGGCAAAAGGTTTTGGGCATTGGTGAAGCATCGGGTATGTTCCCGATTGATAGTGTCACCAATGACTATGATCTGCGCAGAATTGAGCAGTTCAACCAACGGCTTGAAGGTGAAAATATCTCGTGGAAGCTACTGGATATTTTGCCAAAAGTGCTTGTGGCAGGTGATGATGCGGGTGTTTTGAGTGAAGAGGGCGCCAGGCTGCTGGATCCAAGCGGCAAGCTAAAAGCCGGTGCCCTGCTTTGTCCGCCCGAAGGCGATGCGGGCACGGGCATGGTTGCGACGAACAGCGTTGCAAACCGAACGGGTAATGTCTCGGCGGGTACATCCGTTTTTGCCATGATTGTTTTGGAAAAAGCGCTTTCGAAGCTTTATCCTGAAATTGACATGGTGACCACGCCCTCGGGCAAGCCGGTGGCTATGGTACACAGCAATAACTGCACATCCGATCTGAATGCATGGGTTGAGCTGTTTCATGAATTCAGCAATGTGTTGGGAGTGGAGATCAGCCAATCCAAACTGTTTGAGATTTTATATCAAAAGGCTCTGAGTGGCGATGCAGATGGTGGCGGATTGCTTTCCTATAATTATTTTTCCGGCGAACATATCACGCACCTTACGGAAGGGCGGCCCCTGTTTGTACGCACACCCGAGAGCCGCTTTACACTTTCGAACTTTATGCGTATGCACCTGTTCTCAGCACTGGGCGCATTGAAGATTGGCATGGACATCCTGTTTGAGCAGGAACAGGTAAAGATTGACCAGCTGTTGGGGCATGGTGGTTTCTTTAAAACCAAGGGAGTCGGTCAAAAAATCATGGCAGCGGCGATGAATGTGCCCGTTTCGGTGATGGAGACGGCAGGCGAGGGTGGTGCATGGGGAATTGCGCTGCTTGCCAGCTATATGATCTATAAGACTGGGAATGAAGCCCTGGAAGACTATCTTTCGAAGCATGTGTTTGCAGGGGAGAATGGGATAACGATCGCGCCAGATCAAAAAGATGTGGATGGTTTTGCAGTGTTCATGGCACGTTACAAAACGGGTCTGATCATCGAGCAAGCTGCCGTGGAAGGATTGAAGTAAAAATATGTTAGAACAATTGAAAGAACAAGTTTTTCGCGCCAATCTGCTGCTTCCAAAGCATAACCTTGTGACATTTACCTGGGGTAATGTGTCGGGGATTGACCGGGGGCAGGGGCTGATTGTGATTAAACCTTCGGGCATTGCCTATGATGACATGCAGGCTGAGGACATGGTGGTGGTGGAGCTGGAAACGGGTAAGGTTGTAGAGGGACGCTATAAACCTTCATCAGACACCCCGACGCATCTTGAGTTGTTTAAGGCGTTTGAGAATACTGGCGGTATCGTTCATACTCACAGCCGCTGGGCAACCAGTTTTGCACAGGCAGGGCGTGCTATCATGGCGCTGGGGACGACACAGGGCGATTATTTTTATGGCGAGATTCCTTGCACGCGCAAGATGACTACGGCTGAGATTCAAGGCGAGTACGAGAAGGAAACCGGGCTGGTGATCAGGGAAACCTTCCAGGGAAAAGATCCCTATGCCATTCCGGCGGTTCTTGTTTATAGTCACGGCCCGTTCGCATGGGGCAGTGATGCGCTGGATGCCGTCCACAATGCGGTGGTGTTAGAGGAAGTCGCGTTCATGAATCTGCACAGCATGATGCTCTCACCCGGTATTGGGCCGATGCAGCAGGAATTGCTGGACAAACATTATTTGCGAAAACATGGCGCCAATGCTTATTATGGACAGAAAAAATAGGCGTAAAGCGAATTGATTCGAAATAAATCGAAATGATGAACTGAACCCAAATTGTGGGACAGGATAGAAAAAGCACCCCTTTGAAAAATTACTCAAGGGGTGCTTTTTTGCGTTTCGTTTTGCGAGGCCAGTTCAGTTTGTTGAAAAAATTATCAGTCTGTTACATAAACAATCGGTGAAAAACCGTCATAGCAAGCCCAGCCACCGTATCCATTTTTTATAATCGCATCGCGAGCCGCGGGTGGGTAATTGACATAATAAATTATCGGGCCACTTTTTCCGCTTTGATAAGACCAAAACATGAGTTCACAGGCTGCCTTTTCGAATGGGCGAACCAGACTGATTTTCTGAACATTTTTGGTGCAGTGGAAGTCCAAAAGTTTATTGACATTCAGGTTGAACTGGCCGGCTTGAACACCACAGGGCGTTTGGGCGTAATAGCTGTAGCGGCCCGGCAAGACTGAAGAAACGAACATGCCTGGCTCATAAGTAAACACCAGGCGGTTGGCGTTCTGGTCGAACAAGATGAGGGTTACATTCGCGCTCGTGCGGTTATAGACAGAGAGACTTACATTACTGGTTTCCCGCTTTGCCAGGACAGTGGCAGTGGGTAGGATCGAGAAAAGCAAGGCAAGTACGATCAGTGCGACTGCAAATTTTTTCATTAATACTTCTCCTAGGTGCTAAGGTGTATGAAATCTAATGTTAAAAAGGACCAATAATCAACATTATAAATTACCCGTGAGAAGTTTAAGTTTGCAAATGATTAACAGAATCTTGAGGAAAAAAGGGATGGTTTATTTTCCGATGACAAAGACGACGCCAACCAGCCCGGCTCCGGCATGCACAGCCAGGCCCGGGTTCAGTTCGTAGGTGGATATTTCATCCGGGCAAGTTATTTTTTCGCGCAACAAGGCTTCAAACTGTTGGGCATCTTCTGAGGCGGTGACGTGAATTATGCTCATGCTTTCGATGGGGTGTTCCCCAATCGATTCGGCGCTCAGTTCCAATACGCGTTCCCAGGATTTCTTTTGGGTGCGCACACGTTCGAGTAAATCAAGTTTGCCGTTGCGAATGGTCAAAATGGGTTTGACGGATAATAGGCCCGCTACTCCAGCGACCAATTGACTGACCCGACCGCTCATGGCCAGGTATTTGAGGGTAGGCAGTGCGGCATATAAGCGGGTGCGTTGACCAGTCTGGATGGCGATGGAAGCAGCTTGTGCGAGGGATGAGCCCGAGGCAATGGCTTTAGCTGCGGCGAGGACCATCATGCCCTGGGCAATCGACAGGTTGCGGGTGTCAATGATTTTTATTTCCCGGTCTGCAAAAGTTTCCCTGGCCGAAAGGGCAGAGGTGTAGGTGGAACTGACTTCACTACTGACGGTGAAGCATAAAATGCTGTCTGCGCCGCTTTCAAATGCGGTTTTAAAGGCTTCTTCGAATTGAACAGGGGAGGGAGCAGAGGTGGTTGGTAATTTACCCTTTTCGTCGATGCGGGTAAAGGCGGCTGTGCTGGTGATTTCATACACATCACGCAGGGTTTCTTCCCCAAAGATCATAATGATGGGCACCTGGGTAATTTCGAGTTGGCGGGTGAGGCTGAGCGGCAGGCTGGAGTCGGTATCTGTAACAATGGCGATTTTGGGCATGGGGGTTTCCTTATATTTTCACTCGAAGGCGAAGGTTATTTTTGTGGTGTTATACGGATGTAATCATCCGCATAACACCAATTGCGAGGTAGTCCCGGTTCGATTTGCTTGGCAAATCGTACGGGGCGGGGTAAACCAGCGGTCAGAACTCGAAACGGAGTAATATCCGGCTAAGCCTAGCGCGGAGCTGAATGCCAGTGAATAGAACATTTTATTTAATGCGATCTGATTTAATAAAGGATGTTCCTTCGGCATGTTCGGATGAGGTGATGGTTTGCGAAAAACGCACCATCGTGCCGTAATAGGCCTCGGGGGTACCATGCACAACCCAGCCTTCCAGGTTGAAGGGCACGGCACCATCGGCCAGCATCCATTCTCCATTGTATTTTCGAGCGAGATGGGCATGGGTGCCGGTGGAAGTACCGCCTTCGCAGGAGGGGTGCCCGATCGGGTCTCCAGCTTTTACCTGAGTTCCAACTTTGATCCGGTCCCTGGTGGCCATGTGAAGGTAGAAGATGACCCAACCGGTTTGGATATTGCCGTCTCCATCCAGGTCCAGCATGACTTCACCGTAATCAGAGCGGATGATGACCCCATCTGCCACGGCGGTTGCGTAATCATTTGATTCGGCGCAGCCGTGAATACCGCTTGGGGCAAAATCAATGGCTGCATAGGGCTCCCCCTTGCCCCAGCCTGTATGCGGTCCGCCGGTGTAATTCCAACCGCGGCCGGGTTCGAAGGGCAGAATAAAATTTGGTTGGGTGAGACTGCCGGGAATGTGAGGTTTGATATTGGCCCAGGGGTCGCCGTACAGGCGGGCATAGGTCTCGGCAACGCCACCCGGCCCAATCATCTGGTCAAAGATTGGGGATGAGTAGACTCTTGAAAATGTGTATTGCAAAGCGACTGTGGCAGCGTTCTGCCAGGGGTCGGGGCGTTCAATGCGTGTATCTGGATGTTCAAATTGGATCAGGGTCCCGCGGCGCCAGCCATAATAGCCGTTGTTGAGCGTATTGGCCATCCAAACCAGCTGCATATAAACGCCCTGGTGAAATGTGTCCTCATAGCCGAGAATGTAGGTTAAGTTATCCGGCTGGACGGGGTTGGACAGCCCTTGTGAAAAATATTCGAGCAATGCCAGTAACAGTCGTGGGCTGACACTGAAATTATCTGCAACCGAACGCAAAATTTGGGCGGTGCTCTGCGGGCCGCCGATCAAGCCTTCGTGATAGGTACTTAACCAGCCGGGCTGCGAGGCGATGAAGCCTTCCAGGTCAAAATCCAATTCAGTTGGCCCGTCTACGAAGAGGCTATCTGGGATGATTTGGTAGGGAGTGCCCCAGAGCGGCGCATAATAGATGGGAATTTTCATGGGCATGCCGGGCGGCATAGTGGTGGCAGTTTGAGGGATGATGGGGTTGGCAGCACGGATTTCGGCAACACTGGTGTTGAAGTGAGCTGCCAGTGCGGGCAGGGAATCGCCCATTTGAGCGGTGTAGTCCACTAATTCGGCCGGATTGAAGGGTGGACGAGTAGGAAGAGGTGTATAGACGGCCTGGGGTGTAGGGAAGACAGGTTGAGGACGCGCGCTCATGGCTGTTGGGGTGGCGGAAGTTCCTTGAACAGCACAGGCGCTAAGGAGTGCCAGTAATATCAGGGATAGTAAAGCCTGATGCAGCACGGTTCTGATTTTTTGAACTGGAATCTTAACTAGATTGGCTGGAGGGAATGCCAATTTATTGGATTTCATTATTTTTCTCGTATTATGTTTGTTTCAAATGTGGAGCAGGTGCAGGCTTTGATGGTCTGTCCATTGCGGGTCAGGCTGCCTTTGTAGGGGCCACTTCCGTTATGTGCAATCCAGCCATCCAAATTGAAGGCCAGTGGTCCATCTGCCAGGATCCATTCGCCGTTGTATTTGCGGGCGATGTGGATGTGTGTTCCAGTGGCGACACCGCCTTCGCAGGAGGCGTGACCGATGGGATCGTCTTTTTGGAGAACCTGTCCCAATTCTACTTTGTCGTCGCTGCGGATATGCATAAACATGAGGACCCAGCCGGTTTGTTCCAACCCATCACCATCCAGGTCCAGCATCACCAGGCCGTTTCCGACGCGCACCACCTTGCCGGCGGCGGGAGCAAGAACCCAGGCATCATTGATGACGCAGCCATTTTTTTGGGCGCTGGGAGCAAAATCCAGGGCAGCAGGTGCGCCATCTTCTTCCCAGGCGGCATGCGGGCCACCGGTGAAAGCCCAGACATGCCCGATGGTGAATGGCAGACTGAGTTCAGGTTGAACCAGGCCGTATGTAAGGGTGGGTTCGTAATATTGGGCGCGTTCCCAGGTTGGGCCAAACATACCTTCGTACAATGCCGCAAAGCCTGAAGGGGCTATAATTTTGTTCCATTCAGCACGGGTATGGGTTTTTGAAAAATAATATTGGATGGCAACACTTCCGGCATTGAGGTAAGGGCTGAGACGCAATTTTGTGCCGTCGGTGAAAACAAGTTCGTTGAGTGCGCCGGAGCGCCAGTTGTAATATCCAGCCGAAAGAGTGGCGGTTGCCCACATTAACTGGCGAAAGAGCCCGCGATAGTGATAGTCAAAAAATCCGAGCGGGTATTCTGTCTCGGGCGGAGCAATGGGTTGGCTTTTTACCCAATGACTTTCCCATTCAATGATGGCCAGGATGACACGCGGGCTGAGGGAATTATCCAGGGCTATGCGTTCAATCGCCTGGGCACCGGCTGATTTTCCTTCACTGCCGCTATCAATCAAGTGATTGGCTAAATAACCGTGCTGTTTGTTGACGTAATCCTGGGCGTTGAACCCAATGGCGGTTGGTCCATCTACAAATTCACAGTCGGGAATAATCTGGTTGCTGGGACTGCGGACATCATTTGCCGCTGGTTTTGGGACTAGCAGCAAGGTGCCCGGTGGGATGAGTTCATCCGCGGGAGGCAGGACTTCTGCGGCAATGATCTGTTCGGTCAGCAGTCCAAAGCGTTTTGCAAGGATATCCAGTGTATCACCACCCTGGGCGGTATAAACATTCATGGGACCGGCAGGGTTGACGGGTGGGAGAGTGGCTGTGTCGACCGGGACGGTTGCCAGGCGCATGGGGTGGGTGGCCGTGGGCGTGGTGGTGATGGTGGATGTTGCTGTAATGGTGGGGGTGGTGGGGGGGGTGGATGTCATCGGTTCGGTTGCGGTCAGGCTGGGGGTGATGGAACCCGGCATGGGGATAACATCCAGTGGTGTGATGCTGGGCGAAGGGCTGAGGCTGGGTGTTGGTGTTTTGTAGGGGGATGGGGTTTGAGAGGGGGTGAGAGTCGTTTGTAGGCGGGGAGTAGGTGTGGAGAGAGTACCCCATAATCCGGCAGTGCTGCCAATGCATGAGGTTAAGAGAGCGCTTATGACGACGATATTAAAAATATGTAGGATTAGTTTCATGAAAATCTTGATGATTATACCAGCATGGGAAAGTGTTTTCCCGGATGTGGATCATCGATCCAGGGCGATTACGTCTGAAATAAGGTAATAATGGCTAATTTGCAAACAGGAGAAAAGACATGCCTCGGAAACTGTTGGAAACGTTAAAAGAGCATTTTACACAGGTAATAGATCTGCGAATAAAGCGTACGCAGGATTATAAATAATTGACAGAATTGGCATCACGAATTTTACAGTCATCTGTGGAGCTGAAAATTGGGTAGACGTAGATGCTAACTCAGAAACTACTTACTCAAAATCTTGGCCGGCGCCAATTAGGCGCGATTGCCCTGGGGCCAATATCATCCATGAAAATTTCGGTGGGTTATAATAATTTTATGAAAAAAGAATCCAAAAAACAAGCCTCCCGAATTAAATCAATACCAATTGATGATATCGCGGTGCTGGACCTTTTGATGAATCAGGGATTGGAGCAAACTAGGGGAGCGCCTACCACTCAACTTCTGCAACTCGTGTTAGATAATATCCCGCAGGCTGTTTTTTGGAAAAACCGTGAATCTGTTTACGTTTGGTGTAATCGTAACTTTGCTTTTGATGCTGGCGTTGAGACGCCGGCTAAGATTGTGGGTAAAACAGATTTCGATTTAGCCTGGACAAACGAACAAGCCCATTTTTTCCAAGAGGTTGATCAGCGTGTGATGGGGACCAATACCCCAGAATATCAGATTATTGAACCTCAGGCACAGGCCGATGGGAAGCAAGCCTGGTTGGAGACGAATAAATTACCATTACATGACAACAATGGCAATGTTGTTGGGATTCTGGGCACTTATGAAGATATCACTGAACGCAAGGAAGCTAGTGAAGCATTACAACGGGCTCACAATGAGCTTGAAACACGTGTAATAGAGCGCACCGCGGCGGAACGTGAACAGCGTGCGTTGGCAGAAGCTCTGCGCGATACGGCAGCGCTGCTTAGCAGCACACTCAACCTCGATGAGGTTCTTGACCGTATATTGATCGCTATTGGCCGGGTTGTACCTCACGAAACTGCCAATATTATTTTGATGAAAGGGTCTCAAGCGAGTGTCGTTCGTTTTCGTGATCATGCGGGGAAATATTCGTTATCCCCAAATCTGAACCGCATTTTTTCGCTCGAAGAACTCCCTATTCTTATTGAAATGGCATCCACCCACCAATTAATGAATCTGGCGGATACACTATCCACGCCAAACTGGATTGAGCGCCCTGAAACCGCCTGGGTCCGTTCCTTTCTTGGTGCCCCAATTGAGATGGAAGGCAAAGTAATTGGTTTTATAAACTTAAATAGCGCTACACCAAATTTTTTTGATGCACTCGATGCTGAGCGGTTACGAATATTTGCCGATCAGGCTGCAATTGCAATTGATAATGCCCGTCTATATGAGAACGCCAAGGAATTAGCCATTTTGCAGGAGCGCCAACGTTTGGCTCGTGATTTGCATGATGCTGTTACTCAGACATTATGGTCAGCCAGTTTGATTGCAGATGTTCTGCCAACGGTTTGGGCTGAAAACCACGATGAAGGTCAGCGCAGTTTGGAAAAGCTCCAACGTTTGACGCGTGGTGCTTTGGCAGAAATGCGAACCTTGCTGCTTGAATTACGCCCGACTGCGCTAGTTGAATCCACTCTTGGAGATTTGATAAATCAACTGGCGGAGGCTGTCATGAGCCATAAAAAGATGGATATGACGGTGCAGGTTGAAGGCCAGTGTTCTTTACCGCCAGATATCCAGATTGGAATTTATCGACTTGCGCAGGAGTCGCTGAATAATATAGCAAAACATTCAAGAGCCACCCAGGCAAATATTTATCTGCAATGTGAGTCAGCGCGAATTAAACTTGTAATTCAAGATAATGGGCGTGGCTTTGACCCCACTCAAATTTTATCAGAACGGCTGGGTCTTGGGATTATGCGGGAACGAGCCGAATCGATCGGTGCCCAACTCGAAATAAGCAGCAAACCAGGTCAGGGTGTTTGCGTTACAATTGTTTGGCCGGCTGATGGAAAAGAGAAAACAAAATGAACGGGACAAATCCAATCCGTGTATTAATTGTGGACGATCATGATATGTTACGGGAGGGGCTGGCATCTTTTATTCGAGCTTTCCCGGATTTAATAATGGTCGGTGATGCGGCCGGTGGCAGCGAAGCCATTCGCATGTGTCGTGATTTACAACCTGATGTAGTTTTGTTGGATTTAATGATGCCGGAAATTGGCGGCATCGCTGTTGTTGAAACAATCCACCTGGAACTACCGTCTATTCGATTTATCGCCTTATCCAGTTTTAGCGATGACAAGCTGGTAAAAGCCGCTTTTCGGGCTGGCGTCACTGGTTTTTTGCTGAAAAATATTAATGCAGCCCGCCTGGCCGAGGCAATTCGCGCCACTCACACTGGCCTGCCAATTCTTTCTCCAGAAATCACGCAATCTTTCTCTAGAATCAATGAGCAGCCTGTCACCCCAGGTGGGAATGAACTGACTCAACGCGAGCTGGAAGTGTTGAACTTAATGATCTCTGGGTTATCAAATGCAGAAATCAGTCTTCAAATGAAGATTAGTGTTTTTACTGTCAAGAACCATGTCAGCAGCGTTCTGGTTAAAATGGGTGTATCCAGTCGGACAGAAGCTGTCAGTCATGCATTGCAAAAAAAATAGTTCTTTTGTACTAGCACTTAATTCATACTGTACCCCCTCCTTGTGGTCATAGAGACAATCCTCTTTTATCTTACACTGAACTTGTAAGAATGAGTTTTTTCTGCCTCCACCCCCACACAATAAGGAGTACGAGCATGTCTGAAAAAAAAGTTTTCAAAGATACTATTCCGCTTTGGTTGGCTGTTGCAATTACTGTTTTAGTTTCCATGCCATTTGGTCTGTGGCTTGGTAAATTCAACTTTACACTGTGGTGTGCATTCATTGTGTGGGCTGAATATTTTGCATTAGGCGCAAAACCGGCCGCCTTGAAACTGATGATCCCCAGCTTTGCCTATGCAGCCGCACTTACAGCAATTGCCCTCTTCCTGGTCCCATTTTTCAGCTTTTTACCGAGCCTGGTAGCGCCTGGCGATCTGGCCGCTTCCCTGGTAATCTCAATTTGTGTCGGTTTCATGGTTTATTCCATGCGTTGGTCCAAAACCTTTCAAGATGGCTCCCTGCCTTTCTTCAATGGCATTTCAATGGCCCTCGCGATCTATTTTAGCAGCAGTTACCCACAAATTGTCACTGGCACTTTTGCCCCGCTCTGGGCAGGTGTCTGGACTATTTTGATGGGTTGCTTCGGTGGTTTGTTGGGCGTCTTCAACGTCTGGTTGACCTTACCAAAAGAAGTCAAATAAATTTACAAAAAAATGGAGTGTAGCATGACAAAAACAGTCGTTATTGTTGGTGCTTTGGATACAAAAGGAAAAGAATTCTCTTTTATAAAAGAATTAATCGAAAAAGAAGGGCTTAAGACCCTGGTTGTAGATTTTGGTGTAATGGGCAAGCCCGACTTTGCTCCTGAGATCTCCCGCGAAGAAGTAGCCCAACGTGGTGCTGGTGATCTGGCTGCGCTTTCAACCGGAGAACACAAAGACGAAGCGATGCGGGTTATGGCAGCCGGTCTTAGGGCGGTTGTGGGCGATTTGTATGCCCAGGGCAAACTGGATGGCATCATCGGAATGGGCGGCAGCGGCGGAACTTCCATCGCTACCGGTGCCATGCGTGTTTTGCCAGTTGGCGTACCCAAAGTGATGGTCTCAACGCTTGGTGGGGGTGATGTTTCAGCCTACACCGGTTCTAAAGATATTACCTTTATTCCATCCATCGTGGATGTAGCCGGGATTAATAGTATCAGCCGCGCAATCTATACCAATGGCGCCGGCGCCATTGCGGGTATGGTCAAAATGGATGCCCCAAAAGCGGTTTCCGAAAAACCCTTGGTTGCAGCCTCCATGTTTGGAAATACAACTACCTGTGTTGACCACGCGCGTGGAATTGTGGAAAATGCCGGGTACGAAGTGCTCGTCTTTCATGCAACTGGTATTGGTGGAAGGACAATGGAAAGCCTGATCAGCGATGGTTATATCAAGGCTTCTTTGGATATTACCACGACCGAACTGGCGGACGAAGTCTGCGGCGGTGTCTTTAGCGCTGGCCCAGAACGCTGCCTGGCAGCTTCTCGTCAGGGAATTCCTGCCGTCTTGGTTCCCGGATGCGTTGATATGGCAAATTTCGGGGGGGTTGAAACCATGCCCGAAAAATACCAGGTCCGAAATATTTATCAATGGAATCCCAACGTGACATTGATGCGTACTAACGTGGAAGAAAATACCAAGATGGGTGAAATGCTGGCAGCAGCAGCCAATGCTTCCACTGCCCCGGTAACCTTCATCCTGCCACTCAAGGGCGTTTCCATGCTGGATAGTGTGGGTGGTCAGTTCTGGGATCCTGAAGCCGATAAAGCCTGTTACGATGCGATCAAAATGAATCTGAAGCCAGGGATTGAAGTCATTGAAGCCGACTACAATATCAACGATCCTGAATTTTCAGAATTATGTGCGAACACTTTGCTAAAAATGCTGAAATAAGAATAATTAATAGGAGATAATATCATGGCAATTGCACGTCAAGAAATGCTAAAACGTCTATGGGCGCAATACAATTCTGGCAGACCGATTGTTGGTTGTGGTGCTGGTACTGGTATCTCGGCCAAAATGGCCGAAGCTGGTGGCGCGGATATGATCATCATCTATAACTCTGGTCGCTATCGTATGGCCGGACGCGGTTCACTGGCTGGTTTGATGCCTTATGGTGATGCCAACAGTATCGTGATTGAGATGGCTGCTGAAGTACTGCCGATTATCAAAAACACTCCGGTTCTGGCAGGTATTTGTGGCACAGACCCATTCCGCCTCTTTCCGGTATTTTTGAAACAGCTTAAGGAAATTGGTTTCTCAGGCGTCCAAAATTTTCCCACCGTCGGTTTGATTGACGGTAATTTCCGAGCCAATCTTGAAGGTACTGGCATGGGTTATGATAAAGAAATCGATGCCATCGCCCTCGCGCATGAAATGGATATGTTTACATCACCCTACGTCTTTGATACCGCTCAAGCGGTGGAAATGGCGAAAGCTGGTGCAGATCAACTGGTTGCTCACATGGGTCTGACCACTGCCGGTTCAATTGGCGCAGCGGTGGCCTTGAGTCTCGACGAAGCAGTTGAGCGGGCCATGCTTATTGCAGAAGCCGGGCGCAGTGTCCGAAAAGACATTCTGGTCATTGCTCATGGTGGCCCATTCGACGAACCCGATAGCGTTGGCAAAGCACTGTTACGCATGCATGGCGTCCAGGGTTTCTTCGGCGCCTCCAGCATCGAACGTCTTCCAACCGAGCGTGCCATTCGGGGTCAGGTTGAAGCCTTCAAAGCGCTGAAACTGGCATAATTAGTCCGCATTCTCTGTAAATTAATTTACCCTTTGTTTTTAGGATAAACAAGGGGTAAATTAGCCATATATTTAAGGAGAAAATATTATGATTCCTGAAATGATCGAACAAGTAGAACCTGTTTCTGCTCAACTTGTGGGTGGGGAAAGCAAACGCACGGTACTGGTAAATCAATTTACCAATGGTATTCTCGATCCCAATCTGCCCATGCTCGGACCGGTGAAAGATGGCGGTACCATTGTTGCCAACACTGCACCTGGCTGCTGGGGACCAATGATCACACCTGCGCTGCGTGGTGGGCATGAAGTCACACGACCCGTCGCCGTTGAAGGCGCTGAAGTGGGTGATGCGATTGTTCTTCGCATCCAGGACATAACTGTCACTTCGCTGGCAACAGCCTCTGGTAATGAAAAATTCATGGATGGCCGTTTTGTAGGCGATCCATACGTAGCGGGTAAATGTGCACAGTGTGGCACTCTTTATCCGGAGTCACATGTGGAAGGTATTGGTGAAACCGCAGTGCGCTGTAACAATTGTGGCGCCGATGTAACCCCTTTCAACTTCACCAATGGCTATACAATTTTCTTTGATGCCAAGCATACCGTTGGCGTAACTCTGCCGAAGGAAGCCGCTGAGACCATCGCCCGGGATGCCAAGGCATATGCCGAACTGCCCGATAATTCGGCGCAGAATCCCATCCTGACCTTTGCCCCGCATGATCTGGTCGGAGTGGTTGCCCGTCTGCGCCCTTTCATGGGCCAGATTGGTACCACGCCATCCATCCCCATGCCCGATTCGCATAATGCGGGTGATTTCGGTTCCTTCCTGCTGGGCGCTCCACACGAATATGCGCTCACACCTGAGCAGCTTGCCAAACATAAAACAGATGGACACCTGGACATAGACGCCGTGCGCGCCGGCTCGATCCTGATCTGCCCCGTAAAAGTCGCGGGTGGTGGTGTATATCTTGGGGATATGCATGCCTTGCAGGGTGATGGCGAAATTGCTGGGCATACTTGCGATGTCTCTGGTACGGTTACCGTGCAGGTTCACGTTTTGAAGGGTCTTAATATTGATGGCCCAATTCTATTCCCTGTTGTCGAAGATTTGCCATTCCTGGCCAAACCTCTCTCAGAAGCTGAGAAGACGAAGGCACTGGTTATTGCCAAACAATGGGGTATTGAAGAATTGGAAGAGTCAGCCCCGATCTCCGTTATCGGCAGTGGACCGGATCTAAATGCAGCCACGCAAAATGGCTTAAACCGAGCGGCAGTCCTGCTGGGCATGAGCGTTCCCGAGGTCATGAACCGTGCAACCATTACCGGCGCAATTGAGATTGGACGTGCCCCGGGTGTGGTGCAAGTTACTTTCCGGGCGCCCTTGGCCAAACTTAAAGAGTTGGGTCTGCTCCCGTTTGTACGCGATCAGTACGGCATCGGTTAGTTAACAAGTTTAAATGATAAAAAAGATACGAGGTCAAACCTCGTATCTTTTTTATATTAATACACCAGATGACGGCGCTCTTTTGCTCTACAACTTGGAGCCTTGAAATTGACTAAATTTATTACCTGTCTTTGTTTCTTTTCAATGAGATCCAAAATATCCGCAGCGCATAAGCTAAGAGCCATTCTTTTTGGCCGGTTGAGTTTACTTGGATATCTGGTTCAGACTGTTACTGGCATCCCAGGCTTCGATAACTTTTCCATTCCCGGTCAGTAAACCGTCGTATTGTTTATCGGTGCCCGAGGCAACATAACCTTCCATTACAAAGGGGAGCCGTGGGTCTGCCGCCGGGATCCAGACACCGTTATAGCGCCGGGCGATGTGCAGGTGGTTGGCATTGGCCTCTCCGCCTTCGCAGGACGGATGTCCAATCTTATCGCCAACTTTTACCTGGGTTCCAACCTGAACCCTGTCGCGTGGGTCCATATGCATATAGAGAATTGTCCAACCGGTCTGTTCCAAGCCATCCCCGTCCAGGTCCTGGACCACGGCGCCGTAATCCGCACGTATGATCACTCCTGAAGCTATGGCGGTGGACCAGGCTTCGGAGGGCGCGCAGCCGATCGGTTCACCGGGTGGCGCAAAATCGAGCGCTGCCCAGGCTGAGCCCGAGTCCCAACCGGCGTGAGGTCCACCGGTAAACTGCCAGACTTCGCCAGATTTGAAGGGTAGGCTGAAGGCGGGCTGCGCCAATCCGGCGGGTATCAGCGGTTCGATGGCCAGATCGAAGGGATAACCGAACATTTTCGTGTAAGTTAAGAAGAAACCATCGGGCCCGGTATCCATGCCCCAGGTATCCTTCCCGTCCAACTGTGAGAAGAAATGCTGTACGGCGGCGGTTCCGGGGTTGATGCCTGGTTGGGGAACGACCTGACTGCCATCCACCAACTGCCAATATTGAACCTTGCTTTCTTTCCAACTGTAAAAACCCTGGTTGAGCATATTTGCTGTCCAGGTTAGCTGCCGGTAAAGACCCTGGTGGAAATCATCCACATAACCGATCGGGTTGTAATCGTTGGATGGGGTTGGGTTAGATATCCAGCCTGAGCGGAATTCCAGGAGTGCCATGAGAACACGCGGGTTAACTGAATAGCTGTGCGCTACGCGGTTGAGGATTTGGGTACCCGTCAGGGTTTCGCCGTTTACTTCCTGCGAAAAAGTGGCCAGAAAGCCGCCTTGTTGCAGAATATAGGCATCGACGTCCACCAGGGCACTCAATGGTCCAAAAACCAGCTCGGAATCGGGAAGGATCTTGAAATAATCGGAGCTGGCTAGCTGTCCACCAGCGCTGCCTGATAAGGGGGCGATAGGAGTATTTATCGCGGGTACCAGTAACGTATCGCCTGGGAAAATCACTGCATCGCTGCCCATGTTATTGGCTGCCAGAAGCTGATCTGTGGTGATTCCGAACTGCTCCGCAATGGATGAAGGATAATCACCGGCCTGGACGGTATAGTTTTGCATACCTGGCGTGGTGGCGGCGGAGGGCTGCTGCGATTGGGAATTGGGCAGGGGGGTGAAGGTTGGGAATGCCAGTGCATTTCCATCGGGTGTCGGGCTGGAAATGGGCTGACCCGGAAGGTGGGTGGGTGGCATGGAAATTGGAAATGATTGAGCAACCGGCTGGATGGCAGGTTGGTTGGGGTCGGTGACGCCGATTACCGGCACGGGGGTGCCGTTTGCTCGCCCCGGGGCGGTGCGGGTGCAGGAACTGACCAAAAGAATCAGGATGATGCTCAGGATGGTTATTTTACGCATGGATGACATTTTACCAAAGAAGATGGACCGTGGGGAACGAGCTTGGGGGTTTCTAGCCACCCCAGGGCATGCCCGCGTACAGTTCAAAGGCTCTATCATGCATGTGTTTAAACAAGCGCTCATGTCCCGATTCCCAGTGGGCCAGCATGTCCAGCACTTTGTGGGCATCACCGTCTGTTTTGGCGGCGGCCATGGCGTAAAACTCGGCGAAATCACGCTCAATCAGGTAGGCCAAGCGCAGCACAGGCAGATCGGCTACCATCGACTCGGCTACGCTTTGTTCGACATTTTCGTTTTCAGCACGCTGAAGCAGAAATTCGGCTTTGGGTAATTCGGGCAGCATGCTGCTTGTTTCGCCGGATTTCTGTGCGGCTATTTGAGCCTTGATAAAGTCGATGTGTTTTTGTTCTTCGGCAGCGATCGTTAAAAAGGCACCCTGGGCGGCTGCATTTTGCAACCGTGCGGCATTTTCGATAAAGAAGCGCTTGCCTTCGATTTCCCGTTCAAGGGCATATTCGAGAATTTTGGTGATGTTCATGATTAATTATATCTCCGCTGCCGTGCTGGAACCGGTATTACCCATGCCGTGCTGGAACCGGTATTACCCATGCCGTGCTGGAACCGGTATTATCCATGCCGTGCTGGAACCGGTATTACCCACAGGTTGTCAGGAAGCTGGTACCAGCGTCACATTGACCGCTGTTACTTTGTATTCGGGGATTTTGGAAACGGGATCGAGCACAGCCTGGGTCAGTTCGTTGGCTGAGGCTTCGGGGAAGTGGAAGTTGGCATAGACCATGCCGGGTGGGACGCGGTCGGTAACCCAGGCCTTGGCTTCGATCACGCCGCGCCGAGATTCCACGCGGACGAATTGTCCGGCTGCCAAACCCAGTTTTTCGGCATCCCAGGGGCTGATTTCGATTAGAGCCTGACTGTAGAGAGTCATCAAGCTTTCGGCGCGGCGGGTCATCTCGCCACCGTGCCAGTGATAGAGTACCCGTCCGGTACTGAGCACGAAGGGATAGGTGTCGTCCGGGCGTTCTGCGGGAGGCAGGTGATCGATGGGCATGAATTTACCGAGCCCACGCGCAAATTGTTTTGTGTGAAGGATGGGCGTGCCGGGGTGTTCCAGGGTGGGTACTGGCCACTGCAGGCGATCACCGCGTTCCAGGCGTTCGAAGGTGATCCCGGCATAAGAGGGGGTCAGTGCGTTGATTTCGGTCATGATATCCGAAGGCGTGGGGTAATTCCAACCAGCGAATGGACCCGAAAATTCCAATCCACATTCATGGATCATGCGCCGGGCAATTTCGATCGTAATTTCCCAATCCTGGCGGGCTTCACCGAGCGGGTTAATGGCTTTGCGAACCATTTGAACGCGCCGTTCGGTATTGGTGATAGTACCGTCTTTTTCGGCGAAGGATACACCGGGCAGCAGCACATCTGCATATTTGGCGGTTTCGGTTGGGAAGATTTCCTGCAGGACGATAAAATCGGCGGCTTCCATGCAATGGCGGATGTGTTTGGTATCCGGGTCAGACATGAGTGGGTCTTCGGCCAGGATGTATAGCGCGTGAGTCCTGCCGTCCAGCATGCCGGGCATCATCTCGGTGACTGTCAGCCCCACTTTTGGTTCGGGCGCATAGCCCCAGGCGTTTTTGAATTTTGCAATCACATCCGGATTGGTAACCGCCTGGTAGGCCGGGTAGACATTTGGCAGACCGCCCATGTCGCAGGCGCCCTGGACGTTGTTTTGCCCACGCAGCGGGTTGACGCCGCCCCCGGGTTTGCCCATATTGCCCAGCAGCATCTGCAGGTTGGCTAGGGCCATCACATTGCGTACGCCCACGATGTGCTGGGTGATGCCCATGGCCCACATGACCGCCATGGGTTTGATCGTGCCC
>CAYWXS010000017.1:0-76876 GCA_964462245.1 uncultured Anaerolinea sp.
TGCAACCTCCATGTCTGGCTGTAAACGATGACCACAAAAAACATTAGAACTAGCAATTTCTGAGTCTAATGTTATTTCATCCCTAATTTCATCGGCTGCTCCATTACTGGTGGGTTTGTTTGTTTATCAAACGGGTGATTGGCGCTGGGCTTTAGGAATAGTCGCGATTATGCCCATAATCTTATATTTTTCGATTGGTAGGGGAATTGTTCTTGAAAATAAAGCAGAGAATGCTGGCGGGGAAAAGAGACATCACCCATTGCCATTTCAATTTTGGGTATATTGGGTGGCTATTGTGCTGGCAGTTTCTGTAGAGTTCTGTATGATCTCATGGAGTGCAGATTATCTGGAAAATATATTAGGAATGTTGAAGGCGAATGCATCTCAATCAGTAAGTCTTTTCCTTGGCGGCATGATTCTGGGGCGTATGTCAGTAAGTCGCCTGGTTCGACGTTTTCCTGCTCTGAGCTTAATTAAGGCTGCTATCCTGGTTGCTAGCGTGGGTTTCTTGTTATTTTGGAAAAGTGACACAATACAATTGGGATTAATTGGATTATTCATTTCGGGTTTTGGTGTCGCCAGTATGTATCCATTGATATTGTCTCTTGCTTTGGGTGCGGCGGGAGATAATTCAGTTCAGGCTAGTTCATTTGCTACGTTGGCTTCAGGTGCTGCTATATTATTTCTTCCATTAATCCTAGGTCGTTTGGCTGATGGGTTTGGTATCCGCGCGGCATACAGTGTCGTAATATTTTTATTAGTCACAATTTTCCTGGTAGTACAGCTTGCAAGCAGAAGGTCCCAATCGCCGAATAAATAAATCAGTAAATTTACCCTCGTCGAAGTTCACTTCTGGTCAATACAATTACTGCAAATAAGATCATACTTCCGCCAATGATTGCGATTGGTTTTAATACTTCCTGAAACAAGAAAGAAACCAGAATAACGGTGACAATTGGTTCGAGCGTGGAGAGCATGGACGCATTTATTGGTCCGATACGTTGTAATCCTGCTAGAAAAGTGACAACCGGGATAATCGTTGCGACAACTATAATCCCAGAAATGATAAGCCAGCCTGAAGTTCCAGATGGTAAATGGGGACCGTTAAAAGTTGTTAAAATTCCATAAACCAACCCTGCGGATGCGAAAATGATCGTGGATGACTGGAGTGGAGAAACTTTCTTCATAACACTTGTGCCAACGATAATGTAAAAGGAATAGATAATCGCTGCACTAAGTGCAAGTAGAATCCCAGGAATCTGACCGCCATCCGGGCTGACTGTTAATGCTGTGCCGGCGAGGGCCAAACCCAGTGCGAGTACTTTTAACCTTGTAATTTTTTCGTGAAAAAAAACTGTGGATAGTATGGCAACAAATACGGGGTACAAGTACAACAGAAGTGCTACCAAACCAGCTGATGCATACCGGATCGCGGTAAGATATGCATAAGATTGACCAACATACCCGATAGCGCCCATTCCTATTAATTGAGCAAGTGTTTTACCGTCAGGTATGCTTTCTTTTCTCAACCACATCATGGCGCCCATAATTATTGCAGATATACCGAAGCGCAAAAAAAGCAGAGTATAAGTATCTATCCCATTTAAATAAGCATAACGACCAAATACAGCGAGCGTACCAAAGGATGCCGCAGATATGACTATAAGAATGATGCCGATAATTCGGTTCATAGGTTCAGGTTTTCCGATCTTTCAATTTTTGTTTTTTTTAGCTTAATGGAACGATACCCTTTTGGGTTATCTTCCGGCGAATTTTCAGTATCGCAATTTTTGTAGGATGGTTAAAAGGTGAAGGATCGGTTGGATAAATATTTTTTATTTCAGCATTAAAGCCGGCGATATCTTGAGGAATGGGAATTAATTCTTCAATAGAAAGATATCCCCCCATACAAAGAATCTCGAGCGATTTTAGATAATCATGTCCATTGACGTATAGGGCATTATTGATGGTGATCAACCATCCATTATCATTAATCAAAGGGCGGACTTTATTTATTAGGCGCAAATTGTTGTTTTCTAAATCTACAATTCCTTTATTTGTTGTTGAAAAGAAAGGTGGATCGAGAATAACGCAGTCAAAAAATTGGGAGTTTTTTTTATATTGGCTCACTGCCTCGAAAATATCTTTTGCGACAAAATCTTTGGAACTTATATTTATATGATTCAACTCAGTTGATTTTTTGGCTAGATTCAGGAAATTTTCATTTCGATCAAGTTGAACAACGCGATTAGCCCCGCCAGATAAGGCGGCAATACCTAGACTTCCTGTATAAGCGAAGGTGTTAAGAACTGTTTTTCCTGAAAGATTCCTTTTCAACCATACTCTTAAATTTCGGGTGTCCAGATAAAAACTTGCATCTCGATTTAGAAGCAAATTAATTGCATACCAAGTATTGTTTTCAAGGATTTTTCGATCCGGGCTTTCTCCATGGATAAGAAACCCGCGTTTTTCGGTGGCAGTGCTACCATTTCGAAGCTTGAGGACAATATTTTTTACCCAAGGAAGTTTTTCCAGTATCCAGTTCCTGGCAGTGGCGGATAGATCTATTTCTGGATGTTCAGAATAATCATGTATTAAAATGGTGCTTCCATAAACATCCAGGCATAATTCTGGAAAACCATCAACGAAGCCATTAAACAGCCTGTAGGCTGAGTTATGGTCATTATCAATGAAATCTTGTCTTGTAATAAAGGCTGAGTCTAGTAATTGGTGAATCAAAGTCATATCGGTTTGATCAATTGTTCAATATTTTTTTTCCAAAACATAGGTGCTGCAATTATTATAAAAAAACCTGTAAGTGCCCCTCCAATGAATACTGCTGTTGGGGCTCCGGATAATCCCCCAAGTAATTGTGCGATACTGCCTACGCCTAGCGCTCCAAGCGAAGGTAATCCAATCAGGGTGATTGAGTATAAACTCATTACCCGACCGCGGAGATGATTGGGTACAGTTACCTGAATAAATGTGGAGAAGATCGTACTAAAAATTGTTACTGTAATTCCTCCTAAAAATAGAAGAAATACACCGACCCAGAAATTTGGGCTAATAGCAAACAAAATTACACTTGTACTGAAGGCCAGCCCGCTGCTAATGAGAATCTTTCCCTGATGTTTAATGTTCCGAATCGATGCCAAACCAAAAGCCCCAATCAGAGCTCCAGCACCAGAAGCTGAAAGCAGAATACCATAGCCTGCTGGACCGCCATTCCAGACATCACGTGCAAAAATGGGTAACAGATTTTGGTAGGAGCGTCCAAAAATTGCTGCTAATGCAGCCAGGGCCAATAGTGCCAGGATAAGTCTATTATTCCAGGCATATGTGAGACCTGCCAGCATCGATTTTCCCAATGTCTCATGTTGAGTACCGCTACCATGGGTTTTTACATTTTGCATAGCACTCAAAGCAAATATCACAGATAAATAACTTATGGCGTTTATAAAGAATAAAGTACCAGCACCCAAAGGGGCGAGTAGTGCACCCGCTATGGCAGGACCTACAAGAGATGCACCGGTGTAAGTGGCAGAATTCAGTGATATGGCATTTAATAAGTCTTTTGATGGTACAAGATCTGGAACAAGTGCTTGTCGGGCGGGGTTATCAAAGGCAAGCAGGGCAGAACTAACAAAAGAAGCGATAAGGATATATGATATGTGGACCGTGCCTGTCCATGTCATAATCGCCAGGATGAGGGCTGTCAGCATTGCGCCCGTTTGCGTTATATAAAGCAGCTTTACGCGATCTATCCGGTCTACTATGGCACCTCCGACTAATGGTAATAGAATCATTGGTACAGCAAAGCTTAGCCCAAGTAAACCCAACCAAAAAGGTGAATTGGTGAGTTGCAAAACAAGCCATCCTTGGGCGACATTCTGCATCCAAGTGCCGGTGTTGGAAACTATTAATCCGGCCCAGAGCAGTTTAAAGTTTTTGTGTTGTAATGCGGCGAAGCGGGGAGACGGTTGCGAAGACATGCTGACTTAAATTCCTTGGTATTTTATTACTTATAATTTTATGAAAAAACCGCCTGTTCAGGCGGTTGGTTGAATATTTTCCAGCTTCCTGATTAGTGTTGGACGGTCTGGTTCAGTTAATTTTGTTCCATCTGGAAACACAATTGTAGGTACGCTTTGATATCCACGATTTTGTTGTTTAACAAATTCTGCTGCCTTTTCATCGATTTCTATATCAATATCCACATAGTGGATATATTTTTCTGAAAAAATCTGGCGAGCTCGGCGACAATCTCCACACCAGGAGACCCCATATAATATAATATTTTCGGGCGAGAGGGTATATAAGTCTGACATTTTAAACTACTTCAAGTTGTTTACACAATAACACATCATCGGGTTCGATTAAAATACTACCATCGGGGAATATGATTGTAGGTATTCGCACCCTTCGGGTGAGTTTTTCAATAAAAATGTAGGCATCGTTATTTTTCCCGATATCGATATCCAAATAATCGATATTGTGGATATCGAGTAGCGCTTTAGACCGTTTGGCGTCAGGACACCAGGATGTACTGTAAATCACAAGTTGAGAGGGTTTTGGATTGGCAATATTTGAATTGTCCATCGAATAAATCTCCATCTGGAAATGGCTTTTTATATATTCTGGAGGGGTGGCCATTCGGGAAGTTGTTCGGCTTGTTCTTCCCAATTTTCTTTACCACTCCATGATTCGATATCAATAGCATAGACGCTGGTACGTGCCAGTTCTTGGTTGGTAATGGGTCGATATTCTTTTCCCGGAGTCATGTCAGGAAAATACTTTTGTAATAATTTGTAAAGCGATTCTGATTTTTCTTCGTCATTGTCTAAAATTTTTACTTTTCCGAAAATCATCACAGATCGATATTGAATACCAAATTCAAGTGCAGTGTTGGCAGGTAAAAATCGTCCGTATTCACTGGTCTCCATGCAAACGCTCGGATTATGTTCCAGATTATTGCGAGTTCTACCGGCAATATTGGAGTGGAATATTATCCTCCGCTTTTCTTCATCAAACCAGAAATTTGTAGGCATGACAAATGGCTGATTGTCTTGACTGTGAGCAATATGGCCAATATTAGCCTTATGAAGAAAGTCGATTATCCATGCATCATCACGCGTACAAATTGGAATTCGCTGATGGTGTGTTGGTTCAGTACTTTGATAATTCCGAGGCATCTGCCGGTTCCTGTTTTTTTTAAGTAGAAGGTTGGTATTAAAAAATTAATTATTATTAGGTTTGTCTCAATTTTTTCCACTGAGCTTCCGCATCTGGGATTTCTCTGGCGGCATTTCGAAGAATTAGAAAACTGTGATCAATTAATTTATCCAGGTGCTCATTAGTAATTATCTGACCATTATCAATCGAATCCAGCGCTTTGATTAGTGAACCACGTAAACCACTGGCTCGCCTGGCCCAAATCGAATCAACAGATAACCTTTCCAAGCGAGCCGTCAAGAGCCGAAGGAGATCAACACGTGCACTTTGATTTTTGTCTTCCATTATTGGCAACTTGCACTGATGGTACTGCTAGTTGCGTGGACTGTATCAGTATATACTTCGATATAGTAGTTCAGACTTTTACCAGAAATTAAGGATGCAATGTCAGTATAGCTACTAGTACCGGGACCTAATGTCGCAATCAATTCTCCATTACGATATACCTTATAGCCGATTTCGTTGTTAGCCCGATCGGTCCATTTTAAAGTCATCGTCATGGTAAGTAAAGAATTATCGGCCGTAGGACCACAGAAATATTCCCAATTAGCCCAGGTAGGGGCAGCTATAGGTTCACCTGTTTTTGCCGGAGGAGGAGCTACTGTTGGCAGTGACCAGGTACTGCCCGAAGGGCTGGTTAACTCATTCGGAACCCAACAGGTTCCATTCCCATTTGGATTATTCACAATCCAGAAGTTCCCCTGCACCCCCACCCCGGTTGCTTGTTGACCGGCACGAATGAGTGTTATGACCCTGAAATTAGTACCCGGTCCTTCCCTGCAATTTGTATTTTCAGAAAAGTTGAAAATTGGGACTGAGTAAGTTGGGGTAACTGTAATAGTTTGTGTTGCTGTCACCTCGGGTGAGGGGAGCGAGTTTGTAGATGATGGCACCGGTGAATTAAATATCAAAGCAGATGGGGTAGGTGTTTGGGTTCGTATTGCCGAAAGGGTCATCGCCACGATTGTCCCTGCCTGAGATTGATCAATGCCAGGATTCGAAACGGGTCGGGTTGGAAGATTACATGAGGTAATTAGAGTAGTAAAAATTATCAAGATTAAGAGTGTTTTTTTCATATAACCTATTTTTGGCGATATAAGAACTCAACTCGAGTATCTTTATTCATCTGATGCTCAAATTTAACAATATATGTCACCGGAGTAAATTGGATTTGTATTTCTTTTTTATTTACAAAAGCAGATTCAGCAAAGTTTTGATCATGAATAATAATATAAATTTGGCATTTTGTTTGAAGTTCATCAAAATAGCCCATGTTTGGAGATATATTAATTTCCAAGTGTTTGCCCGATAATTTTACATTTATATGAGTAGAGGTAAAGCCTCCTTGTTGGTAGGCGGTGGATTGTCCATCATCATCATAAAAGTCAGTTTCAGCAGAAAAGGGTGGCCATATATGGTATTCCAGGAGGTCAAATTTATGTCCAGCAGGTATGTTTTGGATTACGGGACCCATCGGAACAATACTACCACCTCTGACTAAAATAGGTAGGCGGTCCAAGGGAGCTTGATAAATTATTTCAGTTGGGCCTTGCCAGGTTTTATCTGACCAGAAATCATACCAGGACCCCTTGGGTATGATAATTTTACGTTCCGTAACTCCAGCTTCAACTACGGGGCAAATCATTAAAGAGTTACCAAGCATTATCTGATCGTCGTTGCTCAAAAACCGGGCATCATCTTGAAATTCAAACATGGGTGGGCGTAATAAAGGCATCCCAGTTTTGTAACTTTCATGCGCGAGAGTATTGTAATAGGGTAATAAACGCATGCGCAGTTCGGTATATTTTCGAAAATTATCCGTTACTTCAGAATTATGGGACCACGGAAACCGAGTGTTATCAATTTCCTGTGGACGGACAAAGTACCGGGCAACAGGACTGCAGAGTGCCCATTGCGCATATCTCATATGGACTTCAGCAGTTGTTTTTCCTGATAAGCCAAAAATATCTGCTGTCCAGTAAGAAAACCCGCAGATCGCAAGATTTAGTCCTGCGCGAATACTACGTTTGATGCCTTCAAAATCAGCTTCTTGATCACCTAAAAAAAGAGCCGGAAATCGTTGTGAACCAACCCAGACGTTGCGTGAGTAAATAATTTGCCGAGGATTTGAGTTTCCTGGGAGGTCTTTGAGGGTTGTATTTAGCTGATAAGTAGCTCGACCGTAATAAAAACCATAGATATTATGATATTCCCGTCCATCCATGCCATTAAACGACACTGCGTCATCCGGTAAGTCTTCGCCGTCGTCATTTTTTATAAAATCAACGCCGGATTCGAAAAGTGGTTTGAGTTTAGATTGCCACCAATCGACTGCTTCCGGGTTTGTATAATCAATCATCCCGCCTGATCCAAACCACCACCGGACATTTTCGTGAGCAAGGAATCCTTTTTTCTTTGCAAAGTCGAACTCTTCTAAGGCCCGTTCGTCATCTGCTTCCAATCCGGGTGTGACATTTTGTCCGAAGGTATTAAGAAGCCATTTTTGCAGCGGTCTATTATGAGTATTTAAAAAAGAAGTAAGAATTAGTCCCAGGCGAATTCCTTCAATTTTTAAATTGCGAATAAGCTTTTGTGGATCGGGGATCAATTTCTGACGCCACTTAAAATTGTGAAATTTTTCTTCCCAGTGATAATCGAGGATTATTGCATCAAGGGGAATTTTTTTTTCACGGTGTGTTCTTACGAATGCTTGTACGTTGTCCTGCTTTTCCTGCGGATAGCTAGTTGCCCATAGGCCAAAGCCCCAGCGCGGTAACAAAGGACAACGCCCAGTGAGAGCTGTATAGGTTCTGATAATCTCCTTAAATTCGGGTCCATATATTATGATGTAATCAGCATTCGGGCCATCCGCTTCGATAACCATTTGGGTTTCATTAATTGTCCATTGAGATCGAAAGGAATTAAGCAGCAGAAATCCATAGCCAGTACTGGAAATAAAAAAAGGTAAGCCAGAATAAGTAAGCTTATCTTGTTCTCCGAACAGTGCATTTCTATTATCGAGATTTATCCGACCTTTTTTCCGCTCAAAAGCATTAAACCATTCACCCCAGCCAAAAAAGGATTCACCTTGTGCGTGATTGATTATTAGGCGAAAACCGTTGGTTACCTTATGAAATCCTGCATAAAAAGATGTCTGGGGAATATCAAAATAAAAATATGGGCGAACCTTGTTTATTCCTAAAGTAGCCGTCTCTTCTTCGTAAAAAAAACATTTCCCATTATTATTCTTGATTTTTACCAGACCGTCGGATAATTCTGCAGTTATTTCTAAACCTTGTTTTTCGTTCTCAGGTAAATTCAGTACTACATCTGTAAACCAGGGTCTTTCATTCGGCAACTTGTCAGGAAAACTGCAGTGGGTTACTCGTACTGTGTTTGGTGCAAGTTTGCATAGAAACGGATAGGTTTTCATTATTTTATTATACATCGTCAAGGAATAACTTAAAGAATTTATTGGTAGGGTAGAAAATTTCCAACTGTTTTTTGGGAGTACATGGACTTGTAAGTTACAATTAATTTAATTATCCGATGAGAATTTCGAGGAAATAAGAATGGGATTATCTGATCTATTACGTCATTGGGAAAACGATCCAAACACAATTCCAAATATTACCACCTGGAAAGTGATGCCTTCCCGCCCGGCAATATATGAAAGTTTTCCAGTGGATTTGCCAAAAGAAATTGTTTCGACCTTGAAATCACGTGGAATATATTCTCTATATAGTCATCAGGCAGCTACCTGGAAATATTCCCGTAGAGGAGATAATATTATTCTCGCAACAGGAACGGCCAGCGGGAAGACGCTTGCTTATAATCTTCCAGTTTTGACTGCTATTTTGGAGCAACCAGAAACAAGAGCCTTGTATTTGTATCCGACTAAAGCTTTAACTCAGGATCAAAATTCTGGGCTTGTTGCATTTCTGGAAAAAACTCCAGACATTAAAATCAAGGCAGCAATTTATGATGGCGATACACCACAGGGTCAACGATCAAATATCCGAAAAAATGCCAATATCGTTTTTTCCAATCCGGATATGGTTCATACAGGAATATTGCCCCATCACACTAATTGGACTGAATTTTTCCGGAACTTGCGATTTGTTGTTATTGATGAAATGCATACTTATCGTGGAGTTTTTGGTTCACACGTTGCTAATGTTATTCGCAGGTTGAAACGAATTGCCCATTTTTATGGCGCAACCCCTCAATTTATTTTAACCTCTGCAACAATTGCCAATCCCGCTGATTTGGCATCCAGGTTGATAGAGGCCCCGGTGTCGCTTGTTAATGAGGATGGGTCTTCACGCGGTGAGCGTCATTTCTTAATCTATAACCCACCGGTTATTAATGAATCTCTAGGTTTGAGAAAAAGCGCAGTTCAGGAAAGTGTACGATTATCACTGGATCTATTGGAGCATTCAGTTCAGAGTGTAGTTTTTGCCAGGTCTCGTCGCGGTGTCGAAATGTTGTTGAAATATATACAGGAGGCGGGTAGCACTCTTGGTAATCATGGCGATCGCTATCACCGGTCAACCCCATTTGTTCCTGTGTCTCCGGCTGGTTTGCGGGGATATCGGAGTGGGTACTTACCCGCGGAACGTCGGGAGATTGAGAAGGGACTCAGGGAAGGTAGTGTCAAGCTAGTGGTTGCGACCAATGCACTCGAGTTGGGCATTGATATAGGTGGTTTGGGAGCAGCTTTACTTGTGGGCTATCCTGGAACGATTAGTAGCGTGACCCAGCAGTCTGGTCGAGCTGGGCGAGGAGATTCACCTGCGGTTTCAATTCTCGTCGCGACCCCTAATCCGTTAGATCAGTTTCTTGCTCACCATCCAGAATATTTTTTGACTCGCTCACCCGAACAGGCACTCATTAATCCGGACCATTTATTGATCTTGTTAAACCATTTACGATGTGCCATATTTGAATATCCTTTTGAAAAAGGTGAACAATTCGGTAATCTTGATGTGGGCGAGTTTTTGGAATTTTTGACAAACAATCATGAAGTTCATTTTTCTAATGATAAATATTTTTGGATGGCTGATGAGTATCCCGCTGCATCTGTCTCTTTACGTTCAGCTTCCCCAGAAAATATTATCCTTCATGTTGAAGAAGGGGGGAAACCAAAAATTATTGGTGAAGTTGATATAGAATCTTCCGCATGGATGGTTCATCCACACGCTATTTATCTTCATGAAGGACAACAATACTTTGTTCAGGACTTGAATTATGAGACTAACTCAGCAACATTAATACCAGTTGCGTTGGATTATTTCACCGAAGCTTTGAAGGAGACCAATGTTACATTGATTGAGCTGCAGGAAACAATGCAAATTTCTGGTGGTGCAAAATTCTATGGAGAAATTCAGGTGACGACGCTCGTCACGGCTTTTCGAAAGCGAATGTGGTTTTCTGGGGAAACATTGGGACAGGAGCCATTGGCGATGCATCCCAGCGAACTCCAAACAACAGGTTATTGGATTACGATCAGTGAAGAGATTGTAGCAATCCTGGAACGAGAGGGTATGTGGACAAATTCTCCAAATGATTACGGGCCAGAATGGTCCAAAATCCGGGAAAAGGTCAGGACCAGGGATCGATTTCGATGCCAGATATGTGGACTTCTAGAGAATACTCGTCAGCATGATGTGCATCATAAGATTCCATTCCGACAATTTTTCAAGGTTGGAGAAGGGGGGGTAAAGTTAGTTTCTTCTGGTGAATTCAGAGATTTGAGACCCGAATTGCTCGCTCGAGCGAACCAGCTGGACAACTTGGTGACATTATGTCATGAATGCCATCGAAAAGCAGAACAAAATGTGAGGATGCGCAGTGGATTGGCGGGACTGGCAACAATTCTTGGACAACTCGCTCCTTTGTTTTTGATGTGTGATACTGGGGATCTGGGAGTACATTTTGACCCTGAGGCAGCTTTTGCAGGTGGGCTACCCACCTTGGTTTTATATGATCTTGTGCCGGCGGGAATCGGCTTTAGCCAGAAATTATTTGAAATGCATTCAGCTCTTCTAGCACGGGCGTTGGAATTAGTTCAATCGTGTGTGTGTGAAGATGGTTGTCCATCCTGCGTAGGTCCAGCGGGTGAAAATGGTTTGGGAGGAAAGCAGGAAACGCTTGCAATAATTAAAGAATTGGTTAAAGCTTGAAAAGAAATAACGCGCCTTTAGTTGAAACACTAAAGGCGCGTTATTTCTTTTAATAATTGTGTTTATTTTGCTTCTTTTTCAAAGACAGCGATATTTTCCCCATTAATTATTGTCAATGTATTATTTTCCAGGGTAAATTTGGCAGTTCCTGTGAGAATATTCAGAACGTATCCTTCTTGAACCATAACTGGATCGGCACAAGCCATTAATGTGGATGCAATTGGGCCGAAAGTGATTTGGTCGCTACTGATTGATAAATTCCCCGAAAGTGTATTGCAACCAACACTACCGCTAATTTTACCATCCTGACCAATTGTTAATGAGCTATTTGAATCAGGCACCACTGCAATCGGGTTGTTTTGTGGTCCAGCGGAAATCAAATTCCAAGTACCTGCAATTATATTTGTTGAAGCACAAGCAGCGAGAGTAAATAATGCTGCACTCAAAAGGACCCATCCGACCACGTTGTTGATTTTCATATTTTTTCTCCTTGAATATTTTTAGCTTTCTTATTTTAAAACGTTATTACAAGCGGGTTTGTTCCCGTTAATATGAGAAAATATTTATTTTTGGATGTCGATCAAAAATTACGATTTGCTATTTATTGCTGTGTCAGTAAATGCTGTTTGTGTTTATAATTCTAATATGCCGTCTTTATCAGACAAACTTAAAGCATTGGGTGTCAAAGTTGGTACATCGGAAATTTCGTTACCTGTTTTACCAAAATCGAGCGGAATAGCAAGTTCGACCTTGGATGGAGTTTCAGGTGGACGTTGGATTTCCACTCATCGTGGCGATACCTTTGTGGTGGAATATGTTTATCCTTTGAATTATTTACATGGTATGGTTCCTATACAAATTAATGCTCCATTAAGTGTACTATCAACCTGGGCCAGGGATGAGCGCATAGCTAATCTTTCGCTTTCAGAGATCGCTTTTCTCGATACTGAAACTTCCGGGCTGTCAGGTGGAACAGGTACCTATGCTTTCATGGTTGGAGTGGGGAGGTTCATTGATACCGAATTCAAATTATCTATATTTTTTATGCGTGATCCCTCGGAAGAACCTGCTTTGTTGGAAGCACTTGCTAATTATTTAGCTCCCTGTTCTGGGCTGGTTACATTTAATGGTAAAGCTTTTGATGCTCCACTCCTTCGTACACGTTACCAGATCAATGCAATTCCATGTCCATTTGATGGTTTTTCACATATAGATTTACTTCCTTTAGCTCGTCGTTTGTGGCGCGATCGATTACCAAGTAGAGCTCTCAAATACCTGGAAGAGCACATAATGGTAGCTCCCAGGACCAGCGAGGAGGTACCTGGATTTGAAATTCCCTGGTTATATTTTGATTATTTGCGCAATGGAGATATTACTCCACTAAAGGGGGTGTTTTATCATAATTCCATGGATGTGGTTGCCATGGCTGCCTTGCTTAGCCTCGTTACCAAAATGCTTTCAAATCCTCACGGGGTAGAAATTGAGCATGGTCAGGATGTGATTGCTCTTGGTAAGCTGTTCGAAGACTTGAATTTATGGGAAGACGCAGCTTTGCTTTATGAACGCGGATTAAAAACACCCTTACCAGAAGAAGATTTTTGGCAGGCGGTTAAACGTTTGTCAACTCTACAAAGGCGGCGCGGAGATATAGACACTGCGGTTCAGTTATGGCGGCAGGCAGCCGCAGAAGGTCATATATACGCTCACATCGAGTTGGCTAAATATTATGAACATTCCCGGCGAGACATTCCAGCTGCACAGGAATGGACGCAATCTGCGCTAAAGCACCTGGAGACTGTAAAATTACCAAAGTATATTTACAATCACTGGCTGGATGAACTGACTCACCGTCTGGAAAGATTGGAAGGAAAGGCCAAAAAGATCTATAAGTAATCGTTTTATCTTTTTTCCTTTTTTGAATTCCAAGATTAATTTTTACGGGGTCCCTGTCTGGTTATTAGATAACGAAAACAGGAAATAGTTTATTAATCCGAAGGAAAGTTTTTAAGGAGCGTTTTTTGAAGAATAGTAATCCAGCGCTTATTTTTGATTTTGGTGGTGTGTTACTTGATTGGAACCCCCATTATCTTTTTGAAAAATATTTTGACATGGAACCTAGTGCTGTGGATCTTTTTATGCGTGATATTGATTTTTTTGCATGGAATTACGAACAAGATAGAGGCCGTCCCTTTGCTGAAGGAGTGGCTGAGTTATCTGAGAAATTTCCTAAATACGCAAAATTGATCAAGGCTTATGATGATTTTTGGGAAGAAACCATCATAGGACCTATGCAGTTAACTGTAGATATGCTAATGCCACTCAGAGAGCATGGTTATATGCTTTATGGGTTAACAAATTGGTCATTCGAAAAATTTCGTCTTGTTAATCAAAAATATGCATTTTTGGATTTATTCGAAACTGTCGTTGTATCTGGTGAAGTAAAGTTAGCCAAGCCAGATCCTCGAATATTCGGATTAATATTGGAGAAAATTGGTCGACCTGCGGATGAGTGTATATTTATTGATGATTCTGAAACCAACATTTTGGCTGCCCAGCAATTAGGGTTTATGACCATTCGATTCGAGACAACAAATCAACTGTCGGAAGAATTATCCAGATTAGGGGTAGTCTGGATTGGGTAAAAACAATAATTTATTTTTAACTTTTCATTTAAATCGAGGAGAATTATTATGTCAGCTTTCCCTGAATATTCGGATTATGATGGATTGGGTTTAGCCGAACTGGTTCGGAAAAAAGAAATTAGCGCTCTTGAACTGGTTACAGAGGCTATCTCAAGAATTGAACTTCATAACCCAGCTTTGAATGCGATCGTGACTAAACTATTTGATTCTGCACTCGAGACTGCAGAAAACCCAATACCTGATGCACCTTTTGGAGGTGTGCCATTTCTTGTTAAAGATTTGTTAGCTACTATTTCCGGAGTTCCTACGAGTAATGGAAATCGTTTATGGAAAAATATTCCAGCTGCCGTCGACAGCGAATTGGTTATTCGTTGGAAAAAAGCTGGCGTGATCATTCTAGGAAAGACAAACACCCCAGAATTTGGTTTGACACCCTATACTGAGCCAGGAGCATTTGGACCGACGCACAACCCTTGGGATCTGACACGTACTACTGGCGGCTCTTCAGGTGGTTCTGGTGCAGCCGTATCTGCCAGGCTTGTTCCCCTTGCTTCCGGCGGAGACGGTGGCGGTTCGATCCGTATTCCAGCTTCCGCCTGTGGCGTTTTTGGATTTAAACCAACTAGAGGACGAACACCCACAGGTCCGACTATTGGGGAAGCTTGGCATGGATTTGCTATTGAACACGTTTTGACTCGTTCTGTGCGAGATTCGGCTGCTATGTTGGATGCTACCAAAGGAGAGGATATTGGAGCTCCATATTATGCGCCATATCAGGAGGATAGTTTCCTAGATCAGGTAACTAAAAAACCAGGAAAATTACGGATAGCTTTTACTGGTAATCCAATTTTGGGTAAAAATGTCCACAAAGATGTACTGAAAGGGCTGGAAGAGACTGTACGGTTATTAATAGGACTTGGGCATGAGGTAATTGAGGCGACACCCCAAATAGATGGAGAAGCCTTCTCACTTGCTTTTGTAACCATTCTTGCAGCGGAATTACGGGCAGATATTGAAGAAGCTGCACGCGCAGCAGGAAAAAAGGTTTCTGTTAAGGATTTTGATGCATCCAGCTTTGGTTTGGGTATGCTCGGAAAAGCATTAAGTGCCCAGGAGTATGCATCTGCTGCACGTTATCTTCAAACGGCTGCTCGAAAAATTGCCCAGTTTTTTGAAGGTTATGATGTCTTATTGACTCCCACTTTATCGCAACCACCTGTAAAAATAGGCTCGTTACAGCCATCGGCAAGTGAGAAATCCTTAATTAATTTTATTGGTAGTATGGACGCTGGCGGTATTTTGAAGGCGATGGGTATTATCAAACCCCTTGCTGCACAAACTTTTGAATTTATCCCATGGACTCCAGTTTTTAATGTCACTGGACAACCTGCCATGTCAGTACCTTTGTGTTGGGGCAGCGATGGATTACCTATCGGGATGCATTTTGTCGGGAAATTTGGTGATGAAAATACACTTTTCCGTTTGGCAGGGCAGCTCGAGGAAGTAAGGCCATGGGCAAAAAAGATTCCGCAAGGATATTAATAAAGGTAATCGACATTCTGGTTTTGGTAAACATCCTATCTGAATAATAAATAAAAATTTTTTATTAGATCATTCCTGGTGGAAACCGCATACAATCGCAGTTTCCATCAGGCCATTTATATTTTGAAATGTGATATTCTGTGAATAATTCCAATAAATTCAAAACTTTTGTATAGATCTGATTGAGGTTTTCCAGATTATGGTCTAGTTATACCCATCGCGGTCACAAATTGCGCTTTTTTCCACACGGAGGGAAGCGCAATTTGTGACCGCGGGCATTATATAAGTAAAAATTTGAGGATAATTATTTCTAAATATACTTTCTACGCATACTTGACCAACCGTTGCGTATCCTCTATAATGAAAACGTTTTTCATTAGTGAGGCTTTATGAATGCAGAATATTGGTTGAAAGCTCTTTCTGACAATGGTTACAGGTTAACAGGATCGCGACGTGCGGTTGTGGAGATTGTCGGTACAAGTTCGCGAGCGATGAGTCCGCTTGAAGTCTATGATTCTGCTCGCGCAAATCACCCAGAGCTGGGTCTTGTAACTGTATATCGGACACTAGAAAAATTAGAAGAACTCCACTTAATTCAACGAGTTCATCAGCCTTCTGGTTGTCAAGCATTCATCACTGCTAGTCAAGGACATCAACACTTACTTTTGTGCCAAAATTGTGGCCATGTGACTTTTTTTGAAGGTGATGATCTCGAAAATTTGATCACAGTAATATCTGGAAAAACTGGCTATGAAATACATGAACATTGGCTTCAATTATTCGGTTTGTGTGAGCAATGTCGTTTATAAAAATAATTTAGGAAGAGGACAGAAGTATGTGTATGTTTTGTGCAGCAGTGCCTGTTGTTGGTGCAGTTGGTGCGAAAATTAATGCTGACCAGAATCGATCTGGAACTAGAAAAAATAATTTTCCTAAAGGGCTGATACTTACAGTCACAATGGGTGTTGTAATTGTTTTAATGATTACCTCGGTGATTTATCATACTTATTTTTGGGCGGGTAAATACGGATAATAAATGACACACATTCCACATCGATTACAGGTTGATCATGTTAGTGTTTCTTATGGGGAAAAAATTGTATTAAATGACGTCAGTTTCCAGGTTCAGCATGGGTCAAGGATTGCAGTAGTAGGGCCTAATGGGGCTGGCAAGTCTACTTTATTTAAAGCATTGGTGGGCTTATTACCATTACAAAATGGGCGCATATTGATTCATGGTATGCCATTAGGCAATCATAAAGATTGTGTTGCATATATTCCTCAGAAAGAAGAAGTCGATTGGCGTTTTCCTGTCACGGTAAGTGATGTAGTTATGATGGGCAGATTTAGTACTCATGGTTGGTTTGCGCGTCCACAGCGAAATGATCACGAAGCGGTAGAACGGAGCTTGGATGAAATGAATATATCCAATCTGGCAAATATTTCAATTAGTGATTTATCTGGTGGACAGCAACAACGTGTGTTTCTTGCCAGGGCATTGGCACAGGAACCGCATATTTTATTGATGGATGAGCCATTTACTGGGGTAGATGCAACCACCCAGGATGCTACTCTAAATCTTTTGGATCGTCTTCGAGATCGACAGGTCACTGCAATTATTTCTACCCATGATCTCAATCTGGCGGCGACACGTTTTGATAAAGTTTTATTGATCAATAAGCGTCTTGTTGCATATGGGTCTCCGCAGCAAGTCTTGCGGCAGGAAAACTTAATAAAAGCTTTTGGAAGCTCCTTGTTGGTAATGGAAACAGGTAGCATGTTAGTAGATGAATGTTGTCCGCCGGATGATGAATATCACCACGAACCTGAGGTTGATGTTTTTTCTGAATAAAGTTTTACCCGTAGAAATCTAATCAATTTATGCAACACGGAATTTAGGAAAAACAGTGAATTTGATGGAATTATTGTTACAACCTCTGTCTTACGCTTTTATGCAGCGTGGTTTGCTGGCAGGTACCATGGTCGGAATTTTATGTGCTGTTATGGGTACCTATGTAGTGTTGCGAGGTATGGCTTTTATGGGTGATGCATTGGCCCATGCGATCATGCCAGGTGTTGCAATTGCTTATTTATTGGGAGGTAATCTTTTACTGGGTGCATTAGTTGCGGCAGCTGCGGTTGCATTGGGTATTGGTTATTTTTCAAAGCAGGGTGCTGTAAAAGAGGACACAGCTATTGGGATACTCTTTGCCGCTGCCTTGTCCCTTGGAGTGGCGATGATTTCTTCCATTCGAAGTTACGCGGTGGATCTTAGTCACATACTTTTCGGAAATGTTTTAGGGGTTTCTTCAACGGATTTGTGGATAACCTTTGGTCTGGGTTCGGCAGTTATAGTAACTGTAATCGTCCTTTATCGACCTTTTATGGTAATTTCATTTGATCCTGTTCTAGCAGCAACCTTAAGGTTGCCGACTGAATTGCTTAGAAATATCATGCTTTTGATGTTGGCGATGACCGTTGTTATCTCAATGCAGACTGTTGGGGTGGGATTAGCTGCAGCTATGTTGGTTACGCCGGCAGCTACGGCTTATCTTCTTACACGTCGATTGGCAACCATGATGGTTATTTCCGGCATAATAGGGGCAATATCATCAATTGTGGGACTATATATTAGTTATTACTTTAATATAGTTTCAGGGTCAGCGATTGTTTTGACCGCTACTGCAGTTTTTTTAATTGTATTTTTAGTAAAACGTGGGAGGCGATAGCTTTTTCGGCAATTTGATTGGTCTGATATACAAAATCATGAATTTAATTTCATTATTTGATTTAATAAAATATTTTTAATCTGCATTCTGGTTAGAGAAAATTCACTTTTTTCAGTAAAATTAAAAAGACATGTCTGTAATTAAACGAAACCTAAATTCATTATTCTTTATAATTATTTTCTTTATATATTTAACATCCTGTGCTTCGAACGCAGCGGTATTAGTGACCACATCCACAGATCCTCAATTGTATCCTCAATATGTTCTGGTAACGGCAGATCCCAAAGCTACTAATACTCCTTTTCAACCAGAAAAACCGACAGAATTGGTTTTTCTGACGCAGACCAGTAGTCCAACAGCAGCCCTTCCTGTTCTTATAGATACTCCCATTGTATCTGTAACTCCTTCTCCAAATCCCACACTTGTAATAGTTGAATCTGTCACTCCTTTTGCGACTGAAGTTCCCACGATATTGCCTGTAGATACTTCAACCCCTCTCCCACACCCGGATATGGTTGATCTTCCGACCTATTCGATGTCCGTTTTAATGGATTATCCAGGACACGTTGTCACCGTAAATGAAACAATAATCTATCCCAATATATCACCAGATCAACTTGCCAGTATTGCTTTGGCAGTAAATCCAAATCTTTGGTCAGGCGTTTTCTCGCTTCAAACCCTGGAAGTGAATGGGCAAACTGCAAATAATTATAATCTTGGTGGGCAATGGTTGACTGTGTCCTTGGATACCCCCCTCCTACCAGGCAATGCGATAAAAATTGGGATTACATATCAGTTGACATTGCCTTTTAGTTCTGCGAAGTTTGAGAATTTTGGTTATACCTCCCGGCAGACAAATTTAATCGACTGGTACCCGTATGTACCTCCATATCAAAATGGTCAATGGGTCTTACCTGACCCTTACATGTATGGCGAAAACTTGGTCTATGACAAAGCAAATTTTCAGGTCACATTGACTTTTTCAGAACCCGCAAATGCACCTGTTGTAGCAGCTTCATCTACCGCAATTAATGATAATGGTTCATTGGTCTACAACTTGAGTAATGCTAGAAATTTTACAATTTCCGCCAGCCCGGACTATTTGATAAGTACCGCGGATGCTAATGGGGTTACTATTTTTAATTATTACTTCCCATCAAATTCAAACGCAGCTGCCATGGTTCTTGAGTTAACGCGAATGTCTGTGAATACATACAGTACCGAGTTTGGTCCGTATCCACATAATTCGCTTACGGTTTGCGAAACAGATTTAAATGATGGCCTTGAGACAGATGGTTTATATTTTTTGGCGAGTAGCTTTTATCAATCATTTGACGGTTCAGTTAAGAATAATTTGTCCACAATTGCGATCCATGAGACGGCACACCAATGGTGGTATGGTGCAGTTGGGAATAATCAAGCTGTCGAACCCTGGCTAGATGAGGCTTTGGCTACTTACAGTGAGCATGTTTTTTATGAAGATAATTATCCCGATTTAATCAATTGGTGGTGGAATTTCCGTGTTGATTCGCATGCTCCGTCGGGTTGGGTGGATTCGCGAGTTTACGATACGGGTAGTTTTCGGGCTTATGTAAACGCCGTATATTTTAATGGGGCGCATTTCTTGCAGGCATTGCGTGACAGAATTGGAGACCAAGCCTATTTTGATTTTTTGCGTGATTATTACACCCGTAATAATGGTCGGATTGCCAGTTCTTATGATTTTTTTGCCATTCTTGATCTGCACTCAAGTACTGACATTTCAGATATTATCAGTACTTATTTTTACTATCGATAGACCGTGCGACTTCCTTTATTATTTTTTTTCGTTACTTTTTTATTATTATCTACTAGTTGTGGAAACCGCCTAAATGTACCTGATATTAATTTAAATGGGGAAAGCAAAAATATTGTTGTAACACCATCGCCCAATCATCCCGATCAACCAGCTGTAGCAACAAGAAATCCTGTCTCCGAACCAATAGTCGAAATAATGCCATCGGTTCAGGTGAATAATTTACAGAATAACTCATTGAGTCTAAGCGATGCCTTACCTGAATATGTCATTCAGATAGACATGAATTATGATACTTTTGTTTTGGAAGTAAAACAGGAATTGGTTTTTACTAACACCACGAATGAAGCAATTCGAAATATTACTCTTGCGGTTCAGCCTAACCGAATTCCCGGGGTGTTTATTTTGCATAAACTGGCCGTAAATGGCATAAATTTAACCGATTATAGCCTTTCGGGGCAGCGATTAACTTTCCAGCTAATAACTCCTTTGGTAAATAGGCAGCATGTTCAGATAAGTATTGAGTATCGTCTGAATCTTCCATTGGTAAGTGAAATTGATCCAAATCTCAATCCACCAAGATTCTTTGGAGTAAATCAGAGACAGGTAAATTTATCCGATTGGTATCCCATGTTGGTTCCTTTTTTTACTGGAAAGGGCTGGCAACTTGAAGAACCCCTACCTTACGGAGAGCATCTTTCCTATACGCTGGCTAGTTTTGATATAACCATTCGTTTTGCCAATAATAAAAATATTCCGGTAATTGCAGCAAGTGCAGAGGGTGAACCAGTATCTGCGGGGTACCATTATTCTCTTATTAGTGGGAGAAATTTCGTATTTGCGATGGGGCGTCATCTAGAGGTATTAACCGAAGAAGTGGATGGTGTAAGCATCTCAAGTTATTATTTTCCTGGGTATAAAATTGCTGCTAAAGCAGTCCTGGATTCAACAGTAAAGTCTTTTAAGTTGTATGAAAATTTATTTGGAACTTATCATCACAAATCTTTGGTAGCTGTACAAGGAGATTTTAATGATGGGATGGAATATGAAGGTTTTTATTATCTAAGCAATTCCTTTTACAATTTGTATGATAATTCGCCCAATAATCTATTGGTGATGCTGGCGGCACACGAAACAAGTCATCAATGGTGGTTTGGTCAGGTTGCCAGTGATCAAGCGAATCAGCCCTGGCAGGATGAATCCTTGGCAACTTATTCTGAGAAGCTTTTTTATGAAAAATATTATCCAAAATCAGTTGATTGGTGGTGGTCATATCGTATTGACCATTACCATCCAACTGGAAAAATTGATAGATCAGTCTCAAGTTATGGCTCATTTACCCCTTATACTAATTCGGTATATCGCCAAGGAGCACGCTTTTTTGATAAACTTCGCCAAATGCTGGGTGATAAAGCTTTCTTTTTGTTCCTAAGCAATTATGTAAAGCAAATGGATGGGTTGATAGCTACCCCGGCAGATTTCTTCCGAATCCTGGCTCTTCAAAAAAGTGTTGATTTGAGCGAATTAATAAATACTTATTTTTCGGAAATTCAAAAATAATATCGAAGTTGAGGGAAAAGTAAATCGATTTGAAAGAGTATTGGTAATTTAAGTATCCATTATTTTTTGAAGTCCTAAAAACATCAGGTGGTATTATGACTGGCAGTGAAAAGATACGTGCATAATTATTAAATAAAGATGGCGGAGCGAGCAGTAAATTGCCAACCCCGACCATCTTTATTTAAATTTATTTTATATTTTTTAGCTTGTCGACTTGTTTATTTTTGAAGTTTCAGGAGTATAAGCCTGATGCAGAATGACTGGCTTCCCTTCTCTGACGCGTAAATTGAGGAGCTCAACAAAAACAGAGAAAGCCATAGCGAAATAAATATATCCTTTTGGAATTTCCTGATGCAGCCCTTCGACCAGTAAAGAAGTGCCAATTAATAAAAGAAAGCTAAGTGCAAGAATTTTTATTGTGGGATGTCCGTTTACAAATTTGCTGATTGATTCTGAAGCAAATAACATAATTACGACAGCTATGATGACAGCTAAAATCATGATTAGAATTTCCTTCGCCATCCCGACAGCCGTGATAACTGAATCTAATGAGAATACAATATCAAGTAACCCAATTTGAAGAACAACGGCTGTTAAAGAAACTTTAGGTCTGGCAGGTCCGATGTGTTCTTCGGTTTTTCCCTCAAGTTTGTCGTGAATTTCCATTGTGCTTTTACCGATCAGGAAGATACCGCCTATCAATAAAATTATATCTCGCCCAGTTATTCCTATTGATAAAATGGTAAATAGTGGTTCTTCCAGGCGAATGATCCAGCTGAGCGACAGAAGAAGTAAGATGCGTGTCAGAAGAGCTAATCCTAATCCAGCCTGTCTGCCTCGATTTTGTTCTTCAGGTGGAAGTTTATCTGCTAGGATTGAAATAAAAACAATGTTATCGATTCCGAGAACTATTTCCAGAATTGTCAGAGTTAAAAGCGCAATTCCATTTTCGAGTGTAAAAAATTGAGTCATGATCTACTCCATCAGAAGATTGTTTGGATTCCATGGGAATCCAAAAATTTACAGAAATGAATTTTACCCTTTATTGAAGGAATATTTATCAGAATTAAAAACTTTCTTATCAGAACATAAAATCTCAAATTGCTAAAACTTCGATCAATTACTGCTTTTTGGAAGGTAAACAATCATTGTTATTTCTGTCAATTTTAAGGAAACTCACAATTTACTTTTGTAAATTAGAAAGCATTTATTCTTTTTTGATAAATAGGCTGATTAAGAAATAATAGACGCTCAGGCTATTGGCACCTGATAATTACGATTTCTCGGTTAATTTGATTCTTTTGTTAAATGCTTCAATTATCAGCGGTTTCCATTTAGATTAGAAAAATCGATGACAGTTAGGCAAGTTCAGGATAAAAATTTGAGAGATTTTTTCCAGTGAATGGAAAAAATGTAAACATCCGAATCGTTGTAGATGGTGCAAATCCACCGTGCCTGAAATTTCTAATATTTTGATGAGCTGCGATTATCTTTTTTCAAATTTCAGATGACCCGACATATTCCTCTGCCTTTAAATCTAAAAGTTTTCGAGAGCTCGAAAATCGTATTATATCCATAAATCCAAATTGTTGTTATACCCTTTCAATGGTATGCTTATTATTTATCCGATAGCATAATGGGTGTAATTAGCTTGCTGTACGATCCAATCTCATTGCCTACATGTTTCGTGCGAAGGGTAAATGTGTTCTTGGCAAAACTCTTTTAGACAAAGCGATGTACTTTTTGATAGAAAATAATGCACATGGGATAATCTATTTCTTCATAAATTGCAAACTATAGAAATAAATAATTAGAATAAAACCTGGGAAAATTTTACCAAAACACTGAATTTGGTAAATATGATCAAAAGGAGCCATCTGTGTCTGAAATTGAACTAGTCAATGTGAGTGTTTCGTATTCTTCACCCCCAAAAGATCCGCGTTCCTGGCTTTTTCCACAACGTAAAGAATTACTTCAGGAAGATTTGCCAGTTATTGATTCCGGAAAAATCCTGGCATTGGATCAGGTAAATTTAGTGATACCTGACGGTCAAACCTATGCGATTTTGGGACCATCGGGTTGTGGAAAAAGTACCTTGCTGCGGGTTGTTGCTGGGATTATTGATAACTATAGTGGCAAAATTACTTATGATGGTAATGAAATAGATCAAGTTCCAACTAAAGATCGATTTATCGGCATGGTTTTTCAGAATTTTGCACTTTATCCAAATTTTGATGGGAAGGGTAATCTTTCGTTCTTTTTTAAGTTGCATAAAATAAACGATCAGGAAACGACTGATCGTATTCGGTTTACATCGGAGCTAATGGGGATAGATTTTCAAGATCTTCTTCCACGCAGACCTGGTACATTATCTGGAGGACAGAAGCAGCGAGTAGCAATTGGTAGAGCGATAGTTCGAGCACCACGTTTATTCTTATTGGATGAGCCGTTATCCAATCTTGATGCCAAGCTGAGAGTGCAAACTCGAACTGAGATCAAGCGATTACTTCATCTATTTGGCATAACAAGTATTTATGTAACCCACGATCAAGTTGAAGCGATTGCACTGGCAGATAAAATCGTTATCATGCGTGCTGGAAAAATTGAGCAAGTTGGTTCGTATCAGGAATTAATGGCCAAACCAGTAAATTCATTCGTGGCAGGTTTTTTGGGTTTACCCCCGATGAATCTTTTTTACGGTGGGATTGTAACCGGTCAAGTCTATAATTTTAATAATGTATCTTTTGTAATTCCAGAACAAATCGTATTGTTATTTAACCTTAACCGACCCGTTATTCTTGGAATTCGGCCAGAAGCACTACATGTTGTGATTGGGGAAATTGAATCTGGGAATATTTCCTTTATGGGATCCATCGAATCTATCGAGACAGATTTTGCAATGCACAGGCAAATAGTCTACCTTCGCACTGGGGCTTGGCTTTATTCGGCAACCTGTTCTTCTGATCAGAAGTTAAATGTGGGCGATGTGGTGTCAGTGGAAACAGATTTATCCATGGTATATTTTTTTGATGAACAAACCGGTTTACGGTTTTGAAGATAAAAACCCACCATGTATAGTATGCCCAGATGGGTTTTTATCTCAGATAACATAGTTGGACTTTCGCAATCTTGAATTACTCAACGATTGAGCTCACAAAATCACACAATCTCACTTTCAGGAAGCTTTAACAAATTTCGGCCGGTATAGAAAGCCGTGTAATTAGCAGCCCAAATGGAAATATTGGAGTTCGCATTTTTTAAGGCTTGTAACCAATATTCTTTAGGGATTTTGTCGAATGGGTGGATGCAACTGAGAATGCCAAGCATTACTACATTTGCAGTTTTACCACTTCTATCTCCCATTTCCATTGCTTTTGTAAGTACATCAACTTTTATAACATGATGTTCGCCAAGACTTTTTTGGATTTGTTCATCGCTGGGATACTGTTCCTTCGGTAGTCCAGGAGGGATGATCTGTGTTTCAGCCATGATAATGGTGCCACCTGGCTTGAGTAGATCAAGGAACCCCGGACGAAGTATCTCGCTTTTTTCCATAACGATTAAACAATCGGCTGTTCCTGGTAATGGTATTGGGCTGACCACATCTCCGCATATGAAAGTGCTGATAACTGGACCACCCATTTGAGCCATACCATGTGTTTCACCTTTGATAATATTTTTTTTATCATATCCAGCCAAGAAAGCAAGCCTGGACATAATACCTCCAAAAAAGAGATTTCCTTGTCCTCCGACTCCTCGTATAGCTAACGATAACTTTTCCGGAATTTCAGTTTTTGAAATCATTGGTAGTGAAATATTTTGCGGAGGTTTAAAAAAATTAGGAATTGCTGGTAAATTCAAATCCCTTAAGTCTATGGTTTTTAGTACATTGGTAGGACACATCTGGACACATGCCGGTGTTGCTCCACCACAGCCACTGCATAAGTTGGTAATTACTGGTATTCCATTTGAGTCTAATTCCAATCCTGGGCAAATTAGACATGCATTGCACTTCTTACACGCTTTGGGCTCGACGAAAACGCGTTGATTGCAGCTGGGTAATTTTTGCACACAAACGCCATCGCTAACTACGAGGACTGTATACAGACCTTTTTCAGCATCCGATAAGGATGTTTTTAGTGCTTGCCGTATATTTTTCTTCTCATATGCCCCAACTGAGACAACATTCGCTCCATGAGCTTTTAATGAATCTACCAGGTTAAACCGCATAGGTTCACCTGCAAAATTTTGGGGTGAAGTTGGGGATGCTTGTCCTCCTGTCATTCCTGCCCAAGAATTATCAAGAATAACTTTTACACCTGGCATATTTCTATAAATTGTATTTCTTGTTGCATCCATGCCGCTATGACATTCGGTTCCGTCACCAACCAAACTTATACACCGACCAGCTTGCTCTGGTCGAGAAAATACATATCCTAATCGTTCTGATTCGCTGGCTCCCATCGCCAGCCCAGTGTCCAATGCATTCATAAAATAAAGTAGCGTATTGCAGCCGATATCTCCGAATACTGTGTCCAAGACTTTTTTCTTTTTCAGTAGGGATAATTCCTGAGCAATTAATCGATATGGGCATCCAGGACATATCACAGGAGGGCGTGATACTGGTTGGAAATCAATGGAGTTTTTTTGTTGGGGTGCTAACCCCATTTTTTCTGAAATTAATGCCGGAGTCCATTCGGTTAAATTGCTGAATTCGTCTTTTCCTTTCACAATGAAACCCGAATTTTCAATAGTTTCCTGTAAATACCGATATCCATCCTCAATGACATATATATCGCCATCTATAGACTCACAAAAATTTCTAATTAGTTTTATTGGCAGTGGGTTGGTGAAAGCCAGGGAAAGTAGGTCAAATTCGGCCCCAAGCGTTTTTTTTACTTCTCGAACGTACATGTCCCCGATTCCATAGGTTATGACACCGACTTTAGCTTTACCATCTGGATTTGTATAATTTGATTTTTCCCATTTATTGAGTGGACTATTTTCGACCATTTCCTTTAAGGCTGGCATTCTTTGTGTAAGAACAATATCGTAGTTTTTTCGAGCAATTGCTGGAAGTACATTAAATGTTTTTAAATTTTCCGGCATTTGAACTGGTTCTCGTTTTTGGATTGGCATCAAATGAATTAAACCTTCACTATGGCAAAGGTTCCCATTTGGCATGATAACAACCTGTGTTTTATAGGTTCTTGAGATTTCAACTGCCAGGGCCGCCGCTTCATGCATTTCCTGATGATTTCTGGGCTCGTAAACAGGTACAAAACAGCTTTTAAAAAGATAACGTGGATCCAATGTGTGCTGAGTTGAGCTGGGGGTAAAATCTGATGCTATGTAATAAACAAGCGCTCCACGTTGTTGGACGAATAAGGATCCGCTAGTGAAAATATCGCCTGCCTGAAAAAGACCGGGAATTTTCATAGTTACTACACAATCCCGACCGGCTAACGAGTGTCCATGCCCTACGGCTGAGGCAACGGCTTCGTTAGTTGACCATCCAACCATAATTAGATCTTGAACCTGGGATAGGCCTTTATCGATTACTTCGGTACTGGGAGTTCCAGGATAGCCATCAACCGCGTGTATTCCACCTCGTACGCAACCTGTTGCAAATGCCATATTTCCCTGTAATACTTCGGCCTGCCCTACTGTTGCTTCACATAATTGCCTGATTTTGTTTTTCATTTCTCTTTTCTTCCTTTAGAAATAACAGGTCTTATTTCATAATGATCTGAATAATAGTTTTATTCTAAAAGAATACTTTTATAAGGGAAAATAAAAAGTAGTTATCGCTACAAAAACAAAAGCGATATGGCACATTTATTTTATGACAGACTCAACTTCAATTGGTTTCTAACTTGACAAGCTTGTTCAATTCAGGAAAATTTGATATTTCAAGGTTTTTTTTTGAAAAGTGAACGATGATCCCCATCTTTTTTAACTTGCCTATGGCTTTTGTGACTGTTACGCGGTGAACACCCATCATTCTAGCTATATCATTTTGTGTCAAATCTGGGATTAATATTACTTCCATTTGTTCATTATCTATTTTTGTGTCCTTAAAATGTGCAAGGTAAATTAGCATTTTACAAACGCGAATGAAATTGTCATTATTCAGACTATCCTGTAGCAATACCCCGTACATTCGAATTTTATATGCTTCTGCGCGAATTAATTCGATAAGTAATTTAGGGTATTGGTTTGCAATAATGCCTTCGATGGTTGCGCGATTAAAATAATAACATTCACAATCACTCCTCGCGCGAACATGTGCTTCTCCACTATCTCCTGCTACAAAGCAAGACACTTCACCAAAAATGCAACCTGCTCCCACGTAAAATAATACTTTTTCTGGGCCATTTTGAGTATTTAAAATAATTTCTACAGATCCTTTTTTTACATAATAGATGCCATTTATTGGATTTATGATGTCAAAAATCTGGCTGCCTTTTAAAAAGATACGCTTACTCCCGAGGTGAGCGATGGTTTCCCAGCCCAGGCAAAGGTTCTCAAAGATAGGGAATTGGTATTGCACAAATAGTCTCCGAAGTGTTGATTGAGTCAACAAGATGTATCTACCCAAAATTACAAGACCCACCTCTTTATCAATTTGGGTGGGTCTTGTAATTATTTTCAAAAAAGGAAAATTATTCGCCTTGTTGGATTTGAGCAGCTCGCAATGTATTTTTCATTAACATGGCAATGGTCATGGGACCAACTCCACCAGGAACAGGAGTGATGAAGCCAGCAACTTCTTTTGCTTCGTCAAAATTTACATCTCCAACCAGACGATAGCCACTCTTTTTCGAAGCATCTGGTTTTGAATTAATACCAACATCAATAATGGCAGCACCAGGTTTGATCCAATCTCCGCGTACCATTTCGGACCTACCAATTGCTGCAATGAGGATATCTGCCTGTCGAATCACAGCCGGTAAGTCCTTTGTTTTTGAGTGGCAGACTGTTACCGTGGCATTCTTGCCGATTAACAACAGCGCTGCGGGCATACCCACTATATTAGAACGTCCGAGAACAACTGCATTGGCCCCTTCAATTTTTACCCCTGCTTGTTCCAATAGATATATGCAACCATAAGGTGTACATGGGACAAATAAGGGATCCCGACCTTTTTGAGCCAATCGACCAATGTTAATTGGTGAGAAGCCATCAACATCTTTTTCAATACTGATAAGTTGAAGAACTCGTTCCTCGTTTAGGTGGGAAGGCAAAGGAAGTTGGACCAGGATGCCACTTACTTCTTTATCAGAATTCAAATCGTTGATCACCTTTTCGAGGTCTTCCTGGCTGATGTCTGCCGGTAAGTGGTGGTTTACAGATCCCATCCCTAACTCCTGGCATGCTTTTCCCTTTGCTGCCACATAAGTAGCAGAATCAACCCGATCTCCAACTAGCACAGTAGCCAGAGTCGGTTTTTGTTTTCCAGCGGCGGTACGTTTAGCTACTTCAATAGCTACGGTATCGCGAACCTGCTGGGCGATCAGTTTTCCATCAATGAGCTGAGCCGTCATTTTTTCTCTCCAGGATAATATTTTGATGATATGAACAAAATAATTATATACCTGTGAAGTTCTATAACATAGTGACAAATGTCAATGAACCATCAAAACAGCTTCCCCATTAAATTTACTATTTTTTAAATCATACAAAGCACGGTTTGCATCTACCAACGGATACATATTAACTGTAGATTGAATCCCAGCTTTATAAGCAAGTTTTAAAAATTCTAATCCATCCAAGTACGTTGCATTGGCTACTGACCTAAGTGTGCGCTCTCCGTAAATTAATTGATACGGAAATGTAGGAATTGAACTCATGTGAATTGCATTTATTGCAACTGTACCGCCTGGGCGAATACACTCGAGTGCCCGAATTACTAAATCACCATTTGGAGCAAAAATTACAGCCCGGTCGGGAATGGCGCCAGGGTTACTTCCGGCATCGCCTGCCCAAACTGCTCCCAGGCTGCGGGCATGGTCTTGATGTTTTTTGGATCGAGTAAACACGTAAACTTCACATCCCCAATATTGTAAGATTTGAATACAAATGTGGGCACTTGCACCGAATCCAAATAGTGCCACCTTTTCTCCTGGTTGTACATCGGCTTTTTGAAGAGAGCGGTAACCAATGATCCCAGCGCACAGTAACGGAGCCGCCTGTTCATCTGAGAAATAAGCCGGAATTGGCAAGACCTGGTTGGCTTCTGCAATCATGTATTCAGCAAAACCTCCATCGACATCAAATCCTGTAAAGCGTGCTTGAGAGCACAAATTTTCATTTCCGGCTAAACAAAATCTACAAATACCACATTTGGAATATAGCCATGGTACGCCAACACGTTGTCCAATTGCTAATTTGCTGCTGTTTTTTTGCGAAAAATCGGCGTGGTCAAAAAATATTGAATCAATCGTCCCAACTACCTGATGTCCTGGAGTGATTGGGAGGTGAGAAGGATGGATGTCTCCTTCAACAGTATGTAAGTCTGTATGGCATACACCACAAGCAGTGACTTTTATTCTTATTTGTCCAGCCCCTGGTTGGGGGTTACTCATATTTTCAAGAATTAATGGGTTGGTTTCGATCGGTGCAGCCGCATATAAACGCAAGGATTTCATAAGTCTAGGTAGGAAAAATTTGTTGTGTAGGAAAAAATCAGGGATCGGTTATGAGATTTAAACGATTTCGCCATATATTCCATCCCCAGTTGGTTCGAATAACTTTACCATGTCTATCTGGTTCCACCTGAGTTCTGGGGAATTAGCTTTGACCCGGATATAATTTCCAGTTAGTCCTTCAATTTGCCAACCGAGTTCATTGCGGATAGCTGAAGCTTCCCATAATACGGGTAATACCTGACCAATAAAGGTTGTTCGATATTTTAAGGAAGAATCGGCTAATACAGACTGTAATTGGTGGTTCCGTTCTTTTCGGATGGGCAGAGGAATTTGGTCTTTGATACGCGCCGCAGGTGTACCAGGGCGAGCTGAATAGCTGAACACATGCCCGCCGGCGAAATTGAGTAATTTTACAAGGGAAAGGGTTTCTTCAAATTCGGAATCCGTTTCACCAGGAAAACCTGCGATAAGGTCGGTTGTTATTGCTATATTCGGGATTATTTTCCTTGCGAATTGTGTTAATTCTTTGAAGGAAGTAGGGGTAGTTTTACGTAACATACGCTTAAGGGTCGATGAACTGCCTGCCTGAAGCGGTAGGTGGATATGTGGACACAGACGTTTATCTTCCCAAAGGGAGAAAAAATCTTCATTCAAATCCCATGGTTCTATTGAAGATAAGCGTAAGCGTGGTGTATCTGTTTCTTTCAAAATTAATTTTATCAAGTCGTGAAGATGCAACCCGAAATCCTGTCCCCATGATCCTAAATGTACTCCTGTTAGGATTATTTCTTTTACACCTCCATTGAGAGCAGCTTGAATGTTTTGAAGGATTTTTCGCGTTGGTGTGGAATGCGCTTCTCCACGAGCTAAAGTGGTGATACAAAAAGTACAGGCATTATTGCATCCATCCTGAACTTTGATAAAGGCTCTGGTACGTTGGCGTAACCCAGGAATAGGTATACGCGAAATTGGTTCCAACTCAAAGACATGAGATTGAGATAATGTTCCAATGGTCTCGGGATCGGAAATACTATTTTGCTCAGTTTCTATGCCAAGAATTTGATCTACAAGAGTGTCTTTTTGATCATTTGGGATTACTTTCATTACATGGCTGAGTTCTGAGGCTTGCTCTGGCTGTAAAGTCGACCAGCATCCAGTTACATATATATTATTTACACCCACTCTAGCTGCCTTGCGTATTTTTTGGCGAGAATCGGACGCAGCTTCAGCTGTTACTGAACAGGTATTAACAACAACAGTATCTGCTTCTTTTGCAGAAGCGACGATTGTGTGTCCATATATGCGAAATTGACGAGCCATTTGTTCGATTTCGGCCTGGTTCAAACGGCATCCAACCATGTCAAAAAAAATCTTCATATGGTTATATAAAGTTTATTCTTACTCTACAGTGAGGATACAGAAAATAATCAAAGGATTGTCAATTGTAGATATGAAATTATGGTTTATAGACGATAAAATTATCGAAATAGACATCAGATCCGACCTCATCAAATGAGCCAGCCAGCAAACCTATGTCGCCGGCTGAAAAGTCAGAATCTTTGACAGTTGCTACTTGTGTATTATTGACGTATAAGGTCAGGATGTTGCCGATGCAATCCGCACGAATAAGATTAATTTGATTTCCAGGCAGGATGGAAGCATCGGGTTGCATATCTTTACCTGATAATAAGCTAGCTATTCCTTCCTTCATTTTGCCAATTCCAAAATAGCCATCAGCGCTGATCGTAAAAAAGTAATAATTTTTTTCGTCTTTCAATCTACAAATCAAACCCATTCGATTAGCCTGTGGCCCGGCAATTGGCATAACACTGATTTCTTCATGCACATCTGTAAAATTTCTACCAGGATGAGCCCACAAGTTGATATTTATTTTATCTATCTTGACGTGGTATGCATCATTTATGTAGCCGGCAGATCCGGCAGCTTCAGAAAGTTCTCCCCAGCCGCTCTCTGAATTGCTAAAGAAATCCTGGTACAGCACGCCACCTGAGGGAACCAGGATTTCCGCAATACTGGTGGTGCTGCACGCCAGTGCGGTAATAAGAAGTAAGCAAATGAGCAGGGGTAATGGTTTCACAATATTATAATTGTACCTAAAAAATCGAGTTTACGGGTAATATCGCTCAATGATATTTTTTGCCTGAAGGCCATAACTTCCATTTGGGTCAAGAATAATTGTTTTACTAAATTCGTTATAAGCCTCCATATTACGGCCGGTTTGAAGGTAAAGTAACCCGATATGAAAATGATAAGCATATGCATTACTTTCATTTCCATATCGGGTAATAATTTTCTTGAACATTGCTTCTGCTGCACTATTTTGCCCTGAAGCCATTTGTGCGCGCCCGAGTAAGTCCATGTAGGCCGGATTCTCCGGATTGAGAGCGTAGGCTTGTAAGGCAGCTTTCAATCCGTAATCTTCAATATAAGCGTTATTGTCCACACAAAAAGCTGCAAGAGCATACCAATAATCAGAATTTTGAGGCTCAAGATTAATTGCCTGGAGATAGGCGTTTAGCGCTTTTGGAAGATCGTTTTGAGCTGTTTCATTCGCATAGGCAGCCCACCATGCTGCATTTGCGGGTTCTAGCGAAATTGCAGTGGCAAATTCTTGCTGGGCTTCCTTCCCTTTTTTGGCTTTATTCCAATAGGTTCCGAGTAAGGAATGGATCCCTGCTGATTTTGGATCGAGTTTAAGGGCATAATCTAATGCATTTAGCGCCCCGGGTTTGTTGTTGTATTGACGGGCAAGTCCAAACCAAGCCCATGCCATGCCATATTTGGGATTGGATTCAATAGCCCTCAAAAAAGCAATTTCAGCAAGTGGCCATTCATTGAGCCCAGCCAAGGCTTGTCCACTTTTTGTTAGTCTATATGATTCGTCTCCATCTGTAGATTCCAGCGCGGAAATTACTTGTTTGAACTGTTCTGCTTTATTTTGCGAATTATTGGCTAAAAAAGAAAAATGTTCAAGTGCTTCAGAGTTGGCTTCGGCTGCCAATAAAACCCCAATATATTTGTTGGCGAGTATGTTTTCATTGTCAATTTCCAGCCATTTCCGTAATATTATTAATTCTTGAGAATAGTTACCAGCATTGTGGTAAGCAGTTGCCAGGCGCTTGCTGATTTCAATTACACTTTGAGCACTAGCCGGAACAATATTTTCCCATTCACTGATCGCTGTTTCAGGTTTACCAATTGCAATGTAAGCATCGCCCATCGCTAACTGACCATCAACGCTGAGTTTGTTATAATTCTGGGCCGTTAGTAATAGGTTTATTGCACGATCGGGGTTCCACGATACAGCAGCTAATCCTGCTTTTTCAAGCAAATCGGTGCGCCAAAAAAGAAATTTTGCAGCAGATTCGTAATATAATGTCTTATCTTTTTCGCTTTTTGCCGACGTAGCATTTGATAGATTAGCCATACCAACCAGAAGTGGAGGAAACAGGATAAGTACGGCCAGGGTCAGTAGAATAAGAATATCAAAATATCTTTTCATATTAATCATAATTATAAGTCCCTAACCCAGGTTTTAGGCAAGCCGTGCTATAATCCCGAATAAACCTATGGAATTATTGAATGATTTGGCAGTATTTCTTGCAAACCCGCCTGGAAACTTGGTTTTTTTTCTCGCGGTAGTTTTTACTTTATTTGGTGCTATACAAGGTGCTATCAGCCAATCGCGAATAGTAGGTTCAAGACAAGCCAGCCGTCTGTTGGCTGGTCTGATAGTATTAATTTCAATTCAACTTCTCCTTTTTTTTACAAGTGGTTTAATCGATCAAGGGATAATTCAGGGCAGCTTGTTTTTGCCTGTGATGGATCGAGCCGCTATGGTTTTAAGTATTATCTGGATAATTTGGTTATGGGTTTTTCCTGAAAAAACCAGTGCTGGTGATGCTGCGACAATATTATTAAGCTTGTTGGTTTTGGCAGCAGCAATTTTCGGTTCAGTTTTATACTTGAGTTCGGACCCGGTATTGGGGACTTTTAACCTTTCTGACCAGGCTTTTTATTGGAGTCTGGGAGGTAGCATTATTCTATTTTTTGGTTTAATTTTAATTATTTTCAAAAAACCAATTGATTGGGGTTCTGGTTTATCTGTAATCCTTCTTCCGCTAATAGGGTTTATTTTTGATACGGTTTACCCATCCAAAACAGGGGATTATTCTGGCATTTTACGCTTTTTTTTGCTGGCTACATTTCCTCTGCTTTTTTCTTTACCCTCACGTAATTTTTCAGGAATTGGCAATTTACAAATTCCTTCAATTGCTGATGTTGCCTCACTGGAAATTGAACAAAACAATAGCCAGAAAATTAGTGAAACAAGTTTTGACTCTAGGGAACGAAGGAAATATAGTACCGATCCAAAAACAATTCATGCTCTACTTGCTCTGGCAGCAGAGTCTGATTCGACCAGAGTTAATCAATATATTGTGCGGTCTGTAGCCCATTCTTTATTGGTTGATTTATGTTTTCTTATTTATTTGAATGATGATGAAAACACACTTTTTATATCAACAGGCTATGATTTGATACGGGAAGAAAATCTGGAAGGTGGCATAATCAGTCGAGAAGTTGTTCCCATGTTGGCAAATTCAGTCCAACGTGGACGTCCATTGCTTTTACAAGCCAATACAACCTCATCGGATATTAAGGGCTTGGGTGAATTACTTGGATTAACTAATCCGGGTAATTTGTTAAATGTTCCGATTCTGTCAGAAAAAGGTCCTGTAGGTAGCATCTTACTACTTTCACCTTATTCCAACCGAGTTTGGAATCCAGAGGATCAGGCTTTATTAACGGATATAGCTAATTCTTTTTATCCAATTATTGAGCGAAGCCATCGAATAACTAACGGTGATCAGGATCGTGACCGTGCTATAGCTACAGCCAAGGATGCCATCGAACAGGCTTTTAAATTAAAAACTTCAAATGCTGAATTGGCATCTCAAATTAGTGTTTTAAAAAGTCAGTTGGAACAAACCAGAGAGGAAATAGAAAACCAGGCTGAACTTTTAGCTAAATCCAAGGAAAATCAGGCTTCTGCCAACATCTCATCATTAACGGATGAAAATTCAAAGTCGACAGTAATTGCAAGTTCAAATCCTCAATTAGAGATGGAATTGCGCCAAACTTTGTTGGAAATGGCTCGTCTTCAAAACCAGGTTGCGGAATCTAATTCGAAAATTATTAAATTACAGAATAAAAGTTCAGGGCCAGCAAATTCGGATCAGACTGAAGTTATCGCCTCTATATCACAAGAATTGCGTCAACCCATGACTTCTATAATTGGTTATGCTGATTTATTATTGGGAGAATCTGTTGGTATTCTTGGTGCACTACAAAGAAAGTTTATTGAAAGAATTCGTACATCCACTGAACGAATTGGAAGCCTGGTAGATGACTTGATTCGGATTAATCATCTCGAATCCGAATCTTTTAATGTCAATCTAGAAACAATTGATCTGAATCTTATCATCGATAATGCTATGGCGTACACTTCGAGTCAAATGCGCGAAAAAAATATTACCATGCGTATCGATATACCTGAGAACTTGTTACCGTTGCATGCTGACCGTGAAGCTTTACAACAAATCCTTATTCATTTATTACAAAATGCTGGGGCAGCTTCGCCAATTGAAGGATCAGTGACATTGAGGGTTCGCACGCAATCTGAAAATGCTCAAGAACATGTAATTATTCAAGTTAGTGATACTGGTGGTGGAATACCAAGGGAAGAGCTTTCACGTGTATTTTCCAGGCTTTATCGTGCTGAAAATGCCCTAATACAAGGTGTTGGTGATAAGGGTGTTGGGCTTTCGATCGCTAAAACCTTGACCGAGGCTCAGGGTGGCCGGATTTGGGTTGATACGGAAATGGGTTTGGGGTCAACTTTTAGTGTATCTTTGCCATTGAAATCTGAAGTGGTTACTGATATGGTACAGGGTGCCTGATTTATGGAATCCTTTCGACAAATCGGAACAGGTATATTAATCGCTTTAATCTCTATCGCGTTTATTCTTGGAGGCTTTACTCTAGCAACGGTTCAAGGGGGAGGCGGGCAGACTGTGTTGGCTATAACAGAAACTGTTAATATCAGTAATCTAAGTCCGATCAGTCCTCCGACCGTTATTTATTCTACTGCCACAGTGGAATCAGTGGTGACTGTCACAGAGACGCTAACGATCGTAGCAACATTGCCAAATATTATACCCACTTTAGTCCCGCAACTTACTGTAACGTTACCGCAAATTTCAACTATTACTCCCGAGATTATTGTATTACCTACACTTACATCGGCGCCTACTTACACGGAATACCCCTCGCCAACTCCTTCTCCGTATGTTACGCCCGTTGCAACCTATGTATCTTGTGGAGCGCCTGCTGGTTGGATCAATTATTATGTTAGTGCTGGAGATACGCTCTATAACATTGGTGTTCTGTATGGCGTCTCGGTTGAAGCTATTCAAAGAGCAAATTGTCTTGGTTCTTCGATTGTAATTCGGGTGGGTATGTCATTGAAAGTTCCTAATGTTGCAACAATTGCGCCATATAAATCCCCCACTACGCCACCGATCTTTATTCCCACCTCTACCCAGCTTATTCCAACCGATATTCCTACCAATGTGCCAGAGCAACCGACGGCAACCCCTGAACCACCGACTCTCACTCCGGAGCCGCCAACTCCAACGCCTTATTCTGGAATAGGCTGAGAAATGATTTTTCTGCCCTGGAATGGGCGCACGAAGGTGCGCCCATCTTATTTATTTATATTCAGAGATTTTGTAATTATTTTAGCCATTTTCTTGTTTGGCTTGAATTCCTGTTCAGTTGCCCCTCAAACAGAGGCTTATTCTCCATATTACCTGGTTGAGGCTCCAGAAAATTCAACCGCTACGCCTACGCCATTTCAGCCCTCGGGTAAACCGATTTCCAGGGTTGAATTGACCAGTCCAATATTGCTTTCTCCGACTGTAATGCCTCCGGTTGCATCAGCAACTCCCCTACCGACGCCGACACAATTGGTAACCCAAGCGCCAACCCCAGACGTGATTACCGAGGCGCAACCGGTCATTGATGCCGCGGAAGCGATAAACGTACTGCTCTTAGGATCTGACACCCGGAATGGTACTTCCTTTCGGACAGATACAATTTTGATCGCTGCAGTCCGACCTAAAGATGGCCAGATTTCACTCATCTCAATTCCCCGTGACCTGTGGGTCAATATTCCGACTGTAGGTATGCAGAGAATAAATACTGCTTATCAATATGGCGAAATTGATGGATATGAAGGGGGTGGTGCTGGTTTACTTAAAGATACTATTTTATTCAATTTGGGTGTGAAAATCGATCATACAGTCATGGTTGATTTTGAAGGGTTTAGGCGAACTGTAGATACGATAGGTGGCATTGATGTTCCCATCTCTTGCGCTTATACCGATTGGCGTTTACAGGATCCGACATTTGATCCTGAAGATGAAAATAACTGGTTTTTATATACCGCTGGTCCTGGGCTTGTTCATATGGATGGCGATTTGTCTTTATGGTACGCCCGATCACGAAAGCGTTCCAATGATTTTGATCGTGGCAGGCGGCAGCAAGAGGTAATACGATCAATCTATTCTCAAGTTTTACGTAGTCAACTTATTCCTCGATTACCTCAGCTCTATACAGATCTCTCCAGTGCATTTATTACAGATCTGGGTTTGACTGATATTTTAAAATTTTCACCATTAGCCTTGCATTTATCCAATGCTGATATTCGTTCTTATTATATTGCGGGTGATTTGGTAACTTCATGGATTACTCCTGGTGGGGCGTATGTTCTGTTACCCAATACTGAGCTTATCCAGCAAATGTTGAATACTGCGGTAACTTCGTCCCCTGTGCAGCAGAAACGCGAGCTTATAAGCGTGGAAATTCAAAATGGTTCCACGGTTGAAGGTTGGGATACGCTGGCTGCTGAACGATTAAATTATGCTGGTTACAGAACATCATATCAGTCTGCTGATAATAATGTACATTCAGTTAGCCTTTTATATGACCTAACCCCGGATCAAGATAGGCTTCGTTCTGCGAGCTTATTAGCAGTGCTGGGTTTACCCGAATCGGCTTTGGTGTCTGCTCCAACTAAAGACAATAAGGTTTCATATGCTTTTATTGTTGGATCAGATTACAGTGCTTGTTTCGATCCTGCCGGACTGACCCCGTAATTTGTTTTCCCTGTTAAATTTTAGCCGGGGTGATGAAAGTAACAAATTCATTTCAAACCGAAAATTACGACATATTTCTTAACAATCGTGCTACACTATGCGCGTAGTGATTTATTCGTTTGCGTTTTCATAGGAGAAAATTATGCCAGCTTCTTCAAACCTGACAGCTCATATTACCGGCGAAACAACAATAATGCCTGCTGTCGCTGCTTATGAGGTATTCCTGAATGATCAAGGACGTTCACATTACACTGTAAAGGCATTTCTTTCTGATCTCCGCTTGATGGCTACCAGATTTCCTGCCGATCAGTCCGTGGGTTCCATCAATACAACTGATTTAAATAATTACTTTGAATGGATGGATAAAGTGCGCGAGGTGTCCTGCAGCCCAAAAACCCTGGCGAGGCGTATTACAACAACTAAATCGTTTTTTCGATGGTTGCATAAAAATGCGGTAATTTTGTCGGACCCGGCTGAAAAAGTTGTTCAACGTTCAGTGATGAGTCCGCCACCAATTGTTCTAACTGATGATGAAATTCAAGCTATTAATTCGGCAGCTGATAGTTACCGCAGAGATAAAACGAAACCCGATGCACGCCCATACGCTTTACTATTATTATTGCTTACCACCGGCGTAAAGAAAAGTGAATGTTTGGGAATCCATTTAAATCACATCGACCTGACTTCCTCGGATGGACCAACTTTATTTATCCGATACTCCAGCCCAGTCAATCGTTATAAAGAACGGAATTTATCTTTATCGAGAGAGTGGCTTGAGATTTACGAAGAATACGCAGCGCAATATAAGCTTGTTGACAGGTTGTTTCCTTGGTCTCCCCGAAGGTTGGAGTATTTATTGGAGGATATTGGAGAACGTGCCAACCTGACGAAGCATTTATCATTTGATATGTGCCGGTGGACATATGCATTAACTGAATATAAATTTGGCGAGGATACGAACAAAATTCGGCAAAATATCGGCGTCTCAAAAATTCAATGGCGGGAATTAAATTTAAAGTTAAGAAAATTATCTGGGAATCTGGATTCGGAATAATACAAACAAAAAGGACAGGTTATTCCTGCCCTTTTTGTTTGTATATCTCGACTACTACTATTTTCTTGGTTTTATCGGTAACTTTATACGATTCTGAAAACCTAAATCCGGGGATCCAGGCGATAATATTATTTACACAAAGAATTGGCCAATTCTTTCTTAATCTCTTTGGTAATTTTAAGTTAACGAATAAATCAGCGATTTTTATTGATTGATTTGGCATTCCCAATGGTTCAAATTTATCTCCACTTTGGACGGTTCGAATACTTAACTCATTGGATTTTCCTTCGATATCTAGCCAGGCAGAAAAGCGATCAGACAAACCTTCCATTTTATATGTTGAAAAATTGTTTTTAATTTCGTGGCTTTTCAGTACCCATCCATTTCCCAAATCAATTTGCAGGCCAATGCGTAATGAAAAGGGTTCGGTTATTTGCGGCCAGGAGTCTGTTGGTAGAGTTGCCTCAGCTTTTGAAAGATACAATCGATTTTCCTCATTGAAAATTTTGATTCCACCAGCTATGTCACATTCGAGCAGGTTTGAAGCTCTCATGAGGGCGTCATAATCGATATCTCGCAAGCCCGGCGAAATAATTAAACCAGCTTTTCGAAAAAGATTACGGACCATTGCGGGTGATTGGGATTCGAGTTTTTTTCGATCAAATTCAACATACCCGTTTCCAATCGATAATACAGTTAATTGCCAGCTTGATTCAATTATTTCCAATAATAGTTCGTAGTCACCTTGCAGTGCCTGTGCCGTTTTAGACAAAGTTTGTTTGATTTGTGGATTGTATTGTTCGAGAATCGGTATCAGGTTGTGTCGTAACCGATTACGAAAATATGTAGTATCGTTATTCGTTGGATCCATTTGGGCAGTTATTTTGTATTTAAGGCAAAATTTTTCTGTATCATCTCGAGTCCACGATAAAATGGGGCGTATTAATGGAATATTTTGATCAAAAGATGGCAGCACAACCCGGGCTTGCATGCCTTTGAGCCCAGAAATGCCTGAACCTCGCAAAAAATGCATTAAAACAGTTTCAGCCTGATCATCAACTGTGTGTCCTACTGCAACGGCCTGTGCCCCGATTTTTCGGGCTTCTGAAAAAAGGAAGTGGTAACGTAAGTAACGAGCAGCCTCTTCGATGGACAGTCCGTGTAATCGGGCGTAGGAGGAAACATCAGCAGATCCTGATGCAAATGGAATACCTAATTGTTTTGATAATTCGCTGACGAAAAAAACATCGTCATCAGCTCCCGGGCGAAGATTATGATTAAATGTTGCAATCACCAAAGGGAATTTTTTATTTAATAAATAAAATAAAAGGGACAAGGAATCAGGCCCCCCGGAAACACCGACAACAATCGGAATTTCTGGCGTCAGAATTAATGACGTCTGAGTAATTTCTTTATTATTCATTGTTTCCTAACTTGATTCTTAGGGGCAACTATCTTGCAGTGTAAATTCAAATTACTTGATATTTATATTTGATACAACTCGACCAGGACACCACTTGCACTTTCGGGATGAACAAAAGCATACCTTTTCCCGTCTGCCGATGTTCTGGGTTGTTCATTAATCATCCTGACGCCTTTATTTTTGAGCTGTTCCAGCATTCCGTCAATGTCATCTACTTCCAAACAAATGTGGTGCATTCCCTGACCTCGTTTGTTTAGATATTTGGCGATACCTGAATCTGGAGTAGTTGGCTGAACAAGTTCAATTTCCCCTCCTGAAATTGGAAGAAAAGCTACTTTCGATTTTTCAATCGGGACATCGCGTAATTCGTGCACGTCAATCCCAAGTGAATCGCGCCAGAAGGCTAAAGCATCGTCAATATCCTCGACGACAATAGCGATATGGTTGATGTTCTTAATTTTAGGCATTTTTGTTCTCGCTTTTTTATGGTTTTGCGTGATTTTTAAGTTGAAAAAACTTTCAGTGGCTGAATTTATGTTCAGCATTTTTCTTTACTTCCTCGATGAGAAAGTCAGTCAATAGGCAAAATGAAAGTAAGATTTGCTGTTAGTTTGTTTTCTTCCCATCCTCTTTTTTGAAGATACTGACTTTGATGCGATTTTACATTTTTATCATTATTCAACGATAACCGATATGCGCCACGTTCTAAAGCTTCTTTTTCTATTGTTTTCAACAGGGCAGTACCTACACCCTGGCCCTCAGCCGATGGTAGTACAAAAAGTTCAGAAATGAAGCCTTCCGGACCGGGTAAATTCAGATATGCCAACCAGTGAACACTGATGTATCCGATTAAATTCGATTCGGTTACACTAACGTAAACTGAGTGGCTCTCGTCTGCGAGACATTCAGCGAGGTGATTTTCTATATGCTGGATACCTTCTGAAATATTTTTGGAATTTATAATTTCAAACCAGCCCATTTCACGGAGTAAAGCAGCTAAATTATCTGCATCTGTAAACCTGGCAGTACGAATAGTATGATTCATAAATCAATTTTACTCGTAAAATGAACATAACCAGGTTTGATTAAATTGTAGGTAATGGTTTTTGGTATTAGCGAATCATATATTTTGATATTGAGTTTTGGTAAGTTATTTCGTGAGGGCAGAAAATTTATATTTCCCTTAGAATTCTTAAATTTATAGTAATAAAAGTTCCCAATCTTGAATGTGATCCGATAAATAAATTATGCTAAACGAATATTTACGAGGCGAGGCTGTCCAAAAAGTAAGTATTTTTTTTCTGGACAGCCTCGATTTATTTTTGTTTTAACGCGTATTGGTAAGTGCGCAACGGAAACCAATATCGAGATTAGAAACGGATGGGTTTTCCCAGTAACGATATGATGACCGTGAGAGATCTGAGTGGTAGTAAAAGGAACCTCCTCGGAGAACTCTGGCAGCATCGGTAAACAAATCTTCTCTACCATCTTTGGCGTTGTATGGATATAATTTATATTGACTATTAACCCATTCCCACACGTTTCCAGCCATGTCATAAGCGCCATAGGGGCTTTTACCCAGTGAAAATTTGCCGACCATTTCTGTATCGCCAGAACCACCAAAAAAATTTGCATAATTCAAATCGACTTCTTCACCCCAAGGATAAGTTCGGGCATCTGTTCCTCGAGCAGCTTTTTCCCATTCAGCTTCACTGGGAAGTCTTCCACCAACCCAGGTACAATAAGCTTTTGCCTGGTTCCAATCGACATTAATTACAGGGTAATTGGAAAATTCTAAATTGTTATAGTAATTTATCCGAGTAAATGAAGTCAGGCTTGAGGGCGGAGTGCATGATCCCGCATTAACGCATTGTTCAAACATACTATTCGTTATCTCGGTTTGATCCATCCAAAAAGATTTCAAATCGACTGTATGTACAGGAACTTCATCGTCCTGTCCCAATTTGCTTCCCATGGAAAATGGTCCTGAGGGGACAAAAACCATGACCATACCGTCTTTTTTGCGGGTTTCGGTAGATCCAATCACAAACGTTGGAATAGGCGTCCGAGTTACGGTAGCCGTTGGTGTAAAAGTAGGTGTTGAGGTAAGAGTGACAGTTGGAGTGGGGGAGGGTGGAATGGGGGTAGATGTCCGTGCAAGGGCAACTATTGTGGCTTTTTCTGTCGTTCCAGAAGGTGTCAAGGCTGCGTAAGCAGCGCTGGAAATGCCAATTAGTAGGCCAATTATACCGAATGTGAGGGTAATGATTAATGCAGGTCGGATACGCTTGAATAACCTGCGTGCAATTGGCAATGGAATGGGTGCCAGTTTAGGTATTAAATGTTCAGTATCTGCTGGTATAAATTTCTTACTTTGAATTGATTGGGCAGTTTTTCGTGCCATTGTCAGCGAGGCTTGTGCCTGCATGTAGCTGGTTTGCGCACTTTCTAGTTTTTGAAGCTTAGTGATTAAGTCTTGGATACTTGCTTTATCAGGAGCAATTTGCACAGCACTATCGATCAATGGTCTTGCTGTTTTTAAATCATAATTTGCAAGATGAATATTAATTTGCGCGAGCAGTTCGCGGTATTTTTTTGTCTCAGTTAATTGAATTGCTTCGCCCAATGCTCTGGCAAATGATCGGCAATCTGGGAATCTATTTTGAGGATTTTTTTCCAAGGATCTCAGAATTACTTTTTCCAATTGAGGTGTGACCAGTGGATTCCGACGACTGATAAGACTGGGTGTTTCACGCACATGTTTTAAATAAATTGAAAGAGTGGTGTCACCATCAAACGGGGGAATGCCTGAAAATAGCTCATAAGCTATGATTCCAAGTGAATACTGATCTGAGAATTTGGTCGGTTTTCCACCCTCTGCCTGTTCAGGTGATAAGTATTGCGGCGTTGCACGGGAAAATTCTGAACCTATCGATCCAGAGTTGTCCACAGCAGATAGAATGCCAAAGTCGGCAATTTTAGCATTGCCATCCTCTGTAATCAAAATATTTCCGGGTTTCAAATCTCCGTGAACCATATCAAGAGAATGAATATGATCCAATGCTAGGGCACAATCTGAGATTACATGTGAAATTTGGTTAAAGCTGATTTGACCTTGAGATTTTTGCCAATCATGTAAATTTCCACCTGGCAGATAATCCATAATTACATACAGGTGATTTTGATCTTCACCCATATCATGGATAGGGATCAGGTTTTCATGAAAAACGGTGCTGGCTTTTTGAGCTTCATTTATAAAGAGTTGGTTTATTTCTGGCGATTTAAATAGATCAGTTCGCATCAATTTGGCAGCGACGATTTTTTTGAGAAAAGGGTGTTCAGCCTTGTACACAGTGCTAAATCGACCTTGGCCAATTTCTTGGATGACCAGGTATTTACCCAAATACTGCAACGCTACATTTGACATGATTTACTCATTTTCCAATATTGGTGAAAAATATTGATTTTTAATTTTACCGTTTATTTTAAAGTCAACTATTGTTCTAGAAAGTCATTCAATAGATAAACCACGCCGATGGGAGGCGTGGTTTATCTACCATCAAGTGATAATTTCTTTCGATGTTCAATGTGGTAACTAAGGAGTTACCACACACCTGAAACCAAAATGGTCACTCTGGTTGGATGGAAGTAATTTTATGCGAGCAGCGGAGCGGACATCTTTATCAATATCAAACCATGAACCACCACGCAGCACACGAGCACCAGAGGCATTGAGGTCCTCGCGACCATCTGTCGAATTATACGGATAAGGTTTGTACAGACTGGATACCCATTCTGAAACATTTCCCGACAGATCGAAAACACCATAAGGACTGATCCCTGATTTATAGTTACCGCCATAGGAAGTATCGCTTACACTTCTGGAATAATTTGCCAGACTCTTATCAATTATTTCACCCCATGGGTAAGTACGACCATCCGTTCCGCGTGCAGCTTTTTCCCACTCTGCCTCTGTCGGAAGTCGCCCACCTGTCCAAGTGCAATAGGTAATGGCTTGATTCCAGGTTACATGGATCACAGGATAATTTGCAAATACTGGATCAGTATAATAATTACTACGAGATGAGGATGCATTGCTTACCTGTGGCGGGCAACTACCAGCCTCTACGCACAAAGCATACATGGCATTTGTAACTTCTATCTGATCGATCCAAAATGCGTCAAGAGAGACGGTTTGAACTGGTTTTTCGTCACTCTTGATTTCGCTTCCCATTGTGAAAGATCCTTCGGGTACATATGCCATCTTCATTCCATCTATTTTTCGTATGGTATTTGAGCCTTGCCCAAGAGTAGGAATTGCGGTGGCGGTTGGTAAAGATGTGGGGGTAAAAGTTGGTGCCTGGGTACTTGTTGAAGTAGGTGTAAAAGTCTGCGTAGGTATGGCTGTTGGGGGAATGGGTGTAGAAGTTCGCGCAATTGCCACCAAGGTTGCTTTACTGGTGGTATCCGCTGGCATTATGGCGGTATAGGCCATCCCAGCCAATCCAAGAATTATACCTAGCAACCCAAGAGCGATAATTGTTAGGAACGAAAATTTCCAACGAAGTATTTGAGCCATCCACGGAGATGCTTTTTGAGGCTTCAGGTTGGTGATTATGCCATCCGGATCGGATGATAAATTAACTTGCTTTGTAAATTCTTCGGCACTGTTTCTAGCTGATTCAATTGCGTCGATAGCATTCTTATAACTGCGCTGCGCTAACTCGTTAGCTTTTAAGTCTTCGAGCAAAGCCCGGTCACCTGGATTATCAGGCATTAATTGGGTTGCAAATTCTAAAAGAGGATGAGCACTTTCTGGATCATTTGCTGATAACGCTGCGGTGGCTCTTTCAATTAGGCTACGATATTGATCATCTTCGGTGGTACCTTCGGCAGCGTCAATGGCTCTTGCAAACGAACTGCAATCTACGAAACGTTTATGTGGATCCTTTGAAAGAACCTGATTGAGAATTTCTTCCAATTCGGGTGTTATAAGCGGATTTACTTTGCTTGCAATTGGAGGTGTTTCTTTGACTTGTTTTAAGTAAATTTCTATCGGAGTATTTCCCGAAAAAGGTATTTTTCCGGTGAAAAGTTCGTAGGCAATGACCCCAAGTGAATACTGATCAGAAAGAGTGGTAGGTTGTTCTCCATTTGCCTGTTCAGGTGAAATATATTGTGGGGTTGTTTGTGCCATTTCTTGAGTTAATGCACCACAAGATGCTGCAGCGTGAAGTACGCCCGTATCGGTCAGTTTTGCAATATCATCATCACCGAACAGTATATATTCTGGATTGATATCGCCGTGAATATATCCCTTGCTATGAATGTAATCGAGCGCAGTTGCAATTTCAGAGATGATTTTGGCGACCTGATGAAAACTAACCCGGCCTTGTTGAATGAGACGTTGACGTAAGTTCCCCTTTGTTTGATATTCCAAAACCATTATCAGGTGGTTTTGATCCTCCAGTAGATCAATGACAGGCGAAATATTTTCGTGTTTTATTGAAACTGCAGCTTTTATTTCGCGAATAAATGCTTGAATAATCTCAGGACTCTTAAAATATTCTGGATTAAATAATTTTACAGTTACCGTTTTCTTTAAAAACGGATGTTCAGCTCGATAAATGATACTAAACCTATCATTACCGACTTCATTAATGACATGATATTTTCCAAGGTACTCAATATTTTTATTTGGCATTTTGTGCTCTTCGTTACCATTTGCCCCCTAATCGCGGGGCTGATGTTCTTAGTTGGGTGATATTTGAAAAGAAATTAGCACCATTGAGTTATTTATTGATGAACATGCTCTTGGTGGTTAAAGCTTACCGAACGATCCAGAGGAATGTAAGATAGATTATCAATCCAAGTAGTGGTAATCCCAGGATAATTCCGACGCCAACTTGTAATAAGAGTTCGCGGGGGTCCGGAATTGCCCAACCAGCCTTGCGGAGACCCAGAAATGAAAAAATCTCATCTGGATCAGGATAATTCGGGAAAATATCAAGTATTGCACGGGCTTCCTGGTTTGCTAGTTGCCAATTTGAGATTACTTTTTCATAATTTTCGGCGGCAAGACTTGCAGATTCAAGTTCAGATAGCGCGTCATTTAGATCTGGACGGTCTACCATAATTTTTCTAGCAGATTCTATTCGAGATTTTGCATCAATTGCTTTACCATTTTCGAGAAAATTACGAGCTTCGGAAATCAGTTCCCGGTATTGACGGAGCTGACTGTCTTCGAGCGTTACAGTTAATGCAACGATAAATTCACAGCAATTTGTAAATCTTTTATTGGGTTCTTTTTCCAGAGCTTTTAAAAGCACATCAGCTACTTCGGTCGATAATTTTGGGTTAATGGCACATGGATTGGGTGGCTGTTTTGTGATATGTAATAACGCTGTTGCTGTTGAATTGTCGCCTTTAAATGGTAATTCGCCAGTCAGTAACTCATAGGCGATTACAGCCAGGGAATATTGATCTGAGCGACCATCCAGAATTTTTCCTTCAGCTTGCTCTGGAGAGGTGTATGAAGCATTTCCGATTAAGCTTCCAAGTTTTGCGGCCTGAATAACATCTACCAGACCAAAATCGCAGATATGGGCGCTGCCATCGGATGCAATCAGAACATTGCCAGGCTTTACATCTTTGTGGAGAATCTTGTTTAAATGAGCATAGTCCAGAGCTTCGGCCGTCTGGTGGAGAATGCGAAGAAAGTCTTTCTGAGCAAGTATACCGGAGTTAGAAAACCTTTTTTTTAAATCATCGCCCTCTACATACTCAGAAACTATGAAAAACTGTCCATTATCCTCATCTAAATCCAAAATTGATACGATATTGGGATGAGCAAGAACAGAAGCTGTTTGTGCTTCCTGTGAAAAACGTTGTTTTGCATTTTCGTTCTTGCTGAGCTCGGGTAAGAGAATTTTGATAGCTACCTGGTTGCCAAGAGCGGCATGTGTTGCACGGTAAACGATGGAATAACTGCCTCGTCCCAGTTCTTCGTGCAGGGTATATTGGCCAAGATTGGTCATGAATACTAACCTCTACATTTTTTGAATGTTGTGCTTGATAAAATTCAGTGATTTTGAAAGAACTGAATAATTCCCAGGCTGAATACAATCCGAAAATTTTTCTCTGTCTCTGAAGATATTTGGCACAAAAAAATCATCCAAATAAAGACTTAATCAGAATGATGATTTTTTTTAATGCTATAAATTATACGCTAGTTTGGGAAGAATTGAGAATTTAGAGTTTTCGAATTATTACTAACCCGGAGCATGTAATTTGGAGGAAATTATTCTAGAGCTGCTATAAGATATCGATCTTTGAGCAAAAGCAAAACTATATCCGGATTTGGATAATATATTTTGTAATTCAATGAAATAAATGGTGCGGATCAAAAAATTGTTGGTTATTCGAGAAATATTTTTCTATCTAAAAGGTTATTCCTTCAATTAAAGATATCGCTTTTGTATCAGATAAATAAGTAATCGTGCAATCCATTATCCGTATACCAGGTATCAAATCCAGGTTAATTCACTATGGTATGAATAAATCTACGAAATTACGAGAAAACATATGGATTTGACCAGCGGAAACAGTATTGTTTTGAATTAAATGGAACCGCACTGTTATGGGGTTGCGACATCGATTGTAAAGTATCCACCGAGGCTGCTGGTTGGGACATTGACATAACCTACGCCAATTTCTGTTAATTTTGTATTTAGCAGAATTGCCCTGTGAATTGCATCGTTAAGCCACCAATCTACAGCGCTTTCTGGAGTGCCTCCATATTGTAAAGGTTGGGCGTAAATGCCTTCTTGAATCGATGACGCGGAATATCCTTCAGATTTCACACGTGATTTGGCTGTTGAATTGTCAGAGCCGCTGTGTTTGAGGAAATTGTTACAACCCATATCTATACTGTGCTTGAGGGCTGCTGAAGAAAGTAATTCGTTAAATTTGAATGGAGGTAAACCATTTTCATACCGGGTAACATTGATTAGCGATACTATTTGCGCTTCGAAGTTTGGATCCTGAGTGTATAAGCATTTTCCGCTATGACTAGTTTTTGTTGGTTCGTATGTAGGAGTGTCAATTATCTCGATTGTGGGTTGGATGTTTGTCAAGTCTGGGGTGGAAGAATATTTTGGTATAGGAGTTTGACTAATAGGAGGGGTCCCACTTCCGACAGTAATTTTAATCCATAAGTTCCCGTCCTTCAACGAAAACCGTTTCCCGTTTGGTGCTTGAAATTGATAAACACCCATAAAACTTCCATCTGACATTGGAACAATCATATCAACAGAAACATCTATATTTTTCCCAGGTAAAGTTTCTTGTAAGCCCGTCGATCCTGGTGCACTCAATTGGTCTCCCTTCAGGAAGACTAAAAAATAGCGTTCATTCCAGGTGCATGTCCCTGCATTGCGAATTCTCCACGTCTTAGTGAATGATTCGCCTTGATCGAGTAAAGTGTTATCCGGAATGGATATATCGTCGATGAATTCAGCAAGATTCGTGCAATCGGGTTGATCGGTGGGTGTTGGAACGATTGTTTTTGTAGAAATATTTGTTAGCGTTGGTTTTGGAGTGGCTGAAGGGTCTACCGTTTTTGTTGGTGATGGTTGAGCTGAAGGGGTGAGAGTTGAAGGAATGATGGTTATTGTTGGGGATAATGTCGTAGATGTTGTGCAGCCGGTCAGTAGTCCCCAAAGCAAAAAACAGGAAAGGATATTTTTATTTTTCATATTAATAAAAGTCCTGCTCAAAATGTTATGTAAGAATAAATAGGTTACATTGCAACATATGCTCTTTTAACAATAACAGAAGCTATAAGGGAAATAATAAAGACTATAGTTTGTCTAAATTGTAGTATTTTGTAAAAATAAGTATATCATTTATCAAAGAATATGAAAACTCACCGGTCAAATTGCCGGAATGGTTATACCAATTTTGGCGAATCATATTTTCTTCTATTTTGGTGTGGAAAACCACAGGGTACGACCTACCTCTCTTTTTACTTATGTTAAAGAATTAACTGAAATAAAAATTGATCAACCGAAAAAACTTATCAGATGAACATAATAAAAATTTTAACCGGGTTTTGCTTGTAATAAATAACGGGAGGGGTTATATCGTCTTTATTTTTTTGCAGTTGTCAAATCTCATAAAGTCGTATCACCCGTATTTTTTCAAAGTCTCGAAAAGTTGTATTACCGCTATGTACAGTATTTACGCCTAAATTTTGTTTTGGTACCCTATATATGGATGAGCGGACAACCTGTTTGCCCGTGAAATTTATTGTGAGTGAATTACTGTGCGACTTCAACCACCAGAAGTTTCTCATGCTACCGTCGATTTTGAATAGCCTGATACGACTTTATGAGACTTTCTACTGTTCAAGCTATTACGACTTAATGAGACTCAACACAGTTTTGAAAATAAAAAACCATCACAATTATAGAAGTGATGGTTTTTTATGAAAAAGACTGGATATGGTACAAATAGAGCGGGTGATGGGATTCGAACCCACGATATCTTGCTTGGGAAGCAAGCGTTCTACCACTGAACTACACCCGCAAATTGCTTATTATTGGTAAGTAACAAAGTAGAGGAATATTTTTCTTTGTTTCCTTAACTTGTTTCCAATTTTACGGGTATAGTGTCAGACCGTCAAGAACCAAATGATCAATCCAAATGATCTGTAAATTTAGAAATTATTGTTTTTGATTTCGGTAATGTCGTGTAATTGTGAAATAATATCATGTTGTGAAACCAGCACTGGTCGAAATTACATTAGCTTTTTTTATATTGGATGTAAAAAAGAAAGAATTGGTCGGTGTTTAAATTGGAATGGAACATTTTAGGTATTGATATGTGCTACACTGAGACGGTTATTAGTCTATTGAAACAAAAGAGGTTTAAAGCAGAATGGCAATTGAAAAAGAAAATGAAACAGATGAAATGGTTCGTTGTATTCTTTGTTCCAATCAAGTCTGGCTTCGCAAAGATAGATTAGAAAAACATATTGGGAAAGTTCACTCACCAAATACTTCTCCCAAAAAAACTTTTACTACGTATCATGCCCGAATTGAAAGTAATTTTCCGCCTAAAATTTCATCCAAGCCAAAAGCGCTTGAAGCCCGTGGGCGCGGAGAATTGGAGAGCATTCGGCTTTTATCCCAAAATGGTCAGCGAATAGATAAGGGGTGCTGTGCAGAATGTGGTCTTGATGGGGTGGTCGTGTGGCATTATGTAGAAAGCAATTTGGGATCAGTTGATATTTGCCGATCGTGTAAAGTGAATGTTTTTGAACGATCTTTCGGTAAATTAAATTTGGAATTACCTGAACATGCTGTTTAATAGATTACTTTACTGAGATGAAAACTGAAATTGGGAACTTGATAATAAATGATGTTCCTTTCTGATCATGATAATTTATTATGGCTCTTTGGGAATTTCCGTGGTGCCCCCCACCTATGGGGGTATGAGAGTGCGATAAAATTGATCAAAAAATATGCCAAAACCACAAGTTACCATACCAATAGATATACCTGAGATAAAAGTGCTGAAGAGCGAGATCAACCAAGCTGGAGAGTTGATCATTACCATCGAAAGTACAAAACCGAGTACGGTATGCTCTCACTGCGGGAAAGTGATCCGGAAAATTCATGGATATGATGCATGGGTAGAAATCAGATATTTACCCGTGTTCGGGCATCCAACCTATTTGCGCTATCGCCCTAAACGCTTCCGCTGTGAAGATTGCGAAGGAAGACCAACCACAACTCAAAACCTGGATTGGCATGAACCCAAGAGCCCAAATGCATATTTCTATGAACAACATATTCTTTTGCAGTTAGTCAATGCCACGATTGAAGATGTGAGTATCAAAGAAAACCTGAACTATGATCGGGTGCTTGGCATTTTGGAACGACAGATTAGTGAAAAAATAGATTGGTCTCGCTTATCACAAATTGGTACACTCGGGATCGATGAAATTGCGCTAAAAAAGGGTCACCGTAACTTTGTTGTGATTGTCACAGCCAGACAGGGAAGCCGGATTTCAATTTTGGCAGTGTTACCCGATAGAGAAAAGGCAACAGTGGTCGATTTTCTGCGTTCGATACCAGAACGGCTGAAAAAGACGATCACAACTGCGTGTACAGATATGTATGTGGGCTACACAGAAGCCATTCGAGAAGAATTATCGCAGGTACGTCTGGTGATTGATCGGTTCCACGTAACGAGAGCCTATCGAGATTGCGTGGACGAAATACGAAAAGTGGAGCTCAGGAAGCTGAAAAAGGAGTTACCAGTCACAGACTATGAGTTGCTCAAAGGCAATTTTTGGGCATTGCGTAAGCACAAATCTGACTTATCACCGGAAGAGAAGAAAGTTTTGAATAAATTATTCAGTCACTCAACCGATCTCAAGAAGGCATATGATTTGCAAAATGATCTTACTGCGATATTCGACGCACATCTTTCCGTGAAGAGTGCAAAAGCCAAGATTGACGATTGGATCGAAAAGGTTACGAAAAGCGGATTACGCTGTTTTGACAGTTTTCTCAAAACATTGGAATCTTGGAAGGATCCGATTCTGAATTATTTCATTGCTCGCGAAACCAGTGGTTTTGTTGAAGGTTTCAATAATAAGATTAAAGTGTTGAAGCGGCGCTGCTATGGTATTACAAATATTGACAATCTATTCCGGCGTATCTATCTTGATCTTGAAGGCTATAGGCTTTTTGCCTGACCACCATATATGCCTTTACCACGGAGATTCCCAGAGAACCTTTATTTTTGCCAAGCCCTATGAATTTATTTGGCGATTGTGACCAGAGATTTTAGTGATGAAGTGAGTACCAGGACAGCTTTTTGATATTCAACCAGCGAAATATGCTCATCTGGCGTATGGTCCAGGGAGGAATCCCCGGGTCCATACACAACGGATGGGCAACGCCAAACAGGAGCCACAATGTTTAAGTCCGCAGTTCCAGTTTTATAAACAAAACTGGGCGTTCCGCCATTGGCACGAATTCCACTTAACATAGCTCGAACCAATAAAGAATTTTTCTCACAGGCCCAGGCTGGAACAGCAAAACCGCTCGGTTCAATGCTGGCACCGTGGGCTATTTCTGCCAATTTACTGTACCAATCCTGAGGGGACATATCTATTGGCAGACGTACCCCGATATTAAGGCGAGCCCATTGTTCAAACCCATCGGCCCCAGATTCCATCCCTCGTAATGTCAACAATAGTTGATCAAAAGTTTTTTCTTTCTTTGAATTAAATTCATCAGCGAAAGATTTAACAGCCAACCAGGTATTGATTGCACTTTCACACGCAGATTCACCGGCATGAGCGCTGTGAAACTGTTTGCTTTTATTTGTTAGGCTGGCCCATGCACTACCCTTGTAGCCAAGAGCAATTCGATCCCATCTATTTGGTTCGCCAATAATTGCAAAGGCAGGTTTATAAAGTGGCACAATGTAACGTGCGCCTTTGGAATTACGTTCTTCTTCAATAGCCCCGATGACAACAAACTGCCAGCCTGCTATTGGTCCGGTAAGTGAAACAGCATCCACAAAACAGGCGAGTGGTCCTTTTGCATCGACCGAGCCACGTCCATAAAGAATTTCTTCTTCGATACGAACAGGAATCTCGCCCGGAACAGTGTCGATGTGTCCCAATAGCACGACTTGCCTGGGGCCATCTCCCATTATTCCAACTGCATTGCCGGCATCATCCTTGAATGCCTGGGTAAACCCGAGTGCAGCCATTCGTGAAATTAACCAATGTACAGCCGGGCTTTCACTTCCAGAAGGGCTGAAATTTGATACCAGCCCTGTCAGTGTTGAATTATCAAATTCCATTTTGATAGGTTCCCTTATTGGTGATGTGGATACTTGTTCCTGAGTATTCTAATTGTCAACTGACAAGGTTAACATGAGCATTCAGGGTTTTCAATCATTCGATGTAAAAAACATTTTGTTAAATGGTAATCGCATATTTTTTGGTCAGAGCAGAATTTTAATCCGTTTGCGTTTCGGTGTTGGGGCTTTCGGATAAAATTTCTGTTAGAACGTTCACAAGGTGATCAATTTGTGGGTAGGTAATCACAAGGGGCGGTAGTAACCTTATGACTGTTAAGCCAGCATTCAAGGCAAGAATATGACGTTCCTGTAATAATTTTAAATGGGATTGTACTTTTTGTTTAAGTTCAATTCCAATCATTAGCCCTTGACCGCGAATTTCGCGAATCAGGGGTGAGTTGATTTGACGCAGTTTTCGCATCAAGTACGCACCTTTTTCGGCTGCCTGGTTGGGCAAGTCTTCTTCTTCTATGGCAGTTAATGACGCAACTGCAGCAGCACAGGAGAGAGGGTTTCCACCGAAGGTTGAACCATGCACGCCTGGAACAAGATTTTTAACGGCAGGCCCAATTAATACTGCACCCATTGGAACCCCACCTGCAAGTGACTTGGCGCAGCATAAAAGATCAGGAGTAACTCCGGTGTGTTGCACCGCAAACCATTTGCCGGTGCGACCAAATCCACTCTGAACTTCATCGACAATCAGTAAAGTTCCGTGTTCATCGCAGATTCTTCGTGCAGCCTGGACATAAGCGGGATCTGCAACATATACCCCTCCCTCGCCCTGCACTACTTCAATAATAAAAGCAGCCGTCTGGTCTGTGATGGCCTTTTCCAGGGCTTCAATATTGTTGTATGGTACATGGCTGTATCCGGGTACGAGTGGTTCAAAACCTTCTCGATACTTCTTGTTGTAGGTAGCAGATAGAGAACCCATCGTGCGACCATGAAAAGCGCGCATCGCTGCAACGATTCCAGGTCGACCGGTGGAAATTCGGGAAAATTTGATGGCAGCTTCAACAGATTCTGTGCCAGAATTACAAAAGAAAACCCGGTTCAACCCTGGTACAAGTGAACCGATTTTTTGCATTAACGCGGCTCGCTGATCGTTGTAGAAGGTTTCAAAAAGAGTAATCAGCTTGGTGGATTGTTCTGCCAGTGCGGCTGCCACTTTTGGGTGGGCATGTCCGAGGTTAGCAACGCCATGCCCGGAAGCACAGTCCAGATACTCGATGCCATCAATGTCCCATAAAAGAGCACCCTGTCCACGCACGAATATGATAGGTTGCTTTGAATATAAACCGGATGTATGGCGTGATTCGATTTCGAAAATTTGATTTGAGTTCATTGGATGACTGTTCCATTTCCATTAAGAGCGTTATTGATAGGGTTTTGAATTCGACCATCAGCGATGATAACTTTTTTTACACCGCCTTTGAGTGCCTCTTCCGCACCGAGTACTTTTTTCTTCATTCGACCTTGTGCAGCCTCAAGCGCTGCGGGAAGCTGGTTCTGGGGAAGCTGTCGGATAAGTGAGCTGACATCAGGGAATTTCTTCATCAATCCGGGTACAGCGGTTAACAAGATAAGTGCTTCCGCATTCAGTGCCGCAGCTACCATTGCCGCTGCGCGATCAGCGTCTACATTCAGCGCTTCACCTTTCGTGCTCACAGCCACAGGCGCTACTACTGGTAAGTAGCCGGAATCCAGCAACATGTTTAATAATTCACTATTTACCCGTTCAATTTTTCCGGTGAAATCATCCCGGATAATTTTTCGTTTACCATTTTCTACACTCTGAATAGAATCTTTGCGTGTAGCTTCCATTAATCTGCCATCGAGTCCACTGAGACCGAATGCATTAACGCTTAACATTTGTAGTTGTTCTACTAGTAGTGAATTAACTTTACCGTTTACTGCCATCAGGAAGATTTCCAGGGTTTTTCGATCAGTGTACCTTGAGGAATAACCGGAAGGGGATGTTATAAATTTAGGTGGAGTTCCCACAGCTTCGCCTAGTGCATTTGCCTCGGCGGAGCCGCCATGAACGAGAACCAGATTTTGACCTTGTTTTATGATTTCCACGGCATCTGCACATATGGCTGAAAAATCGACACCTTCGGTGCCACCCAGTTTCACAACAATTATAGATCTTGCCATATTATCTCCAATTTTATAATGGGTGCAGCCCTAAAAATTCAAGTCCGGTCATTTCATTTAGCCCTAGCATGATGTTCATACATTGAACAGCAGTTCCCGATGCGCCTTTCATAAGATTATCTATCGCACACATTGAAACAATGTGACCGGTTTCTTCGTCAAGATCAAAACCGATATCGGCATAATTGGATCCCGCCAATATCTTGGGCTCTGGCACGCGATAAATTCCACGTTGTTCTTTAACAACTCGAACAAAGCAATTTTCGTTGGCTACCCCTCGATATGCTTTCCAGAGATCCTTCATCCCAACACCAGGTTTGACCTTTGCGTGGGCTGTTGCCAGAACTCCTCTAACAAGGTCAACGGCTGTCATTGTCAGGGAGACGTTGGTGATTCCTAGTTCTTGAATTACTTCCGCGGTGTGACGGTGACCAAAAGCAGAAAACGTTCTAATGACGTTGGCACGTTCAGCATGGAGCGATCCTGCATTGCCTTCGGCACCAGATTCAGATGAACCTACTTTGATTTCAATAATCACGGGGGCGGTCAGTTCGATTAATTCAGCTTTAACGAGTGGTAAAAGTGCAAGATTGCTTGCGGTGGCATTGCATCCAACCCCACTTACATAGTTGGTGTTTGCAATTTCTGCCCGGTGTAGTTCTGGTAATCCGTAAACAAATTTCTCTAACCAGGATGGTGCAGCGTGAGCTTCTCCATACCATTTTTGGTAGTCAGCCGGGTTTTTTAAGCGGAAATCTGCAGAAAGATCAATTATTTTGCCGGCCAAACTCGAATATTGATCGATATTGTGCTGAGCCTGTCCGTGCGGTTGGGCCAAAAAGAGAATGTCAACTGGCTCCAATTGGGTAGGATCACAGAATTTTAATTGTGTCCGTTTGCGGAGATTGGGATGAACCTGATAGACATATTCTCCCAAATGTGAACGGGATGTGGCTTGTTTAATTTCGATTTGTGGATGTCCCAGTAGTAACCGCAATAATTCGCCACCACCGTAACCAGAGCCACCTAATATGGAAGCTGTTGTCATTTAGTAAACTCCTGAAGGTCTATTGCCAATAATTAGATAAGAAAACATTAAAGAAAATTATTCTAATCCAACTAACTATTGCTTTTCTGCCTGGCGATATTCATCACGTACGTCACGATTTCATCTGCAATGTCAATTCCGCTAATCGGTTGGGCTGTGTGGAATTCCATCGTATGGTTTATTTCATTGACTACCATTCCCTTTTCAGGATGTTCCACCAGATCAACTGCCAGAACACCGCCACCGACCGCTGCAGTGGCGTCCAGGCATAAGCCCTGAATTTCGGGAGTGATTGGGCAAAGTTCTCCTTCGCCACCTCGGGCCGTATTGGTTATCCAATGTTCGGATTTGCGATAGATCGCAGTTAAGACCCGGTCGCCAACAACGATGGCACGAATATCGCGACCGGGTTTTTTGATGAATTCTTGAATGTAAAATACAGAATGTTGCACCGACCCAAGTGTGGCTTTGTGTTCCAGAACAGCTTCGGCAGCATCCCTGTCGTTTATTTTGGCGAGTAACCGGCCCCATGATCCTACGACAGGTTTGAGCACAACCGGGTAACCGAATGCTTCTATGGCTTCCAATGCGGCTTCTGGAGTGAATGCGATCACATTTCGGGGCTGAGGAACATTTGCTTTTGCCAGCATGGCACTCGTGGTTAATTTGTCACCGCAAATTTCGGCAACAATAGCAGCATTGACAGTAGGTACGCCGAAGGCATTAAGAATTCTTAATGCGTATAAACCGCTGTTATAGCTAATGCTGCGTTCGAGAACTGCATCAAACGATCGCCATGGTTCCGGGTTTTCCAAATCAAAGGAAATTACCCGGTCATCCAACCGGTGATAATCGATGCCGCGTTTTTCCATAGCGGAAAAAATCCATTTTTCTTCGACGCGCACGCGCGAATATATAACACCTATTTTGAGTCGTTTCTGCATATTTATCTCATTTTTGGGTGAAGAGAAATTATTCGCCCCAATCTTCCTGTTCCATGGGAGCTACGTCAACCTTTGCGGGGTTGATTGATACGATTTCGAGGTCGACGCCACAATCCGGGCAAACAATAATTTCTCCAACCTCGGCATTCGATTCGAGGGTAATTTCAGCTTCGCATTCGGGACAATTTACGGTTGACATGATAATTTATTCTCCTTTAATCACTTTTTTTGCTAATAAAATTTGGTTGTGAACGGCTTCGGGTGCGGTGCCTCCGTAGGCATTTCGCCGCTTTACCGATTCCATTGGGTCCAACGCGGAATAAACGTCTGGTTCAAATGCAACATGCAGACTTTTGTACTGTTCCATTGATAATCCATCGAGACCAACACCCTGATCGAGAGCGAGGCGGACGGCTTTGCCTGCCAGAGAATGGGTCTCGCGAAAAGGTATACCTTTTCCAACCAGATAATCAGCCAGGTCTGTTGCCATCATGAAAGAGTCAATAGCGGCGCGCATGCGGTTTGATTTGATGGAAATTGATTGCAATGCACCGGATAAAACCGGTAGCATCATCAATATTGTGTCTGCCGCAGCAAAAACTGGGGCTTTGTCTTCTTGCAGATCTTTGTCATAGGTGGAGGGCAACCCTTTTAAGCTTGCCATCAAGCCGGTTAATAGTCCTAGCAATGTACCTGCTTTTCCACGGGTTAGCTCGAACACATCCGGATTTTTTTTCTGTGGCATTAAACTCGAACCCGTTGAAAATGCATCCGATAATTCAAGAAATCCAAATTCAGCACTGGTGAAGAGGACGATTTGTTCAGCAAGCTTGCTAAGATGCACCGCGAGCATGGACGCACAAAACAGGAATTCTGCCGCAAAATCCCTGTCAGAGACTGCATCCATGCTGTTTGGCGACGGGTAAGCGAAACCTAATTCAACTGCCAGGGCTGCGCGATCTACATCGATAGGTGTTCCCGCCAAGGCACCACAACCCAGGGGTAAAATTGAAACCCTTTTGACGAGACTTTCGAGCCTTTCCTTATCACGTTCCAATGGCCAGAAGTGACTTAGCCACCAATGTGCCAGCAAGACAGGTTGGGCTCGTTGAAGATGGGTATAGCCAGGCATTAACGTCTCTCCTGCCGTTTCTGCAAGATTGATCAGCACTGACTGTAAATTGGTAATTACTTCCAGAATGGATGGCAGGGTAGCTAACATCCAAAGGCGAAAATCTGTGGCTACCTGATCATTTCGACTGCGCCCGGTATGAAGTTTCCAGGCAGGTGCGCCGATTAATTCTGTAAGGCGGCGCTCAACGGCAGTATGAATATCCTCGTCGGCGGGTGCGAATAAAAACTCACCATTGGAAAATTCTTGCCTGACAGTAGATAATCCTTGTATGATCTGCTGATATTCGGCCTGGTTGAGGATATTTGAACCCAAAAGAGCACTTGCCCATGCAATACTACCATCCACATCCTGAATGGCCATGCGCTGGTCAACGGGCAAGGATGTATTGAGAGCCCAAGCGTACTCATCTAGTTTGCCGCTGAAGCGGCCGCCCCAAAGTGTCATTTTCTTAGTCTCTCTTGAAGCGGCTGTAATCAGGTTTAGGCATTTCCAATCCAGAGATTGGTAGTCCATTTAATGCACGCACTTTCATGCTCAACCCGAATAGACGAATGAAACCTTCGGCGTGACTTTGGTCATAAACATCTTCTTCACCGAATGTAGCAAAGTCTTCTCTATATAAGCTGAATGGCGATTTTCTTCCGGCAGAAATAATATTGCCCTTGTATAACTTGAGGCGCACCAAACCTGTTACCGGTCCCTGGGTTGCCAAAACAAAGGCATCAATTGCCTCTCGTAATGGAGTAAACCATAACCCGTTGTATACAAGCTCTGTGTATTTGACTGCAACCATTTCTTTAAAGTGGCAGGTTTCACGGTCAAGGACAAGTGATTCCAGTTCGCGGTGGGCGAAGAGCAAAATAGTTCCGCCTGGGGTTTCGTAAACACCGTGAGACTTCATTCCAACGAGGCGATTTTCTACCAGGTCAACCCGCCCTATGCCATGAACTCCGCCGATGGAGTTCAATCTTTCAACGATTTTGGCTGGAGAAAGTTTTTCCCCGTTGATGGCGATCGGATTACCGGTTTCGAATTCGATTTCAATATATTGTGGTTCGTCTGGAGCATTTTCGGGCGATGTAGACATCTGGAACATCGCTTCTTCCGGTTCATTCCAGGGATCTTCCAGCAAACCACCTTCATGGGAAAGGTGCCAAAGATTTGAATCTCGGCTGTAGATTGATTTAATGGTGGCAGTTACAGGGATATTGTGTTTGGCAGCATACGCAATCGCATCCTCACGAGAGCGAATATCCCATTCGCGCCACGGTGCGATAATCTTTAGGCGAGGATCGAGTGCCATGACGGTCAACTCAAACCGAACCTGATCGTTGCCTTTGCCGGTTGCGCCATGCGCAATTGCATCTGCTCCTACCAGGTGGGCGACATCTACCATATGTTTTGCGATTTGGGGACGGGCTATAGAGGTACCCAGCAGGTATTTATGTTCATAAACCGCCCCTGCCTTCAGCATCGGGAAAAGATAATCATTGGCGAATTCTTCGCGCATATCGTGCACAATCAACTGGCTTGCACCACTGTCGATCGCTTTTTTCTCAAGTAAGGATAAGTCTTCATCGCTTTGGCCAACATTTGCGCAGAAGCAGATTACTTCACAACCATAGTTTTCTTTTAACCAGGGAACGATAACGGATGTATCCAGGCCACCCGAGTAGGCGAGGACAACTTTTTTGACTTGCGGTTTAGTTTTGGTATTCATAGCATCTCCAGAGAATATTTTGGTATTTATGAAAAAAAAACGACCATCCTTAGAAGGAGGGCCGCTTTGGTGACCTACGTTAGCGTATCAATGCGCTTCGTTTGTCTTCCATGGCAGAATATCCCAACCTTCAAGTAGGGAAAGGGGCCTAGGACGACGTGAACGAGGAAACGACTTTGATATAAACATGATAAGCGGTATTCTACCACTCACAGGAAATGTGTCAATGCCAAACCGATCGATATTATTAAATAAGTCCTAGATCTATTTTTTAGATGGTCACTTTGTATATATTTTTAATCTCCAGAAGTCGATGAATTGAATTATTAAATTCTTTTTCATAACTGGCAAAGAGAAAAGGCAACCACGGTTTAAATAAACAGTTTTGCCTGTTTGAGAACGTATTCCACCATCAATGCCGGAATGTTAACACCGGTAGTGGTAATGCTGTTACGAAATTCCATTGTGTGATTTACTTCATTTACGGTCAATCCATTTTCGGATTCAAAAACATCGATGGCTAGTAAGCCCCCACCAATCGCTTTGGCTGTCTGACGGCATAGATCACTCAATTCCTTGCTCAATGGACAATTGGATGCTATGCCACCTCTGGCAGTGTTTGTGATCCAGTTATTTGAAGTTCTGTAAATTGCTGCCACGGGTTCGTCGCCTATTACAAAAGCGCGGATATCACGACCCGGTTTGTTAATGTATTCCTGAATATAAAAAATTTGGTGATTCACTCCGAGGGTGGCTTTGTGCTCAATGAAGGCTTCGGCAGTATGACGGTCATCAATTTTTGCCAGCAATCGTCCCCAGGAACCAACAACGGGTTTCATTACACAAGGATAGCCAAGAGCATCTACAGCAAGTAGCGCAGCTTCTTCGTCGAAAGCCATGAGCACTCGCGGAGTAGGAATATTTTCTCTGACTAAAATCTGGCTCGTAACATATTTATCCCCACAACGTTCTGCGACAAGTGCTGAATTTACGACATTTATTCCATTGGCTTCATAAATTTTTGAAATGTAAACTCCCCTCGAATATGATATCGAACGTTCGAAGAGCACATCGACAGGCTCATTTATCTTGGATAAATCAAAAAAGCGATCACCGTCATTGATTTTTACTACCTGAACATCAGGTTGTTTTTCCAACTCATCGATCAGGTATTTTTCTTCGACTCTCAGTCGCGTATAAAGAAATCCAACTTTAATCACAGATTATCTCCTGGTGTAAAAAATTCTTGGTAAAGGTTTTCACGAATCAAGAAATTCGATCACTTTTGCAGTCATTTGCGTTGTCGATAAATTCCCACTTAAATCTGGCGTGACATATCCTTCTGAAATACACTTTTCAACTGCATTACGTAAAACCGTCGCATTTTCGTTTTCGCCAAGATGTTCAATCATCATGGCGGCTGCCAGGAAAGTAGCTGTGGGATTGGCAATGTTTTTCCCAACCAGATTTGGCGCACTCCCGTGAACGGGTTCAAAAACTGACGCTTTGAGCCCTATATTCGCAGAAGCTGCGACACCCAGACCACCAACAAACATACAAGCTTCGTCGCTTAATATATCTCCAAAAAGGTTGGTAGTGACGATTATTTCAAATTGCTCTGGAGCTCGAACGATTTCCATGGCGCAGGCATCCACCAGCATTTCCTGAAGTGAAATTTGGGGGTATTCTGATGCGATTTCGAAGGCTACCTGGCGAAAAAGTCCACAGGTAAGGCGTAAGACATTTGCCTTGTGGACTACATGAACAGTATTACGCCCAGTTTGGGTTGCCAAATCGAATGCTTTTCTAATAATTCTTTCCGATCCGTGTCTGGTAATGATCCTTTCAGTAACTGCTTTATTGCCGTTATCTTCCAACCTTTCAATACCAGAATACATTCCTTCTGTGTTTTCGCGTACGATAACCATATCAATTCCTGGGCGGGAGGATGGGTGCGAAATGGATCGACAAGGTCGCAAATTGGCATACAGTTGAAGTTCTTGTCGCATTCTTACGACGGGAGAGAAATAGCCCTCGATATTTGGTGGGGTCGTAACCGCGCCAAATAGTGTCGCATCTGCGGCAATAATCGAATCCAAGGTCGTTGTTGGCAAAGGTGTTCCCAGGTTTTGATAGGCCCCGAAACCTATGGCCCCTTTGGAGAAAATAAAATCCAGAGGCAGCGCATCCAATACTTTCCCGGCACAGTCAATTACCTCTGGGCCAATGCCATCACCTGCGAGAAGACAAATTTGATATGTCATGATCACCCTACCTCAGGCCATCAATTCTTGAATGTCATGAGTTTTCAGGAAGTTGACTATTCCGCCGGCGTCTGCGATTTTGATAACAAATTCAGGCAGCGGTCGTGCTTGATAATTATTATTTTTCGTTAAATTACGGATTTCTCCGGTAGCCAGGTCAACATTGATTTCATTTCCTTCTTCAATATCCAATACAGCCTCGGGACATTCCAGGATTGGTAACCCGATGTTGATTGCATTTCGGAAAAATATTCGTGCAAATGATGGTGCGATGATGCATTTGGCTTGCGAACCTTTGATTGCGATGGGGGCATGTTCTCGAGATGAGCCACAACCAAAATTTTGGCCTCCAACAATTACATCTCCAGGTTTTACGTTAGGTGCATAATCCGGTTTGACCTCGCAGAAGACATTTTTAGCAAGTTCGAGCGGGTCAATTGTGATGTTATAACGGCCAGGGATGATCTCGTCCGTATTCATGTTTTCTCCAAATGTCCAGGCTTTTCCCATGATTTTCTCCTTATTATTCAGTTTCTCGAGCCAGGTACGGCCGAGGATCAGTAATTTTTCCGGTCAAAGCAGCGGCTGCAGCAGATGCTGGACTGGCTAGATAGATTTCAGAAAGCGGACTTCCCATTCGGCCAATAAAATTCCGATTCATTGTGGTTAGTGCTCGTTCTCCCGGAGCGAGAATACCTCCGTGTCTGCCGATGCAAGCTCCGCAACCAGTTCCGGTTATAGTGCAACCAGCATCCATTAATATTTCTATCAACCCATTTGCCATGGCTTTTTTGTAAATTTTTGCACTGGCGGGTGTAATAATCACGCGAGTATGTGGATTTACTTTTTTCCCCTTTAATATGCTTGTTACAATTTCAATATCTTCATACCTGGAATTGGTACAGGTTCCAATATACACTTCGTCAATTGCCAGTCCCTCAACTTCCCTGAGCAATTTTGCATTATCAACATCCGGATGACATGAGATCATTGGCTCGATTTGAGATACATCAATTGAGATAATTTTTTCGTAATGTGGGTTTACGGGCTGTAGTTGTTCGAAAGGGCCCTGGGCACTTGTTTCTGTCTTGAGATAATCAAGTGTGATTTGATCGGCTGCAATCAGTCCACACTTTGCGCCTATCTCTGTTGACATGTTTGAGAAAATTATTCTTTCGTGAACAGGAAGAAGATCAATATAATCTCCACCGAATTCGACAGAGCGATATGTCCCGCCATCCATTCCCAGTTGACTTGCAATAAAAATCATGACATCTTTGGCAAAAACCCCCGGATGAGTTTTGCCAGACAAATCGATTCGAATACTTTCAGGGATTTTGAACCAACATTTGCCAGTTACCCAGGCTACTCCTACTTCTGTAGAGCCTAGCCCGGCACCAAAAGCACCAAGGGCTCCATAGGTATTTGAATGAGAATCTGCACCAATAACTATTGCGCCTGGGGTGATATATCCTTCTTCGATCATAACTTGATGACAAACACCTTGATGATAGAACTGAGTAATATTTTGTTCTTTCATAAAGTCCATCCCTTTTTTCTGGGCTTCAGCAGCCAGAAGATTGGGGGCAGGATATGCATGGTCAAAGTGGATTACAATTTTATTCTTATCATGAATCGGTTTCCCAATTTCACGAAAGGCTTTGATTGCCAGGGGTGTGGTGTTATCGTGACTCATAATGTAATCAACATCGACAAGAACGATTTCACCAGCGTGAACAACCCGCCCAGTTTTTCGTGAAAAGATCTCTTCAACTAAGGTTCCCATTATTGCCTCCATTGTTATTGCCAGAATATTTTTTCAGAATTACACGTGTTTCAGTCCGTTTCACCCCGGTAACGGATCGTAACTCTTCGATTAAATTGTTTAATGCCATGATGTTATCAACATTTACAAAAGCACTGATGTCATATTCACCGGTAACTTCATATACATTGCTGACATCTTTAAAGCTGCGTAAACGACGGACCACAGCTGATGTGTAGGTGTGTGATTCGACCTCAATCATTACCAAGGCATTGATATCATGCGGGATGACATCAATTTCCCGCCCGGTAACCTGTTCAGCAATCTCGATGATGTCTGCGTCGAAAAGTTGTTTACGATTGTCGCCCAGATTTTTGATTCTGGATACGATCACTTCCAATTCGGCCAGGCTTACCTCGATGCCATATTCATCAAGCCTGGCAGCAACTGCACTTTTTCCGGTGTATTTGTCTATGACGATTTTTCGCTCCCGGCCGAGAATGGCAGGGTCGAAAGGTTCATAAGTGCGGGAATCTTTTAGAATGCCATTCGTGTGAACGCCGCTTTTATGGGTGAAAGCATTTTGCCCAGTGATTGGTTTATTCGGTGCCAAGAAAAACCCGGATACTTTTTCCAGGTAATTCGAAATTGCCATCAGCGGTTTGATGTCATATTGTTCGGCACCTTCAAGGTTGTTAAAGGCAATTATGGTTTCCGCCAGGTCTGGAATTCCTGTACGTTCGCCCAGCCCATTTACGGTTGTATGAATACAATCAGCACCGGCTCTGATACCTGCCATGGCATTTGCCAAGGCTAGACCATAATCATTGTGGCAATGCAGGTCAATTTTACAGGGGAGCAAATTTTCTTTTAACGAACGAACTTTTTCGTACATCACGTGAGGTTGTAGTATCCCTAGTGTATCTGCAAAACTGATACGATCTGCTCCTGCCAAAATCGCTGCGTTACAGACCTTAATTAGAAAATCAAAATCGGTTCGAGTGGCATCCTCGGGTGTGTATCTCACTCTCAATCCCAAGCTTCGCGCATAAGCAATGTGTTCACAAATAATTTCAACGGCCTCATCCTGTGATTTGTGCAGTTTGGCATCGAGGTGAATCTTGGATGTCGCATAGAATATAGCCACTCGTCCAGCTCCACAAGCTTTGGCTTTGGCGATACTTTTTTTTGATGCAATCGAATGAGCAACAATTTCGGCTTTTAAATTTGCAGAAGCAATTTTTTCAACAGCAATCGCGATGTTTGGGGAAACACTCGGATCACCAGCTTCGATCATCTCGACTCCTATTTGATCTAGGCTCCGTGCAATTTCCAGTTTTTCTGACAGAGTGAAGTTAACATAAGGGGTTTGTTCGCCTTCACGTAAGGTGGTATCTAAAATTTCAAACATAGGTCTCCTCGGTCGACAAAATAAAATAAAAACGCGCTCTCCGATATCGGAGAGCGCGTTGGTTACAGGGGGAAGAATGGACTTTTTTAGTCTGGTCTATTACGATTTCCTGTTTAACCAAATGTTGCCCACAAATCCGATCATCGGAGATCTGGAAATGGGCAGGCGCTTAGACTTGGCCTCAAAAACAATTGGTGTAATTACACACAGTTTCATAATATGCCATTTATACGTGTAATAGTCGGGTTTGTCAAGGCTTTTTTGAAAACTGTGTTTTTGAAAATTGTGTAAAAAAATGCAACAAAATCGAAAAATAATTCTTATGTTCAGAAATTATTTACGGTAACTTAATCTCAATGTCTTAAACTTCATTATCCTCCCGATATGGATGGGACGATTGTTATTCTGTCATCTTTGTTGATGGGTGTATTAATCCCATCCAATTCTTTTATATTATTTTCATTTATGAATAAATTTATATGCCGGCGAATTTCGCCCTTTTTATCAAAAAGATGGAATTTTATGGCTGGGAAACGTAATATTAAATCATTCAACGCTACCGCGATGGTTGCGCCATCTATTTCTATATCAGTTTGACCGTCAAGATAGAATTTCATTAAAGATGGTACGTGAAGGGATGGCATGTTATTTTCCAGTTTTTTGAATTAAGATTTTTAAGCCACGGTTTTGTTAAATTGCGAAATCAATACCTTCCCATGATTCATTCATTTCTGGGGCATGAATATGGTGAGGATGAAGTATGGCATGATCCTGGATTTGATTTTCCAGTTCGTCAACTCGAAGAAGCAGTTCTTTTAGAGTTACACCAACGATATCGGGCAATGATGAATGATTTAAATCTGGCGCATCTGTTGCAAGATGTGGATGTGATCGTTTTACGATTTGACCGGGGACACCAATCACCACTGAATTTTCAGGTACTGGTTTAACCACGACAGCATTTGCACCGATTCGACTATCCTCGCCAATAACAATGTTTCCAAGAATTTTCGCTCCAGCACCAATGGTTACGCGGTCGCCAATGGTGGGGTGACGTTTGCCCTTGTCTAAACTTGTACCTCCCAAGGTGACACCATGGTACATGGTCACATCATTTCCTATTTCTGCAGTTTCACCTATAACGACACCCATCCCGTGATCGATGAAAAAGCCTGAGCCAATCTTAGCGCCTGGATGGATTTCAATTCCGGTGATTCCACGGGCAAGCTGAGAAATCCAACGGGCTATCAGCCTGGCTTTTCGGATCCATAACCAGTGTGTGATTCTATGAATCCAAACGGCGTGAAGGCCTGGGTAGAGTAAAAGAATCTCAAATGCAGAGCGGGCTGCTGGATCTCGTTCGAGTGCCGATGCGACATCACGGCGAATCATCGACAAAAAACCAATTACCCCTTTTTGGGGTGGGGTATGATTTAACGTTTGAGTTGACATAACGAACTCCTGCAAAAAAAATAAAAAAAAGTCTGATTATCATTGCCTATTGGAAATAAAAAAAGCCGCCATTCCCATGATATCTGTCTCTTCATGCGGGATTCGGCGACCGTCTTTTTATTTTCGGATGACTGGAAAAATTCAATCAAACAAAGCGGTGGTTACGAACCCCGCCTTTTACATAAACATTTAAACTTCAATAGATTTGAAACCATATTTTGATTTTACCGTTTATCAATTAGTTGTCAAGAAATTTCTGATGTTTCTATTGAGAAATTAATAAAAAAAACAGGGAGCTGATTATGCTCCCTGTTTTTTCGTATACAGAAGTGTTATTCTTCTTTCTTAGATTCCATCTCTTTTTTGTGGGCTTCCATGATTGGTTGCGCCAAATGAGTTGGTACTGCGTCGTAATGGTCAAATTCCATCGAAAAATAACCACGTCCGCCTGTGATCGAGCGAAGTTCGGTCGTGTAGCGTAAAACTTCAACCAGGGGGACATGCGCAATAACGGTAGTATTTCCTCGTTCTGATTCTGTACCTTGAACTCTTCCACGTCGGGTATTCAAATCACCCATAACGTCGCCCATATGAGCATCCGGCACGGTTACATGAATTACCATTATCGGTTCAAACAAAACGGGTCCACCATCTAAAACTGCAAGTTTGAAAGCTTCTCTACCAGCAGTTTCGAATGCGATTGGTTTGGAATCAACTGGGTGTTCCTTGCCATCGAAAACGATGACCCGAACATTACTCAGCGGATAACCAGCAAAAACGCCTTTTTCCATCGCTGCCCGAATACCCTTTTCGATCGGAGGCAAGTAAGACTTTGAAAGGTTCATACCAACCAATTCATCAGCAAATTCGAAATCACCTTCGGGGTAAGGCTCTATCCGTAGATGAACTTCACCAAATTGGCCAGAGCCACCTGATTGTTTTTTGTGCCGATATTGAGCAGATGCTTTTTTGGTGATGCCTTCTCGGTAGGGAACTTTCGGTTCGTCCATAACGAGGCCGACCTGGAATTTATTATGGGCACGACGTATTGCGACATCGATATGTTGGTCACCCATGCCAGCAAGGATGGTTTGCCCTGTGGCATGTTCGTTTTGCCAGGTTAATGTAAGATCTTCTTCGCATAGGCGCGTAAGAGTTGGAGAGATCTTTGCCGCATCAGCCTGGGTTTTGGGATGAATGGCAACCCGGAAGAGGGGGGACGGGTATTTGGGTATGTCAATGAGAACCAGATGGCTCTTATCGCAAAGTGTATCGCCTGTTGCAGTAACATTAAGTTTAGAAACGACTGCAATATCACCAGCATGCACGTTCTTTATTGTGATTTGTTCTTTCCCACGTTGCAGATGTAACCCGCCCATACGTTCATCTAAATTCTTGTTATTGTTCCACATGTGAATATCTGAAGCGATCACACCGGATATCACCTTGAAATATGTCATTTTACCGACAAATGGATCTGCAGTAGTTTTCCAAACGTATAAGGTAGCTGGTCCGTTGTCACTTTCGTGCAGCTTTTCATCGCCGCTTTTCCCGTGAACTACGATATCCGGGTGTTCTGACGGGGCAGGCATAAATTCGATAATGGCGTCCAGAAGTGGGGCAATCCCTTTTTCATGTCCTGCGGCAGCAACAAAAACAGGGATAAAGGTCTCACTCAATACAACATCTTTTAAGCCACGAAGCAGTTCTTCACCACTGAGTTCACCTGTTTCGAGGTATTTTTCGAGTAAGGTATCTTCACCTTCTGCGGCGGCCTCAATCAGGGTATGACGAGTGCTGTCCAACATGGATTGAAATTCGCCAGGAATTTCAACTGCGGTTTTACCATCTCCAGCATAAGCCTTCATGTGAACAAGATCTATGACACCTTTGAAGTCCAATTTTTCGCCCCAAGGAATTTGCACTTTGACTAAGCGCTTTCCAGCGGCGGTAGCGAATGCTTCTACAGAGGCATAAGCTTTATCAAAGTTGGCATTTTCGCGATCCATTTTATTTATCACGATAAACCGCGGTAAATCAAATTGATCTGCATAGTTCCAAGCTAGCTCTGTTCCAACTTCCATTCCTGCGACGGAGTCGATCAAAATTATCACACCGTCTGCCACACTGAGTGCAGATATTTCTTCACCAACAAAATCAGTGAAGCCTGGCGCGTCTAATATGTTGATCTTGTGATCGCGATATTCAACTGGCACGACACTCGTGTATAACGAAATCTTGCGGCGAATTTCTTCTTCATCATAGTCAGAGGCAGTGGTGCCATCTTCAACCTTGCCCAGGCGTGTGGTAGCCCCGGTAAAATGAAGAAAAGCCTCCGCCATCATCGTTTTACCAGCGCCACCATGGGCGACCAGTGCGATATTGCGGAGGTACTCTGTTTTGTACTCTTTCATGGAGATCTACTCCTCGATGAGATTTGGGTGTTAATTTCTTGATGAATTGGTGGAAATTGGATAGATTCTAAAAGAAGTCTGTATAATTGTCAAAGTGTAAATGTCACAAAGATTGTCATATTCGGTATTGTGAAGCTTAGTAATGGATTAATTGAGTATACACGACTACCCAAGTATTATGGCATTCTGATGGCTTAATATGAATGGTCGGTATTGACTGAAAAAAAATAATTGGCGGGCGAGCCAAACCAACAAAAAAGGATTGATTTTGTCTTTGGGAAAATAAATCCAACATATTCAGCATGTAAAAACAATTTATTTGGTGCAGGCTATAAAAAATGAAAATAATATTTATATTTCTGGACGGCGTAGGTCTTGGAGTTGATGATCCATTTATTAACCCTTTTGCATCTGCAGAACTTCCTAATTTACATAAATTGCTTGACGGGTCCAGGTTACTAAATTCAACCGTACCTTTTGTTGGAACAAAAGCCAGTCTTTTCGCACTTGATGCATCTCTGGGCGTTCCTGGGTTGCCTCAATCCGCAACTGGTCAGGCTGTTTTATTAACTGGGGTAAATGTCCCAGCTCAAATCGGATACCATTACGGCCCAAAACCGGATAAAGTTACCGCTTCTTTTCTTCAAGATGGTGGCATTTTTGGATCAATCGTAGGGGATGGGAAAAAAGCTGCATTACTAAACGCTTATCCCCCAGGTTATTTCGAGGGTATTGATTCAGGTATGCGTTTATTATCTGCGATTCCGCTGGCAGTGATTAAGGCCGGGTTGGATTTATTTACAATAGATGATCTGATCGCTGGTCGCGCTGTTTCTGCAGATTTTACTGCACAAGGATGGCGGGAGCGCATAAATATGCCGGATACGCCCTTGCTAACCCATCCGGAATCAGGTCGGAGAATAGCAGAAATATCGAAGCAGTATGATTTTTCGTTTTTCGAATATTGGCTTACTGATTATGCCGGTCATGGGCAGAATATGGATAACGCAATCAACCTTCTTAATGAATTTGATGTTGTGCTTGGTGCTTTATTGGAATCGTGGAGTGTTGATGATTTATTACTAATAACCTCGGATCATGGGAATATGGAGGATTTATCCACACGGCGTCATACTGCTAATCCTGTACCCCTTTTGTTGATTGGTTCTGCGGAGGCACGGAGTCAATTTGAAGGTATGCAAGATTTGAGTGGCGTTGCCCCTGCAATTTTACGAACATTATTAGGCTATTAGAAATTTTGAAAATTCAAGTAATAATTTTTTTATAAAGAGTACGTATGCGTTCACCAAGTAATAACGGAATTCCGCACTCTACCCGGCGTTTGTAGTGAGGTGTTTCACGGTGAGTGTTGATGTCTTCTCCGGATTGATATACTTCATAAAGCATATATTTATTGGGCGAATCGAGTTCCTGAAGAAGCTCAAACTGGACGACACCTGCCTCTTTTTGACTTGATCGAACATTGGAAGTTGCCTCAATTAGAAATTCATCACGTCGATTCGGTTTTACTTCTAAAGTTACAACTTGAACAATCATTTTTGCCTCGCTTAAGTAGTTTACTGGCTGCATCTCTTGCATTAAATGCCTGACATATATGAATTTTCCGATCATCAAGTAATTATAGGATAAAATTTTTATAGATGCTATTTGAAAATATTTTGGTTTCCAAATCAATTGTTGAACTGCATCCTGAAATATCCAAAAAAACAATTTTTGTTGTATTAGATTTGGAGCGATTAATGGGGAATAATTTATTGATTGGAGAAAAATTTAGAAAAAGTTGAATCCCAAATCCCTCGGCGTTCCATGCTTAATTTAGTGGCAAAAAAAGGCTAGGAGTGGTATGCTGATTGACTGAAAACCCGTTTACAAATGGTTAATCATTATGAAATATCTTCTTCGAATTCGCATATTCTTAAAACCCTATACATGGCAAATTATTGCCAATTTATTTATCCTATTAACTATGACAGGTTTATCTCTGGTTATACCTCGCATCATCAAAGGTGTTATTGATCAGGGTCTCATAAAAGGTCAGACTCTATATATTGCCAATGCTGCTCTACTTTTATTAGTTATAGGGTTATTTTCTGCCACACTGGGTTTGTTTCAACGGTATCTGGCTCAATGGGTTGCTTCTCACATTGGATATGATTTAAGAAATAAACTATATGATCATATCCAGTATATGACTTTTACTTTCCACGATCATGCCCAAACAGGTCAATTAATATCTCGCTGTATTGAGGATGTACGTGCAATACAGGATTTTGCGGGCTCCAGCATCATTGAGTGGATCCAATTAATTTTATTGGGGGTTGGAATTGGGGCTTTAATGTTGGTGGATAATTGGAAATTAGCCCTGATCGCTTTGTTACCGGTTATTCCTTTGATATGGGTGGCGTTGGACTTCGGCAATAGAATTACGGTTCTTTTTTACAAAGTAGATAATGCGTTAGGTGATCTTTCGGCGCGTTTACAAGAAAATGTAACTGGGGCTCAGGTGGTTCGTGCATTTGCCAGGGAACCATATGAAATGGCTCGCTTTGATGAAAGTAATAAATCCTACTTTAATGCACGCCTGACAGTTGTCACAAATTGGGCAACTGTTATGCCGACGACGACATGGTTGGTAACGATTGGAACTATACTAATCTTATGGTTTGGCGGCCAGATGGTTCTGGAAGGAACGCTTACCATCGGGCAGGTAGTAGCATTTAATGCATATTTATTAATGCTGGCGGCACCTGCACAGCAGTTAACCTGGTTGGTAAACGCTGGGGGTGAGGCTGCTGCTGGAGCCCAAAGGGCTTGGGAAATACTTGACCACATCCCTGATATACAATCTCCAAATTCTGCTTTAGTGCTTTCCACCCTTAATGGCGATGTGGAATTTAAAAATGTTTCATTGAAATACCAGGATGAAAAAAAGCAATCCTTGGTGGGTATAAATGTAAATATCAGGAAAAATCAGATTGTTGCCTTGATAGGTGCTACTGGTTCTGGAAAAACTTCACTGATAAACCTTATCCCTCGATTTTATGATGTTTCAGATGGAGCAGTCCTAGTGGATGGGCACGATATCCGAAGTGTGGATATTCCAAGTCTTCGACGCCAAATAGGGATAGTTTTGCAGACATCCTTGTTATTTTCAGATTCCATTTATGAAAATATCCGTTATGGTCGGCCTGATGCCTCTGAAAAGGATGTTTATGCGGCTGCAAAGGCCGCGCAGGCTCATGAATTCATCACGTCCTTGCCACAAGGGTACGAAACGGTTGTCGGGGAACGTGGGATAACCCTTTCCGGGGGGCAACGACAACGAGTTGCCATCGCCCGCGCGTTGATTATGAATCCTCGAATTCTGATCCTGGATGATTCGCTCTCATCGGTTGATATACAAACTGAAAAATTGATACAGGAAGCCCTTGACACCTTAATGGCAGGTCGAACGACATTCGTTATTGCTCACCGTTTGAGTACAATACGTCGTGCAGATCTGATCCTTGTGATGGATGATGGTCGGATTGTTCAGCGTGGAACTCATTCTCAACTGTTATCCGAAGGTGGCTTGTACAAAGAGATTCATGATTTGCAATTAAGAGCAAAGGATGAATTTTTAAACGAGGAGGAGACCATGGAATTATTTCCAGAAGCTAATCCTTTTGAAAAATTACCGCATGATGAGCAAGAGCAATGACAATAATTACCCCACCTACCTACGTCACCCAGTCTGAAGAACAGTACGATAAATCTTTTGATCCACGCATTGCCCGGCGGTTGGTTGAATTTATTCGTCCATACAATTGGCGAGTTATCATTGCCTTATTATTTATGGGCGGAGCATCTGCAGCATCGGTCGCAGGACCATATTTTGTAAAAGTAGCAATTGACAGTGGCCTGGCAGTAAAAAACCTTGATGTTTTGCGGCAAACTGTTCTAATATTTGTTTTAGTATCTCTGGTACAGTGGGTGTGCACATATTATAGAGTCAGACATATGGCAATTGTCGGACAGGCAGTAATCTACGATTTGCGAAAAGCGCTGTTTGCACACCTTCAAAAATTGTCAATCAATTTTTATAGTCGCTATAGCGTCGGCAGAGTAATTACACGTGTAATAAATGATGTCGAAGTTTTACGGGATTTTCTTACCTGGGGCATGCTGGCAATAGTCCGGGATATTTTTGTTTTAGCAGGTATTATTATAGCCATGCTGGGGATGAATTTACGCCTTTCATTGATCACTTTTACAGTATTGCCATTAATGGCTCTTGCAACTTATATTTTTCGCAGGGCTGCCCGGCGAAATTATCGGAAGGTTCGTGCCGCGATTTCTTGGGTAAATTCCGTTTTGGCCGAGAATATAAATGCAGTTCGAGTAGTTCAAGCTTTTTCCCGTCAAAAAACGAACTATGATCATTTCAGTGGGTACACAAATAAATATCATCTTCAAATGAGTTTGACTTCTGCAAGAATTACTTCTCTATACTATCCTGTAGTGGATGTACTGGGTGCAATAGCGACGGCCCTTGTGGTTTGGTTGGGGGGAACGGCGGTATTGGGTGAGCAAATTTCAGCAGGTGTGCTGGTTGCCTTTGTTTTATACATTGACCGTTTTTTTGAGCCGATTCGTGATCTTTTCCGTCGAATAGATGCCCTTCAGACTACCATGGCTGGGGGAGAGCGTATTCTTGGTTTACTTGATACTGAGATTGAAGTGCAAGATCAAGTCGACGCATGTGCCATACCATCAATCAAGGGTGATGTTCAATTTGATAACGTCTCTTTTCATTATTCTGATGATCCGACTCCAGTGCTTAGTAATATCGATTTGAATATACCAGCCGGTTTCACCGTAGCACTGGTAGGGGAGACAGGTGCAGGGAAAACTACGCTGGTTAAATTACTTTCTCGTTTTCACGACCCGACTGAAGGGATTGTGTGGGTTGATGGCTATGATCTAAAGGCGATTAAACAATCATCATTACGGTCTCAAATGGGAATTGTTTTGCAAGATCCATTTCTTTTCAACGGTACTGTAAAAGAGAATATCAAATTTGGCCGATTGAATTCAAGCGATGAGGAAATAATCGAAGCAGCCAAGGCAGTTGGTGCGCATGAATTTATTGTCAACTTAAAAGATGGCTATGAAACAATTGTCCAGGAGGGTGGGGTTCTTTTGAGTGTCGGTCAAAGGCAATTGATTTCATTTGCACGTGCCTTACTTGCTGATCCCAGGATCTTAATCTTGGATGAAGCCACATCATCTGTGGATACACAGACAGAACAAATTATTCAAAAGGCCCTGATACGTTTGCTTCAAGGGAGAACTTCCTTTGTTATTGCTCATCGCTTATCGACAATTACCAATGCGAATTTGATTGTAGTTGTGCATAATGGTCAAATAATTGAGCAAGGGACGCATGATGAATTAATCGAGCAGAGGGGATATTACTTTGAGTTATATAAAACTGGTTTTCAAGATTGAGTAGCTGGGTAGTGGCTGAAATTTGATTCTGAAATACTTTGTCAACAATGCTGAATAGTTGAGATTATTATTCTTGCTTTGTGATTGAATTATTCTAATTTTTATATATGGAAAGTAGATCCAAATATGATTTTTAAAAATACAACACGTCGTCAGGCGGTACTGATGCTGGTTATTACCGCTACTTTATGGAGTACAAGTGGTCTTTGGATTAAGGTGATTAGTTGGTCTCCGCTGGCTATACTTGGTGGCCGCAGCCTGGTTGCCATGTTTGTTATGTGGGCGTACCTGCGTAAACCTATTTTTCGTGTAACCTGGTTGCAATTGCTAGGATCTGTTTGCTATGTTTTAACCCAATTGACATTTGTTTGGGCAACGAAATTGACCACAGCAGCCAATGCAATATTTCTCCAATACGCATCCCCCATCTATGTTGTCGTTTTGGGATATATTTTTTTAAGGGAAAAACCACACAAAGCAGATTGGATCGCCATGGGGGTAATATTTTCAGGTTTGTTTCTTTTTTTCGGTGATAAGCTTACATTTAATGGTTTTTATGGCAATTTACTTGCCATAATTAGTGGCATGACCTTTTCCGTAGTTATGTTAATAATGCGTGGACAGAGAGACAATAGCCCTGCCAATATTATATTTATTGGGAATATTATTGGTTTTTTTGTTGGACTTCCTTTTTTATTTCGAGAAACAATAAACTTACCCAATTTGGGCATTATTCTTTATCTTGGTACATTTCAAATAGGTCTTTCTTTTGTCCTTTATTCGATTGCAATTAAACATGTGCGTACACTTGAATCTAACCTGATTTTGACATTGGAACCTATTTTGAATCCAATATGGGTTTTTCTTATCTTGCATGAAGAACCTGGTCCATTGGCGCTGGTCGGTTCTTTGCTTGTAATTTTTGCTGTTACATATCGGGCAATTGTAAGTGCCCGTACCCCTGAGTTCGATCCAGTCCAATGAGACGAGTTTGATTTAACCGGTGATTAGATTAAATACTTAATCCGTTTTTGGAAAAAATTACTTCCGTTTTTTCTGGTGATTACCCACAAATCGAAGATGAAAGAAAAGCTCTGCTAAAGAGTGGTAA
>CAYWXS010000018.1:0-34737 GCA_964462245.1 uncultured Anaerolinea sp.
GACTTAGGATCATGTGCCGCAAGGCGTGAGGGTTCAAGTCCCTCTGTCCCCACTCGCGCTGACTTACTTTAAGGAAGGAATCTAAATTGAAAATTGAAACCCAACCCCGCGATGATCATCAAATTACCTTGATCATCGAATTAGAACCAGAAATACTTGAGGCCGCCCGCCATCGAGCCGCCCGCAAGATTTCACAAAAAGTAAAAATCTCAGGTTTCCGCCCCGGCAAGGCACCCTACGACGTCGTCCGCCGCATGTATGGCGATGGTGCGATTACCGAAGAAGCCGTTGAAATCCTGGTGGCCGAAGTTTATCCGGAAGCTTTAAAAGAAGCCAATATCGACCCGGGAGCCCCTGGACAACTTGAGAATATCGAAAGCCTCGATCCCCCCAAGTTCCTTTTTACCGTTCCACTGAAACCCGTCATCGAACTTGGCGATTACAAATCCATACGCCTGGCGTATGAGTTTGTTGCACCCTCAGACGCAAAGGTTGAAGAAGAGATCACAAACCTGCGCCGCATGTATGCCAAGACCGAAACGGTCGAGCGTGCTGTCGAAGAAGGTGATTATGTCCTCTTGGACGTAACCGGCCGCAAAGACAATGCCGAAGAGGGCGATGCCCCCGTGCTCGAGCGAAAAGGTTTCGCAATTGTCGCCCGATCGGAAGAGAAAGAATCCGAATGGCCTTTCCATGGCTTTGCCGCCAAATTAATCGGAATGGAACCTGGCATCAACAAAGAATTTTCACACACATACGCCGAGGATTTTTCGAACGAAGAGCTTGCCGGAAAGAAAGTTAATTTTGAAGTTACTGTCAAATCGGTGCGCAGCGTTAACATGCCTGCACTGGACGATGATTTCGCCAAGATGACTGGTCTGGGACAGACTGTTGCAGACTTGCAGCGGCGCATGCACGATAATGTTGAAAACGAAGCCAAAAACAACTACGATGATGAATACTACGAAAAGCTCATGGACCAAATAAAAGCCGGAGCCAACATCAAGTATCCCCCGCAAGTTGTCGAACACGAAATTGAACACGTTCTTGAAGATGTAGAACGCCGCTTGAAAGGTCAGGGCGTGGAAAGCATGGATGCCTATTACAAGATGATCGATTCCAATCGGGAAAAATTCATCGAGGAACAGGCTCGCCCAACTTCGATCAAACGCCTTGAACGCGGTCTGGTAATGGACGAATTGGCCCGCACCGAAAAAGTTGAGATCGATAACGAATCGCTCGAAGCCGAATTTAACAACGCCTGGGCTACATTGGCCATGACTGACGAAGACTTCGCCAAGCGCACCAAAAATGGAACAAAAGCCTCCCGTGAAATCGTGGACGCAGTTGCCATGGATTCTGCCAACCGGCTATTAACCCGCCGTGTACTGGAGCGTGTGAAGTCCATTGCCACCGGTCAGGCTGAGATTACCGCTGACGATGTTCCAGCCCTCGAGGTCGAACCAGAAGTTATACCAGCCCTCGAAGCTGAACCTGTAATTACAGAAGCGACCGAACCAGCGGTTGTACCTGCCAAAAAGAAAGCCACTCGCAAGAAAGCCGAATAAAGTGCACGGGGCAGGTTTCAGCCTGCCCCGTTTTTTTATCCATGTGATATTAAATCAATTTCCAGACGATTTCAGGGGCTTCCAGTTTATTACCGGCTGACACATCCAACTTTCAGCCACAAATTACCCATCTCCCCATGCTGTCTAAAATATACTGAAACATAGACCCATCTCCAGAATCAGAGACGGGATTTTGCGCTGACAGACTGGCACTTATTTATCATTTTCCGAAGAAGTCTGTTTTTCGTCATCAGGGTTATTCTCGCTTTCACGCAAAACCCGGCGGCTAAGGTAAAGCACAAAAAGTACAAAAAGAATTGTAGCACCCAGGATCACGTATTCCACGCCTTGCTCGATTCGCTTGATGGCTTCGGTGGCGTAAAATCCAATCAAGACCAGCGCACCCGTCCAAATGATCTCACCCCCAAAAACAGCTGGAAACCATCGCCTCCAGGGCGCTTTGACCAGTCCGGCGGCTATCAAGGAAGGGATCATTAAGCTCATTGATAATTTGGCAAAGAACAGAATTTTCACAGCGTGAAGACGCATGTTGTGCTGTAGGCGATCCAGATGACTGCGATTTAATCCGACGCGCTGTCCAATTTTAAATATCCATTCTAGTTTCCCGATATATCCAAGGAAATACCAGGTAGTATCGGCCGCAAGATTCCCCCCCGAAGCTGCCAGAAAAACAAACCAGGGACGCATAACCCCCGCAGATGCAGCAGCTGCACCTAATAGAGTGGCAATAGGACCTTCAACAGCAACCAGAATTGCCAACGCCAGATAAGACCAGACCCCCCACTCGGGTAACTGTCCACTCTGCCACATCATCCGTAACTCGATCAAAGCTTCCAACCAACTATTCACGATAGCAATCTTCCTTGTTCTGGACTCTGGTCACTCAACTCGGGGGGACGATAATCCAAAGATTGATGTCGGAAATACGTATTATACAACTCCGCATAATGACCACCTTGTTCAAGTAATCCTTCGTGGTTCCCTTGTTCGATGATCGCCCCTTCGCGCATCACCACAATCCGGTCAGCAGCTTTGACAGTTGAAAGGCGATGTGCTATTAGAATACTGGTGGAATTTGCAAGAATCAGGTTCAGTGCTTGTTGGATCTGCCATTCGGTAAATGGATCAATACTCGCAGTCGCCTCATCCAGGATAAAAATAGCCGGTTTTTGGACCAGCACGCGCATAAGCGCCACAAGTTGGCGTTGCCCCATGGAAAGCCGGGCGCCGCGCTCACCAACCTCTGTTTCCAGCCCACTTGGTAGGGTCTCCAACCATTCGCCATCCCCTATTCGACGCGCCATCGATAGTATCTCAGCCTGGCTGGCCTGTGGCGCAGCGTATTTAATATTTTCAATCACTGTTCCAGAAAAGAGGAAGGGCACCTGCGAAACAATCCCCAGTTGCCGCCGGTATTCCGGAAGATCAAAGGTGCGGATATCGTGACCATCAATCAGCAACCGCCCATCCTGAAACTCATAAAAACGCGCAATCAACTTGGCGATCGATGACTTACCCGCACCAGTGTGGCCCACCAGCGCCAGATTTTCGACCGGGTTAATATGTAAATTAAAATCACGCAGGATGGGTTCGTTGTCTGTATACCGAAAGTTCAGATGCTCAAAGCTTATCTCACCCTTTAAAACTGGAACCGACCGCTTCACAAGTTGTACCACATTCGGATCTGCATCAATCAGGGCAAAAGCCCTTTCTGCTGCTGAAAGACCGCTCTGGATTTGTGCCCAAAAAGAAGTTAGGTTTAAAACAGGGAACATAAAATAATCAAGCGAATTGATGAATAAGTACCATGCACCAACCGTCACCAACCCCATGGCGGCCCCCCAACCACCCGCATAAACCAGTATTCCGACAAAAATACCACTGATGGCATTCAAAGTCGGGAATACAAGTGAAAGCACAAAACCACGCCGCACATTGACCGTATAAGCCTGATTATTGGCCGAATTGAAAATTTCAAAAATACTGTGTTCCTGTCTGAAGTTTTTCGCAACAGCAATCCCGCTGACTGTTTCCTTAATTGTCGAGTTTACTTCTGCCATGGCCTGCATACCATGTCGAGTAACAATGCGCGCCAGGTTGCGAAATCCCATGGCAATTGCAAAAACCACAGGCATAAAAGCCAACATGATCAGGAACAAACGCCACTCAGTACGCGCCAGGACAAATCCAAGAATAACAGTCTGGACAAGCTGCGATGCCACATCGGTTACGATGACCACCAACTGCCCAAAATCATTCGTATCACTTGTAATACGGCTGACGATCCTGCCAGATGAAAATTGATCGTAAAATGAGAGATCGTGCTCTGCTGCGGCAGCAAAAGCTCGCGTACGCAGATCCAGCACCACGTCACCCACTGCCCGCACTGTCAGGCTGCGGCGCATCCAATTTAATCCCCAATTTAAAAAGGCAATCAAGGTCATGAACCCACCCACCATGGCGATAGCCTGCGGAGTGGGCTGACTCTTTAATAAATCCATGATTCGGCTGACGATCACCGGCAGTGCTGCCCCCAAAATAGCCATCAGCATCACCAGTACAACGATTCCGCTCAAACGCTTTTTTTGCGAAGCAAAATAACTCACCATCCGGCGCACCAGATCGTTATCCGAGTACTGGCGGTCATATTTTTCAGTATTTAATCCAGCGAAGAAACCCATTGTTTATTTTCCAATATGTATATCAAAAATATATAAATCCGGATCAGTTCGGAAATTCGTGGCTACACAAAAAGTACAAACATGGTCTTTTACTCTCGAAAGATCCTGCCGTATGCTTCAGAGGTTCGCATCAACTCATCATGTGTCCCCATCGCTGCCACGCGTCCTTTACGAATCACGATGATCAAGTCCGCCCAACGAATCTGGCTCAGCCTATGCGTGATCAAAAAGGTCGTGCGCCCCTGGGCAGCAGCAGATATGGCATGCTGGATTTTATCCTCGGTAGCCGAGTCGATCGCACTGGTGGAATCGTCCAGAACAAGAATACGGGGGTCAGTCAGAAAAGCGCGTGCCAACGCCAACCGTTGCCGCTGTCCACCAGAAAGTGTCACTCCCCGCTCTCCAATCACAGTTCCATAGCCGTTTTCAAATGTCTCGATAAAATCATGCGCCTGGGCAGCCTTGGCAGCCGCTTCGACCACTTCTTGCGTCACCCCGGGTTTTCCAAATGCTATATTGTCGCTCAGACTGCGTGAAAACAGGAAAATATCCTGTTCGATAATTGAAATTTGTGACCGCAGTGATGCCAGATTCCAATCACGCACATCTACCCCATCCACCAGGATACTTCCAGCGCGCAGATCATAAGTCCGATTTACAAGTTTTACCAAGGAAGTTTTACCCGAACCCGTCTGCCCTACGATCGCAACGGTCTGCCCAGGTTTGACCTTAAAATTTATTCCTTCCAGGATCGGCTCTGCTGAATCAGGATAGGCAAAAGTAACATCCTTAAACTCTATCTCTCCCAGCATGGCACCGGTAAAACCAGCGGTATTCTGGTCCAGGTTATTCTCACGATTCATCAGTTCCAGAATGCGTCGCGCACTGGATAGTCCCATCGAAACCTGTGTATACGCCCAGGTGGAAGTGAACGTGGGGAAATCGAGCATGCGCAACAACCCGAAATACCCGATCACCTGGCCAGTATTAAGCAGTCCCTGGCGAAACAGTAGTAAAGCATGCGTCAAACCGGCCGCTATGGCTACACCATACAGCAGGAAAGCCACAAAACGAGCTTCGGTATCACCCTGGCGGATAAAAGCATCTCTGACCCGTTTTGCGTTAACCACAAAACGTTCAACTTCAGCATTCTCCTGCGCAGCACCTTTGACAGTCTCCACACCATCCAAAGACTCTGAAAGGTGCGAGTTCATATCACCAAATGAAGCCCGCACCTCATCCGAAATAGGCTGCAGGTTACGTAAGTACTGTGCCAATGCGATGAAATAGAAGAAAGCAAAGATTAATGGGGTCAGAATCAGGCTGAAATCATATCTTGGAGCAGCCAGGATAGGCATCAACAAAAAGAAAAAAGAACCGATCACAAGGTTGATACCCGGACTGAACATTAAATTAACTTCGCGCACATCGTTGGTAGCACGCGCCATGGTATCACCTACGGGCTGAAGGCTGTGAAAGGTCATGCTTTTCCCGAGCAAAGAGATATACATCTCGTCACGAATTTCACGCTCCAGTCGTTGGCCCAGAAGTTCTGCCCCAAAGTTACGCCCAAGCTGCAAAACACCACGCAGTATCTGTGTACCACCGATAGTCAAAGCCAGAGGCAACAGCACACTTGTATCGGGAGTGGCTTTCAACATGGCATTAAAAGCATCACCAATCAAAAATGGAACAATAGCCGCCAGGGCCGCATTCCCCGAGGCTCCAACGATTAGTAAAATAATGATACCCCAATGCTGTGTGGCATGCGAAACAATCCAACGCGCAGCACTGGAACGATTAAAGACGGGTCGCTGAAGAGTAAACTCAGCAGGTGAATGGATGGTTGTCATAGGCTTCCTGATTAATTTATAAGTACGAGGAATGATTTTACCCCGGAAACAGATGATAAGCAAAAAAAAACGGAACGTGATTTCACGCACCGCTTTCTTTATCAACCCATATCGAGATCGGTCAGGAGAGCAATTTTAGACTAACTTGCCAGAGTTTTTGAGCAGCAGCCATATCATACGAAGCAGGATCAGATTCAGCCACTTTACTGTCAATAAAGTATTTGCCACTGATGCTTTCAACCTCAGTCGAAGACGCCAGAAAAATGCTGGTACTGGCACCATCATCCACTTTTTTCTGAATGGGGCGCAGCAACCCAAGCACAAATTTGAAGATTCCACTATTATTCTTCCCAAACCCGGTATCCACAAAGCCTGGATGCAGTGCATTAACAGTGATTTTTGTACCCTCCAACCTGCGAGCCAATTCATACGTGAATAATAAATTGGCAAGTTTTGATTGGGAATAGGCGCCAAAACCAGTATACCCCTGCTCCAGTTGAATATCATCAAATTTAATTTTTCCACCCCTGTGCGCATCCGACGAAACATTAATCACACGCGCAGGTTGGCTGGTTTTCATTATATCCAGTAAAAGACTGGTTAGATAAAAATAATTAAGATGGTTGAGAGCCAGGGTCATCTCGATCCCGTCTGCTGAAACCTGACGCGACATGAAAACAGCGCCTGCGTTGTTCAGCAGCACATCCAAACGAGATTGACGCTTCAGAAATTCATCTGCTGCATGTTCGACGCCTGCTTTTGTAGAAAGATCAGCAGCGATAAATTCAACCTGCGGATTACCGGTTTCTTTTTTTATCTGTGAACAGACCTGCTCACATTTTTCAGCACTTCTACTAACCAGTACAGTTTGCGCTCCCATTCGAGCCAGTTCGCGCGCAGCCACCAGGCCAATTCCATTGGTCGCACCACTAACCAGCACTGTTTTTCCTACCATTAATTTTGTCATTTATATTCCTTCCGAAAGTAATTATCTTGATTCAGGCATCTAATTTAAGAACCCTAAAATTTATCGATTTCAATCTTAGATTGTCTGAATATCCAAAAGAGCTAACTGATACGCTTGGTAAAAATACACAGATCGTCTCCGACACTGTACAAATCTCGCAGCGTACCTTCTAACAAATAACCACAGGATAGATAAAAAGCGCGCGTGCCGTCATACTTCTGCGTGCCGGAAGTTTCAATTACCATAATCCTACCCTCTCGCTCACGCACCACCTGCTCAGCCCGCGCCAGTAACCGGCGACCTATGCCATAGCGCTGAGCGGATGGATCCACCACAATCCAATACAGATCATACACCTTATCTGTTAATGCTCGCGGACCCACGCAAACAAAACCTAGCACACGCTCCCCATCCTTATCCACATAAAAGGTATAACCGCTGGCCTCAGGACCAAATTGCAGGTGCTGCTGCCAGATGTCAGCCACGCATTGTACTTCTTCTGCATTGAACATACCGGTATGGGCAGTAATATCCCTGATTTGCCCACCATCCAGCGGGTTTGCAATTTCAATCATCTTTCACTCCTCATAAAAAAGCTTATTCACATTCGTTTATATCAGTCTGCTCTTTCAAGAATCTGAGCCCTGGCTATCCAACAGGCTGCCCTGCAAGGCTGCAAATGGCAGCGCCTGGCGCTGCGTACCATTTCGCCCGGTATTCCAGGTCATCACCAACTCCAACCGTGCCCGGGTAATTCCAACATACAATAAGCGCAGGCGTTCACGCACATAATCCATACGCGCACGGCGGGTAGCCTGTCCTTCGGGCATCCACTCAAACTCATTATTGGAAAGCGCGTTATCCAATTGGGCCAGTGCCTCAGCCTCCAGGTTTAACCCACCACGAATAAAATATTTCTCCGATAAATATGAATCGTTTTCCATACCTGAAGGAAAATCATAGTTATTAACGGAAGTCAGGTAGACACGATCCCACTCCAAACCTTTGGCTTTGTGCATCGTGCAAACCACCACTTTTCCCCGGTAACGATCAGGATCAAACCCAGAATCATCACCACTAAACCCAAGAAATTTACGCTCATTACGGGCCACAACACTCAACTCGTCCGTCAATTCCGGCAGGCGCCAATCTGCATGATCATTCGCTACCTGCCGTAATACAAGCGCAAGCTTGTGGGATAATGCCAGATCGGCTGGCTCAATGAAGAGTTCTTGTGCCAGGGTCAGGATCATCTGATCGATCGGCAGCAAAATTGTTCCCTGCCAGCGCCGTACAATTACCCTGAAATCCTCCAACTCAGCCAAAACTTCAGTATTCTCTGTTCCAGCCAGGTCCACCAGCCAATCAGAGTCTAGTCTCGGCGCAAGATAGTTCTCCACGAGAGCGCATTTGCGAATCAACTCAGAAACATGTTCGTAAAACCCTTTGAGCGACTCTTCATTACGCCAGGCCCGACGCCAGACCTGGTAAACCTTGGACAGCTTGGATGGTGCGGACGGATCGGCAAGATAGGAAACAGTAATACTCAGGGCACCAGCCGTAGCACGGGTACTGGCAGTACTGGAGAGATATTCGACACACTCAATTTTATTTGCCCTAAGTTTCTCTATCAATTCCACCCCGCGCTTGTTAGATGGAACCAGAACCGCCACAGTCTTATCCTGATTATTCGGCAGCCATTTCTCTATTGAACGTACAACAGCCCGAATTTCTTCATCGGGTGCATACTTATTACCGATGAGAAACAAGCCATCCGGGTTATCAGCCGGGTTGGGCTGCGGATCATTTTCCCCGGTTGGAAGGATATAAGGTGTGGTCAGGGCATTCCTACAATCAAACTGTGGATGGTCTGACCTGACCCAGTCAATCAGTTGGTTGGCAAGCGCAATAATTGACGGCTGTGAACGCCCGGAAACAGGCAGGTCCTGGCTGTAATCTGCACGCGCAATAAAGTTCAGCAAATATTCCGGCTTGGCCGTGGTAAATGTCTCAAAAATGGCCTGATTTGGGTCACCCACCCTGACCCAATTGCCGGTAGAGAGCTTCCCCAGTATCTGCTCCTGCAGCGCACTCGAATCCTGGGCTTCGTCTTCAAGAATATAAGGAAACCGAGCTTGCAAACGTTTTAGCAATTCAGGCGAAATCGTAAGCGCATCCAACGCCAGGCGGATCAAATCATCGAAATCCACTGCACCGCGATAGATAAGCGCGCGTTGATAATTAGTATAAATATCCCAACCCATTTCAGCCAATGCCAGACGAGGGCCAGCATCCAACCTTACTCGCAGACTCTCCGGGGTTTGACGGCGATCCTTGGCCGTCCGAATGAAAGCCGTTGCCAGACTGTTAATCACTTCTGGCAATTTATCGCGCCGAATCCAATCTCGTTTCGATTCTTCCAGCCCCTCGTCCAACAGCAAGTCCAGGTCATAAGGATGGGCAGTTAGCCAGGCATTCGCTGCTTCCTTGCGGATTAAATCAGCCTCGCGCTCATCAATAATCGCAAATCGATTGTCCAGGCCAACCAGGGAAGGATTCTCACGCACAATATCATGCGCCAAACCATGCAAGGTACGTACCCTGTATCCAATATGCGGAATCAGACCACTCGCTTTAATAAATCCGCTGATACGTGCTGAGAAATTATCAACCGCCGAATTCACCAGAGTTACAATTAAAACCTCCTGGTTCGGGCCAAGCGCATCAGAAGCGATAATCCTGGCGGCCAACGCACTGAGAACATGCGTTTTCCCGCTCCCAGGTACAGCTGATATACCCAGAGTGCCCCCTTGGTAACGTAATATTTCGGCTTGGGATGAGCGGGGAGTAAAGGTAGTTGTCATATGTAAAAAGGGGTTCGAAATACCAAATTTAAATCTCTAATTGATTTTACTAGGAGTTTACCCTATAATAATAAATCAAGCCTATAAGGGCATCATACTCTTGATTTTAACCTGGAGGTTTTTGTGGTCAATCCGTCATCTCTCGCCGCTTTTCCGCTATTCAAAGATGTATCGCAGGATGTCGTGGAGAAAATTTCCGCCATCTCTGACGAACTTACCTTCAAAGAAGGTCAAATTATTTTCCGCGAAGGCGAGAAAGCCGACAAGCTGCATTTTCTAATCAGCGGCAGTGTCGCATTGCGAGTCAATATCATGACCAAGCCTGATAGCGTTACGGTATCCTTTGTATCAAAATCAAATGAATGTTTCGGTTGGTCGGGGCTGGTCTCGCCCCATCACTACACCGCATCGGCTTATTGCGATGAAAACAGCAAAATCATGACAGTTTCCGGTGATGGTCTGTTGCAAATTTTAGCAGCCAATCCAGACGCCGGCTTCAAAGTCATGCACCGCATCGCCAATCTGGTCTCAGACCGCTTACGCAACAGCCGGCAGGCCCTATTGAAGACCCTTTAGCTTTTCCCCTTAATCCAAATTTAAATCACTTACCTGGCTTCTTTCACGTTCAGTTTCATCGAATAAAAAAGTCCACCTTGAATGGTGGGCTTTTTTTATTCTCAACTCCAGAAAAACAAATATGGAGAAATTGTTAATATCATGTCAAGGTTTATGGAGAAATCAACAAAACAAGCCCGGTATGGGTTAAACTAAAATAAAGATTTTCAATTATCCGCACATTGGAAGTATTTATTTTAGGCATATCAAAGTAAAAAAATAATGCGGGTTCGCGAAAACGGTTTTTCAACCAGACATACGACTCTATAGCTGAGATTATCCCGACAGCAAAACTCAACCAATTACAATCAGCTTTAACGAAAAGAGAGCCGAGACAATAACGAGGAAGTCAACTATGCGTATCTTAATTGCTGGTACTGTTAATTATCCTGCTATGAACGGGCAGGCAATTTTTACTGAAGGTTTAACTGAGGGGTTGGCAAAACGCGGACATGAAGTCTTATCCATTTTCCCCTCTGAAAAAGGGCATGCCTATTCCACAAGACGTAACAATGTACAGATAGAAGCGCTACGAGCTGCAAATCTGACCATGCTCCATTCCGATGTCTATTTTTCACTATTTTCCAAAAGAACCCTTCACCGTATTGTGGACTCTTTTCAGCCCGAAATTGTGCACATCCAGGACCACTACCCACTCAGTCAGGATATGTTACAGGTTGCCCATCAACATGGACTACCATTAATCGGTACAAATCACTTCATGCCAGAAAACCTGGCTGTCTTGTTTCCCATAATATCCAATATTAAACCAGTTTACAATCAAATTATGTGGAACTGGATGCTGGGCCTGTATAACCAGGTGGATGTCGTCACAGCCCAGTCCAAAGCTTCTGCAGCCTTACTTCGGGCGCAAGGCCTCAAAAAACCAGTTTATTCCGTCTCGTGTGGAATTGACCTGACGCGTTTTCAACCGAACCCGGTCGTAAAACGCGACGAAGTTCGCAAGCGCTTTGGGCTGGATCCCAATAGCACAATGTTTTTGTTTGTAGGCAGAGTAGACCACGAGAAACGTCTGGATGTTCTGATTCGTGCCATGAAACTGCTCAACCGCCCTGATATTCAACTTGCCATCGCCGGGCATGGTTCCGCACAGGACAGCCTGCGTTCCTTGAGCAATGAACTGGGGTTGGGAGATCGCGTGCACTTTACAGGATTTGTACCTGCCGAAGATTTACCCTCTCTGTTAAATAGCGCAGATATTTTCACCATGCCGAGTGAAGCAGAATTACTCAGTATTGCCTCTCTGGAAGCCATGGCCTGCGGTTTACCTGTTTTACTGGCAAACGCAGTTGCCCTGCCAGAGCTTGTTGGAGACGGTGCGAACGGTTATTTGTTCCGCCCAGGGGACGCCGCCGACGCGGCACGCTGTATAGCCTTACTGGCGAATCACCCTGAACAATGGGCACGCATGGGCATCGGAAGTTTGGAAAAAGCTCAGTATCACAGCCTGGGTAATGCGCTTAAACAATATGAAAGTCTTTATGTAAATCTGGTGGCAGGTACCTATACCCAGGAAGCAGAAACAGGTGTAAGTAACCTGCGATCTGCCCCAGAACTAATGAGTAGTAAAAAATAGAACAAAAATAATTATTTTTTTTGCGGGCTCAACAATCAACGCGTTTTGTTAACTCACAAAAATACCCCAAGTTATGGATAGCAACTGGGGTATTTTTGTTATAAGATAGGGTAATGATCAAATTATGTCTTATTCTAATTTCAGCAGACTTCGTAAACCTAGGAGAATAATTATGAATAAGATTACCCAAAAATTATTACTAATTGTACTTATCTTTGGCTTGTTCATTGTTGGGTCCTGTTCCCCTCCACCGCCGAAGGGTACGATTACAGTTCCTGCGCCAAGCACAACACCCAGTCCAAGTGGTACACCTGAACTAGACCCTACACTTGTCCAACAGAACGATGATGTATGGACCCGGATCACTCAAAATAAAAAAATGATTGTAGGTACATCCTGGCACACGCCTCCTTTTGTCTATGAAAATTCAAACGCCCAGGTGGTCGGTCTGGATATCGCCATAATTCAGGAGGTAAGCAAGCGCCTCAAAATATCAGTTGAATTTCAGGATATACCTTTTCAAGAATTACCCGCTGCTTTACAAAAAAACCAGGTTGATCTGGCTATTTCCGCCCTCCCAATTAATCCGGACCTCAATAAACTGGTGACATTCTCACCAATTTATTACGTGGATCAAACTGCGATTTTAGCCAGAAATGACTCTCGCATTAGAATCACCGAATTCAGCCAGTTAGCTGAATTTCACGTGGGCGTGCAGCGCGGAACTACATTTGAAAGGTCAGTGAAAACCCAGTTGGTAGATCCCGGACTGATGAGCGCTGACAGGTTATCAAGCTATGCACTGATTGATGAAGCTATTCGAGACATGCTTGCAAACAAACTGGACCTGGTCATCGTCGGTCAGGCGACAGCCAACTATTACAAAGATCAACTTGGAACACAGGTAGTAGGTACCGATCTCAAACAGCAAGACCTGGCACTCGCCATGCGGCTGGAAACCCCACGCCTAAAAATTGAGATTGATAACATAATCGCCGGTATGCTCACTGATGGAACAATGCTTCAGCTTATCCAGGCATACACACAAAATGGGGCTCCCGGATCCTCGCCAACTCAAATTCAGCCAATCATCCCCACCAACACCCCCATTCCAATTACCTGCGTTGATAACGTAAAATTAGTTATAGATGTTAACTTTGCTGATAATGACATGAAATCACCTCCATATGTTTCGCCAGGGAAGGAATTTATAAAAACCTGGCGGGTACAAAACACTGGAACCTGTACATGGAACCCTCACTACCGCCTGGTATATGTTTCCGGAAACGTAGAAGCGGCTCAGATGGCAGGTCAGCCAATTAATATTACAGGAAGTATCCTGCCCGGGCAGATTATCGACTTAAGCGTAAAGCTGATCGCACCATTGAAGCTCTCAAAATATCAGGGTTTCTGGCAAATGGAGAATAATAACGGCATTCGTTTTGGCCCAAAAATATGGGTTGGCATCTCAACCCAACCAGATATCCCAATCGGACCGACTTCAACCACCGAACCAATAATCAATACCTCTTGCAAGGTAACTCTGATATCACCCAAGACCGCGCTTAAAGTCCGCAGCGCTTTTGATGCAGTCTGGACAGTCGAGAATACAAGCGGAACAGACTGGACACCACCTACAGTAGATTACAAATTCGTCAATGGTACGGGAATGCACGATCATTCCTTTTATAACCTTACCCAAACCATCAAAGATGGCAAAAGCGGGAAAATCATAGTGGATATGATTGCCCCATCCAAACCGGGCATCTATACGACAAAATGGGCAGTCGTATCTAGCAAGAAGACCCTCTGTACCCTGGTCTTGACGTTGACCGTTTTACCCAAATAAATTATCCATGACTCGCCCTGCCTGTGGTGTTTTACGGACAAAATCATCCGTAAAACACCACAAAAATATTCTACTGTGATAGGTATTTCAAGTTCATAACCATTGTTGACGTTAGGCAATCCAAAAAGGGGCCGCTTTTCAACAGCCCCTCCTCTAGCCAAAAGTCAGTACCTTGAATAGGATACACACTAACTCAGTTTCAAAAAACCTTCAGTGTAATTGCTGGTCAGGAAATCACCTGGCATAATAATTTGGCGGGGAAATAGTAATTGAGCGCCTTACCTGCCGATAAGAACTACCATGCGCACCAGTAGAGTAACAATGGAACGAGATGGTACGGCGGTGATCAAGATTAAACATACCGCTCACTGCGCCGCAAGCAGTGTTGGCGCGATAAGAATACCATCCAGTACCAAGAGTAATATTCCACATGCCATCCTCATAAGTATAAAGATGGGAGAACAACCCCTTTGCGTCTGTCAGAATAAACGAAACTGGCGCACCCGTTCGATTGCGAATTTCAATCGTATATTTGTTTCCATTCCCATGTTTGGCAAAAACAGAACTTGTCGGAAAAACAGAAACCAACAGGGCTAAAACAACCAGTATTACTATAATATTTTTTTTCATTTTATTCTCTCCTAATAGAATATCCCACTTGATTGGAGATACGTCATCCGAACAGCATATCTATGTTTTTTTCTAATTACATTCTAATACAATCCCTTATTCTGGATTTAAAAACAATCCATTATTTGTAGACAGATTGTCGATTAATTAAATAAATTATCCATGGTTGCCCAGCACATGGTGTTTTGTAGATAATTTCATCTGCAAAACACCATAAAAAAATTCTAACCTTTTAGGTGGTTATAGTTCATAACCATTATTGCGTTACGAAAAATGAAAAAGGGGCTGCTTTTCAACAGCCCCTTCTCTAGCCGAAAGTCGGTACCTTGAACAGGATAGACACTAACTTTATTACAAAAAACATCAATGTAATTGCTGGTCAGGAAATCAACCTGGCGATAGTATTTTTACCGGGGCAATATTGATCGCCCAACCTGGTGATACGAACTGCCATGTGCACCAGTAGAGTAGCAATGGAACGAAATGGTACGACGGTGATCAAGATTAAACATACCACTTACTGCGCCGCAAGCAGTGCTGGCTCGATAAGAATACCAACCAGTACGAAGAGTGATATTCCACATGCCATCCTGATAAGTATAAAGTTGGGAGGACAACCCTTTTGCGTCTGTCAGGATAAAGGAAACCGGCGCCCCAGTTCGATTGCGAATTTCAATCGTAAAATTGTTTCCATTTCCATTTTTGGCGAAGACAGTGCTCGTCGGCATGATAGAGACCAACAGAGCTAAAACAACCAATATAACTATGATATTCTTTTTCATTTTATTCTCTCCTAACTAATAAGTTTTTCCATTTGGTTATAGATAAATATCTTTCGGACAGCATATCTATATTTTGATAATGTCATTTTAATACAAACATCTAATTTCGGTTTAAAAATCATCTACAATTTGTAGACAAATTGTCTAACAATCACTTTGCAAAAATGAAAGGTTTCGACCTGAAATCACCTGGGAAAGCAATCGCTCGTCGGGTTTTCTTTATTTGTCCACGTTGATGATTTTCCCAGACGTAACACTTTCAGATGATCGGTCTTAATTTATGTTTTTTTCAAAATGTCCGCTTCCAAAAGGAAGCGGACATTTTGTTATACCGTTTACTTTGATCAGCCAACGTAGGCAAAACCTGCTTACGTTCCGAATTATTTTACCATTTCGTTTCTAACGGTATGGTAAAGATTTTCGGCTTTAATCTCACTCAGAGCAAAACATGGTGCTTCAAGGTGATCCGCCAGTTGCTTGGCCAAACCTTGATCAAAAGCGGCATGTTCCATATTAATAACCAGACTTTTAACATTCTCACGTACGATCAATTCCGCAAAGTGGTAAGACTCTTCCTGTGGCGGCAAAGGACCCACCGAGACATTACCGGCCCCGTCCGTCATAATGATAAGCAGTGGATCCACATCCGGATGTGTCCTCTTTTCCCGTAAAAGGACATCAAGTGACATCAACAAACCCGCCGAAAGTGGCGTTTTTCCACCCACAGGTATGTCCACCAGCGCACGCTGGGCCAGTTGGACACTATTGGTAGGCGGCAAAACCAGGGTAGCGCGATCTTTTTGGAAGACAATCAGCCCGACCCGATCTCTACGCTGATAAGCATCCGTCAAAAGCGAAAGAATCGCGCCCTTTGTGGCATTCATTCGCTCTGCTACCGCCATGGACCAGGATGCATCCACAAGGAACAGCACTAGGTTTGCTACGCGCTTTACACGTATCTTCTTCTGCAAATCGCTTTTTTGAATAGCAAAGGCCACTTTTTTTCGCTGCTCATCGCGGTTTTTTTGAAAAGGCGCTGCAGCGCGAATAGTAGCATCAAAAGCGATATCGGTACTGCCATTCGCTGGGCGAGCCATAACATACCGGCCGCGCTTGCGGTCAGTACGCGTCTCCGAACGACGTCCGGATGCCTTACGGGTCAGCTTATCCAGGGGAGTGTCGAGCTTGCGTGGAGAAAAAGTTTCGCCCGCCTTGACTTTTTGCCCGCCATCCCACCAATTAGCATTCTGGGAAGCGAACACGTCCTGGCGGGCGGGCTCGGTAGTCGAAGGTTGGGTATCATCCCCAGCCTGATCTTCTACGATCGACTTTTTTTTTCCTGTGCGTCAGATTGATCCTTGGATTCTTCCTCAGATAGCTCACCATCGGTGGATTGACCGACCAGATTCTCGATGCGCTCCTGAAGCTGTTCGGCAGTAACTTCTGCCTGATAGAAAGGCCCACGCTTAATCCGATGCGGTAAAGCCAGCTCGGCAGCCAGGGCAATATCGTGATCAGTTACAGCGGTGCGTCCATCATAAGCAGCCTGGGCACGCGCCGCTTTCAGGATTACCAAATCTGCACGATGACCATCAACGTTCAGCGATGATGTCAGGGCTGCAATCGAAAGCAGATCGCGCTTGGAGTAGGTCACTTTCGCAACCAACTTGCGGGCCTGAACAATCTTGTGAGAAAGCTCTTCTTCCTGTGTAATAAAAGACTGGCGGAAAGCATCAGGATCAGCTTCAAAAGCAATGTTGCGTTCCATGATCAAAACACGTTCACGCGCATCCCGAATACCGGTAATATCCACTGCAAACGCAAAACGATCCAACAGCTGCGGTCGCAGATCACCTTCTTCCGGATTCATAGTGCCAACCAGGATGAAACGCGCCGGATGTGAAAATGAAATACCTTCACGTTCAACGATATTCATACCCATGGCAGCCGAATCGAGCAGCAGGTCAACCACGTGATCATCCAAAAGATTAACTTCGTCTATATAAAGAAGACCGCGGTTGGCATTCGCAAGCACACCTGGTTCAAAATGGCGTTCACCCTTTTGAATGGCCTGCTCAATATCCAGCGTCCCTACCACCCGATCCTCGGTAGCCGAAACAGGCAGGTTAACGAAAGGAATTGGACGCACATCAAATGGAAGCTCTTTGATGGAAAGTGCCCGTTCCTTGCATTCCGTACACCAGGTGTTGGGGCTATCCGGATCACAACCGAAGCGACACTCTTTGACAGCACGAACTTTTGGCAACAAAGCCGCAAGCCCACGGGCTGCGGTGGACTTTGCCGTGCCGCGCTCGCCACGGATCAGTACCCCGCCAACGCGGGTATCAACAGCATTTAGAATCAGAGCGCGTTTCATGCGCTCCTGTCCAACAATTGCGGTGAATGGGTAAATGGTCAGCATAACGGGTTCCTCGGGCAAAATTATACTACCATGTAGAATAGAAAGAGTATTGGAAGATTATAAATTTTTATCAACACAAGCTGTTTCTTGCCACAAAAAAAGTGGGACCAGACCAGTTTTGGACGTTTTTTGTAAAAGGTATCAATAAATCAAACAAATACAAGAATTCGATTAAGCTGAGTTTGATTTAGTATTGTCAACTAGACCAATCAACTGTATAATCTGCGTAATCTCTTTATATCGGAGCAATTTAGTTATGATTGATGAACAGGACGCCCTTCAAGGGCAAGGGGGCCGCGACGAGCAGTTCCAGAGCGAGAACCATGAAACGATGGAAAGTCTCATGCGGTCCGAAGACGCCGGATTGGAATTCCCTATTCAAGGTGAAATCCGCCAAGGTGTCATAGCCAGTATTTCTTCCTCCCAGATTTTGGTTAGCGTCGGATCCAAATCCGAAGGCGTAATCATGGGACGAGAACTCGAACAAATCCCAACCTCCGAGCGCGAAGCGCTTAGTGTTGGGCAGAGTATTCCCGTCTATGTGATTAATCCGGAAGACCAGAATGGGAATGTAATTCTCTCCTATACCCGCGCCCGTGAAGCCATGGGCTGGGAATTGGTAGAGAAGATGCAGGAGAGCAGCGAAGCCTTTGAAGGCAAGATCGATGGCTATAACAAGGGCGGCCTGATTGTGCTGGTTCATGGTCTGCGCGGCTTCATTCCCGCATCACAGATCAGTATGACCCGCCGAAGCTCGGTTCAGGGCGATACTCCTGATCGTTGGGCCAAGATGATTGGCGAAACGATTGGTGTCCGCATAATTGAAGTGGATCGCGCTCGACGGCGTTTGATCCTTTCTGAGCGTGCCGCCAATCCAGAAAGCCGCCAATCCCTCAAGGAACGCGTAATTGAAGGGCTGGAAGAAGGCCAGGTTTACACCGGCCGTGTGACTTCGGTCGCAGATTTCGGCGCTTTTGTAAACGTGAATGGGGCCGACGGTCTTGTCCATCTTTCAGAACTCTCATGGGAACGCGTACAGCACCCCAGTGAAGTCCTTGAAGTGGGTCAGGAAGTCAAGGTCAAAGTCATTAGCGTGGACAAGGACAAGAAACGTATTGGCCTTTCTATCCGCGCCCTGCAGGGTGACCCCTGGAATGACAAAGTTTCCAAATTCAAAGTAGGTCAATTGGTGGAAGGTACTATTACCCGCCTGACCAAGTTTGGAGCTTTCGCCCGCCTTGAAGGAGATGTGGAAGGTTTGATCCATATTTCTGAATTGAGCGAGAATCGCATCAACCACCCCAAAGAATCCGTCAAAGAGGGTGATGTCCTCACTCTGCGGGTTATCCGCATTGACGAAGATCAGCGCCGCATTGGCCTGAGCTTACGGAAGGTTGACTCAGGCGCTTATGCAGATATGGACATGAAAGCCCTGGCAGCCGAACTCACCCCGGATAGCGAAGTAGAGTAAAAAAAAGACCCACCAGAGAGCGCACCTGCCGGTGCGCTCTCTTTTTTATCCAAATAAATACCCATAAATAAGCATCTCTAAGCAATAGAGAGCAGGATTACGATAAAAATATGGCACATCTCATCGTTGATGCTCACCTGGACCTCGCTTATAACATGATCAGTTTCAAGCGGGACTACACCGAGCCGGTGCAGGAAACCAGGCGTCGTGAAATTGGCACCTATGCAGTCGAAAATAACGGCGACAGCACCCTCAGTTGGTACGAATTTCAACGTGGACGGGTGGCAATTGTCTTCTCCACCCTCTTTGCGGGTCCCAAGCATAGCAAGTGCCCGGAATGGGAAACACAGGTTTATGCCAACGCCGAAGAAGCACACAAGATTTATATGGGACAGGTGGACCTTTACGAACGTCTGGTGGATCGACACTCCGATAAATTCACCCCCATTCACAACCAAAAACAACTAGAATCTACCCTGATCGACTGGGCGCGCCCCGAGGGTATGCATGCCACCGGAATGGTGACCCTCATGGAAGGCGCAGATGGGGTTCGCACACCCGGCGAACTGGAAGAATGGTGGGAACGCGGAGTACGCATCATTGGCCCCGCCTGGAGGGCCACCCGCTTTTGTGGTGGGACGGGCGAACCCGGTCCTCTGACCCGTGAAGGTCATGAATTGCTGCACGCAATGGCGCCGATCGGCTTTACCCTCGATCTGAGCCACATGTCCTGGGAATCAGCCCCTCAGGCTCTGGATATCTATGAAGGTCCAATCATCGCCAGCCATGCCAATGCCCTCAACCAGGTAAAAAATGGACGCAGCAACCGTTTCTTGAGGGACGAGACCATCGATGGCATCATTGAACACAACGGCGTAATTGGTGTGGTCCCCTTCAATAAGTTTTTAGTGGAAGGCTGGAATCTACCCGACCCGCGTTCAGACATCCCACTGGATATGGTGGCAGCACAAATGGATTACATCTGTCAGAGGGCCGGCAACGCCCGGCATGTAGCTTTTGGTACGGATTTTGACGGCGGATTTGGCCTGCAGCATATCCCTGAAGGCTTGGATACCATTGCCGATCTTCAAAAACTGGCACCCCTGCTTGAAGCACGTGGTTACTCGGAAACCGACATCGCTCAGATATTTGGCGGCAACTGGATCGAACACCTGCGCAGGACTCTTCCCGCATGAACGAAGAAAACCTACCCTCAAAACGTATTTCTGTTGAACGTATCCGCCTGGGCATAGTGACCAGCTGCTTTGGGTTGTTAATGATGATGTTGGGTGCAAAACCAGAATTTTTCTCTCTGGATCGCAGTCCAGTCGTCGGTTTTGTCCAGATCATCGTTTTCATGATCGGATTGGCAGTCATTTGCCTGGGTGGGTATATTGGTCTGGCCGCATTGTGGGGACAGGAGGAAAAGTCCATATCCGCCGATATCGGCATTCGCCTGGTTAGTACCGGCTTCGTTATTTCCCTGTTTTCCGGCATGGCAGATGTTTTCGGAATGACGGTTCAACAAAGCGACAAAATACCATTTTTTGGCCCCTGGCAGGCTGCAGGGATGGAGCTGGGCTTGGCCATTATCGCAGTCGGAATGCTAATGATGATCCCCTATCAGCAGTTCGGGAAAAAAATAAAATAACATCTTCGTAAACTAGAAGAAAACGCACAAAAATACCACCGAAATCGGTGGTATTTTTGTGCCGCCACATCGTCAGAGCACATGAACACCGCCATCAACGCTCAGCACAGTTTCCTATCCGCCGCCGAGCTGGCATCCTTTGCAAAACCAGTCACCCAACTGCACTGGATATCTGCTGCATGACCATAAAATTTTTCGAAGAATGTGCATTTGTAAATCCTAACCACCAGGCGCAAATCCCTGGTTCGAACACTTTCAAAAATAGTTTATCCAAATAGCAGAAAAACTTATCCTATGCCTGCTGGTATCAATGCAGCACAACCTGCCCGCAATATTCGCACTTATCCACGCCCAGCAGCAATGTTCCGCCACAATTAGGGCAACTCTGGGTCTCCACGGCCACCTGGAAGCCTGCTTTGAGCATGGAGGCTTCATTTTCCGATAGTTGCCGGCGCAGATCTTTCAGGCGCGCCAGATAGGCTTCCGGGGTAACATCACCCAAATTCCGCAAGCGTTCCACATCAGCGATACTTTCCTTCAGCATCCGACGCTGCGCAGTCAGCGCCTCTCGGCTTTGCTCGGTGATACTGATACGCAAATCGGGTTTGGCAGGTATCCCGGCGATAAAACCGGCTGCTAGAAAAATGATCAGGCAGGTTAATAACCCGACCGCCAGCGGAATGAAGCGCATAAATCCCAAAGTCACATATTCTATTTCAAGTATTTTCACTATCCCGGCCGATGCAACCGCTACCTGACCTGATTTGGTGAAATTACCGATATCCATACGCTCAATCGCCCCATCAGAAGTCAGGATCCCATCACTTGAACCGCTATCCGCCTTGAACAAGGTCACATTCCCACCATCCGTCCCAATCAGAACATCTTCGCTGCCATTCCTATCCACATCCAATAACCCGATCTGGTTGACCCTTTCGCTGGCAGAACCGGACCATAGCAGGTCCCCGTTATAACTGATCGCCCAGACACCGTTGGTTTTTCCGCCAACCACAATTTCCCTTGTGGAAGGTTCGCCGTTCAATTCCGCCTCACGGATCTCGGTTATGGTCTGTCCGAGCTGTTTTGTAAACAGCGGTTTCCCATCCGCCGCATTCAGCATCACCAGAACACCACCATCCCCACCAATTAAAATTTCGCTCGTCCCGTCGCCATTCATGTCAAAAGCTCGCAAGCGGCGCAGCGCACCATTCAACTGGTACGACCAGAGCTGGCTGCCCTTAGAATCGAACAGACCAACCGTGCCATCATGATTTGCTGCCGTCAGGAAGACCTCCCCATTGATTCGGGCATCATCCAACCCACGAATGTAATCTGCGCTGGAAATCGACTTCTGCCAAATTTTCTTCCCAGTAGCATCCAACGCTACCAGGTTTCCCTGTGTATCGCCCAAAATTCCTAGAGGACTACCCTTAAACGGGATGATCGCGCTCCTGGACGCGTCGTACAAATCCTTAACAAGCACATCGCTGCCAGGCTTACCGTTCAAAAACAGCGCGACGTGCGTACTACCGGCCGTGCCATAAAAAGCCAGTAGATCCTGAATCCCATTCCCGTCCAGATCACCCATTGTAGTCGCCAGGGGAGCCGCATAAGTCTGGTCAATCACAACCTGCTGCTTTTTATCGATCACTTTCAACTGGGTCTCTGTCTGCAAAAAAAGGTCGTTGACGCTATCACCAGTCAGGTCGATGATTTTCAAACTCTGCATAACCCCGCTGTAAGGCAGTTCCTGGACAACCGGAGCACTTATTTTTGCGCCCTGGCTAAGACCTGAGATTGTGATCAGGACTGCAACCAGCATTACCATGACGCTTAAGACAATTGCAAAAATAATGGCAGGCTTCATAAAAGTTTTACCTCTTTCGTTTGAGCAGGCTATAACTGGCTCGCAAAACTGCCAGAAGGTTATCAGCAGGGGTTTGTATAGTTGTTGAGACACAGGTCAGCGTAACCATCCCATCTTCTGTATTAAGCCCCTGAACCAGGTAAGGCCCAATCGACTTTCCAACCTGGAGGTCAGCGGATGGAATTATCTCATATAGCTCCTGATTGACGGCAATACGCACATTCAACTCTTGGAACTCGCCTTTTTGTTTGGCAGGTTTCCATTTGGTTTTGCCACTTCTTCCACGTCCCATATACGGATCACGCTTCTTGATTTTATGAATGACAGATACACGAAGCACGTTACCGTCAATCAGTTTGGCCTTCAACTTCAACCACTCATCGCAGAACAATTTTGTCGTTCGTCCGCGTGTATCTTTCTGGCTGCGAGTGACTTTCTCAGCGATTTCTGAGCCTGTCAGGTCCAAATGTCCAACAAAAACCGATTTTTGTAAAAGATCATCCCGCAATATCTGGATGATTTGATATGCAGTCGTTAAATCCGGATGAAAACCAGCGACACGCGCTTTTCGGAGAGAGAGACCCATCATAATAGCAGCCAGCCAGCAAACCCCCATAACAAGCGTCAGACCCATGAGAGGATAACCCAGCGCCAGGATCACCAGATCAAGAAATAAGAACAAGAAGCCTCCGAAAAACAAGGCCCAGGGAATCCATCTGCGGCGCTTATATAAATCATCGGCCTGCTGTTTGCTGCTGCTCAGCTCATCCATGCGCTGCAGGATGGCCTTCGGACGTTCTCCAAGAGTGATATAGATCGGTGCGTAACTCATGGTCTCCTACGATTATAATTGAACAATGTCTCGCGTTTTTTATTCTGCATTTGACACTTTCCCAAGCCCCAAGGGGGCAACTACACACATTGTCCACTTTTTGCGCGGGCTCGTCAACAATGGAGATGATGTTGAATTATTGACACCCGGTAATGGTATTTTACCGCCGAATGATGTTTGGGAAGGGGTACGTGTACACCGGGTTCCGCCGGTAACGGGTGGAAATTTCCTAACCCAGGCTCTGGCTTTCGGGCAGGCTGCCTTGGAACTTGCCAACGGTTCGCAAGCTTTTGATTTTGCTCACTACCGCTCAAGCTGGAGCGGGCTGCCATTGGCACAAAACAAGGCCAAGTTTCGGTTCAAAACCATCTTCGAAGTAAACGGTCTGGCTTCGGTTGAGTTGAAATACCACTACCCAGGCCTGCACGAGAGTGGGCTGCTGAGCAAGATCCGCCAGATGGAACTCGAGACTCTGGAACTCAGCGACGCGGTCATTTGCCCGGCAGATGTCACCCGGCAATTCCTGGTCAGCCTGGGTGTTGATAAGCAAAAGATCACGGTGATCCCCAACGGAAGCAGCCCGGATGACTTTTTCCCGACTCCGCTGCCAGCGCATGACGACGAGCGTATTCCCACTCTGCTATACATCGGCACACTGGCAGATTGGCAGGGACTGGAAATGATAATCAGCGCCATGCCGCAAATCATACAACATCACCCTGTACATTTACGCATTGTGGGCAGAGGGCGCAGCCGCCAGCGTAAGTTGCTGGCAAAACAAATTCGCAAACTTGGTCTGGAAGAATACGTCAGCGTTGAAGGGTCCGTCGCGCACCATCAGGTCGCGGAAATCATTGCCAGCGCCGATGTATGCCTGGCCCCGCTGGCGTTGAACGACCGCAATGTAACACAGGGCTGCTGCCCAATCAAGATCATTGAATACATGGCATGTGCACGCCCAATCGTTGCATCCAACCTGCCCGTTGTGCGTGAGCTGGTACGCGAAGACATCGACGCGCTTTTATTCAATCCCGGCGATATCAATGACCTGGCCAGGCAGGTGCTTACCCTGCTTGAGAATCCATCCACCGCCGATAAAATTGCTGGCAGCGCAGGAAAACGCGCCCGTGATAAATTTTCGTGGCACCAAGCACAAAAGAAGTTACTGCGGGTTTATGCCGACCTGGGTTAGCAGCTCTTCCCCAGGATTTTATGGTAAACCCCCAGGTTGCCATCCAATTCCTGGCTTAGTGTGAACTTTTGCAGAATGCGTGCACGCGCCTGAACACCAAGCCTGGCGCGTAGGGCAGGATCCACCAGCAAGTCCCGGATTGCCTGGGTCAAGGATTGAACATCTCCAGGCGCAACGAGCAAGCCACTTTCTCCGTTTACAATCGCATCGGGCAAGCCGCCCGTGTACGTACCGACAACCGGCAGTCCGCAGGACATTGCTTCCAGGACAGCGTTTGGCAGACCATCGTGCAGAGAAGGACAAACGAGGATATCCATCAGCCGATAATAATCCGGCATTTCCGACAAAGAAACTATCGGAATGGTGAATATCCCCAGGTCAGGGTTCTGCCTTTCGAATACACGTAAAGTATCTGCGTCATCCCCCGGGCGGACGCCACCCACCAGGAGTAGGCTGGCCTTTTGAGTTTGCGCCAGTTCGCGAAAAGCCAACAGGAGCACGTTCATACCCTTTTTGGCGCGCAGTTCACCTGAGAAACCGATCACTGGCGCGTCATCCAGGCCAAGAGACTGTCGCAGTTCGAATGAGGCCGGCGCCGGGCTGAAAAGATCAGCCGCTACACCGTTAGCGATAAGCGTCACCTCACGCCCAGGAGCCAGTGCCCTGGATTTTCTCATCAGCTCAGTTGTATTGGTCGTGATCATGCTAGCGTTTTGGAGTGCGTAAAAGATGTGCGCAGCCTTATTACTGTCAAAAATTGCACGGTCCAGGTCGTTCCCACGCGCGCTGACCACCGCTGGAATCCCGAGATAATTGGCGGCATACGCAGCCAGGAACCCCGCCTGGGGCAGAAAATAACCGTGGATCAGATCAAAACATTCCACAGCATGCACTCGGACAATGGCATCAAACCAATCCGCGAGGGTATCTTCGTTACGCTTCCTGCGCACGATTTGATGTAAAATGAAGCCATCGCGTTGTTGGGTTGGATGCTTGGTAATATCGGAAGATGTAAAAATGTGGACCACATGCCCTGCTCTGGAAAGCAGACCTGCCATGCGCTCAAATGAGACAGCCAGGCCGCCTGGGTCAGGTGGATATTTTTCAGAAAGTAGCGCAATTTTCATAAGGAGTGTCTATGGCCCAAAACTGTGAGATGGTAATCGGTTTTTTAGTACCACATCGCTGTGATAACCCGGCCTTAGGGCATTGCTCAAAGTGCGGGCGCGGTTTTTGCGAAGAACATATGCAAGTACAGGCAGCTGGACTGTTGTGCTACGCCTGCCAACAGGGGTTGGACCAACCAGTAATGCTACCTCAGACGGCTCAGATTTTTACAGCGGCTGACATGTTGCTATTTAACAACGTGAGTACCCTCGATCAGGAGGATGACGCCTTTTCAGACCTGAGCTGAGCCAACCGGCTGTTCTCCAGCAGAAAATCATCACAAGACCGGCAGGATGCTAATTTGGGTGGGTGCATCAAGCTGCGGATGGCAGCGTAAGCTGGCCCATTCCAGATTTCGGTAAAAGTGGTTTTTTTCAGGTCGCCTAACGGGGGAATTTTTTCACGAGTCATGCAGCAGATGTATACCAGGCCATTAAAATCGATCAGACTGTGCATCCAGGGAATGTAGCAGGCATGCTGATCGTACCACCTTAATGCATATTGTCCCCGCCGCGCAGCTTTAAGATCAGCATCTCCAGCACCAAAAATATTCGCTTCGGCAACATCACGGAACAGTCCCAGTGCCAGGGCCTGCCCGGCAATTTGCGGGCCGATTTGGGCATTGTAACGCAGCAGGTCAGATTTGCGCATCGAAAGAATCTCACCGCAATGATCGTCGATCGCAATTAAATTCAGGGCATCTGCGCCAAGCGCGTGAGCAAAGTCGGGCATGGATGCCAACGTGTGGTAATTTGATCTACCGACCACCGTGTTGATACGGATAGTGATTTTTCCCTTATGGGCGTAACGTCGAATAGTTTCGACAGCCCGGCAAGCAGATTTCCACGCACCACTCACCCCTCGGATGCGATCATGGGTCTTGCGGTCCGGCGAATCAATGGAAATATTAATCCCGCGCAAGCCGGCTTCTATCAATTGCTTTGCTTTTATTTTATCAATCAGAGTACCGTTGCTAGTCATGACCGGACGGATACCAAGGCTGGCGGCATGCGACACAAGATCAGAAATTTGCGGCAAGAGCATGCATTCCCCACCACTGAAATGAACCTTCTTACAGCCCAGGCCAGCCAATTCGGTCAGGATTTCCTTAAAACGCCCGATGGGCAATGGCGCTTCGCGTCCATCACGCCAGTGATTACACATTTCACACTTAAGATTACAACCATAGATCAACTTCATTTTGACATACAACGGTTTATAAGCACGAAGCTCGGTCACAGCCTGCTCAAAGTTGTAAAAATCGCTGGCGATAGCGTTTAAAACATGCATGCATTGATTTTAGCCGAAATCATATTTTTCGAGCGCTGAATATAACCAGCTTCTTGGGCTTAAAGCACCGAGTTCCATTATTCCATTGTCTATATAAGCAAATTACTATCATCCAAAGTACATTTTTCAATGCGAGAAGAAAACAGCGTGACAATTTGTTGACGACATTGATAAACAATAAATCCTGATGCTTCCACTGAAATGTTTGCCAACCTATTATGACACCACACAATGTTCGCATAAGCTAATATTCTCTTTGTTGGCTTCATACCGGAAGAATACAAAAAATAACATCCTCACAAACTCGAAGAGAAAACAAAAAAAACCACCAAAATCGGTGGTTTTCTGTGCCCCCACAGGAATTCGAATCCTGGTCATAACCTTGAAAGGGTTGCGTCCTGGTCCACTAGACGATGGGGGCGTTCTGCTCAATTGTTTTATGCCATTACTTGAGCGGGCAGGATTTTATCATTACACCGCATTCAGGTCAAGCATTTTTCAAAACGAATATTAATATTGCTATATATTTATCTGGACGCAGCAGCGCCAGCGCATTCCATGCTTTACTCGGGAGTGCTGGGACGATTTTGACCGCGCCGGGTCGGCGCTACCCTGCGACGCGGCTTTTTGGAAATGGTGGTCTGACCAGCATTAGGGCTGAGCAAGGTCGTCAGCCAGTTAACGGCACGCTCATCATATTCACGCTTGCCACAGACATCACACACCCATGCCGGAAAATTGGGAACCGTCACCAACTCATCATCCAGCCAGGTGAAATAGGTGATAAATCGCAAACGCATCATCCCAGCCTGGCATTCGTTACAGGCAAAACCAGAAGAAGCATGAATATCACTCATACAACTCCAGCTTCCTTAAGGATCGAGATACCCGCACTGGCTCCCAGGCGATTGGCTCCTGCGGCAATCATCAATATGGCATCCTGCAATGTGCGGATACCACCCGCAGCTTTTACGCCCAGCTCCGTCCCCACCAGGCGCCGCATCAGCGCAACATCCTCAGCCGTTGCCCCACTGGAGCCAAATCCGGTGGATGTCTTAACAAAATCAGCCCCCGCTTCTTTACAGAGCAGGCAGCCAATGATCTTTTCATGCAAATCCAGATAGCACATTTCCAAAATAACTTTAACGTGCGCCTTACCCGCCGCTGCGTCCACTACCGCCTGAACATCCCGCAGCGCCAGAGCATAATCGGCACTCTTCAGCGCGCCAATATTGATAACGGTATCGATTTCGGTGGCACCCGCGCTGATCGCCATGCGTGTTTCAGCCGCCTTCATTTCAGGGAAAGTAGCGCCAAGCGGAAAACCGACCACCGAACAAACTCCCACACCTGAACCGTCAAGCAACTCGGCGCACAGCGAAACATAAGCCGGGTTTACGCACACAGTTGCAAAATGAAACTGCCGGGCTTCCGCACACAGCTTACGAACCTGCTCGCTCTTTGCATCAGGTTTCAGAATGGTATGATCAATCCAACCCGCAATGGCAGCGCCAACCGGCATACTCAGTTGGGATGGAGTGGGAGGCAGCTCATGGGTGTACTCTTCTGCCAGGGAAAGGAGTTTTTCCAGGTTTACGCTCATTGCACCGCTTTCGTAAAATCGTAATGATCGATTAATTTCCATTCAGGGAAAGGCCAGTAAATAAAAATGCTTTTTCCTACAATTTCCTTCATCGGCAGCATGCCCCAGGAATGTGAATCAGAGGAATCATTACGATTATCTCCCAGGACAAACAGATTACCCGCCGGTACTTCCCAGGCACCATCATACATGGGTGGTGCCGCGATATATGGTTCATTCAAATTCTGACCGTTCACGCTTACTACGCCATTCGAGACCACAACGCGATCGCCAGGCAAACCGATAACCCGCTTGATCAGATCCTGACTGGCAGGATCGAGCGGAAAATGAAAAACGATGATATCACCACGCTGGGGCACACCCAGACGATAAGCCAGGCGGTTCACAAGTACAAACTCGCCGTTTTGCAAGGTTGGCACCATCGAAAACCCATCTACACGAACGCGAGCAGAAAGGGCATTGATTGCCAAAAACAATACCGCCGAAAGCAGCAGAGTCTCAAGCACATCTAACAAGAAACGTCCCCAGCCAGGGGATGTAGTTTCAGTGGTTCCAGGTTCAGTATTTTCAATAGTGTCAGTGGCTTCGGCCGTAACACCAGGGGTCTCTTCGATAGATTCTTCCAAATTGCCTCCGTATAAGGCGATTATACCATTTGAACGTTCAGACAAGACCCCAGGCATAGAATGTGGGCACAAACAAAACGCGCTCACCGCTTTCCCGTGCCTGCCGGTCGAGAGTCTTCATATTTTGAATTTCAGACAGCGAAACCCTCTCCTTTAAGTCATCAGACAGCACCAGCCATTCCAACTCCTGCCCATCCGCAACCGAATTACTGCGCCATTCACCACCAATCACGCCACTTTCGACCTCTTTCAGCCCGGTATTGGAAAATACACTCGCAAGCTGCCGGCCCATATTGGGGTCTGCACCCTGCCGCCGCAGCGATTCGATCTGCCACTGCCCGAGCCGTACCAGCCCAGCCGGATAATCAATACGCCCGCCATAGTCGGGTTCCGCCATGGCCAGCACAGCCCCACCCGGGCGCGTCACACGCCGCATCTCAGCTACGACCAGCCGCGGGTCGTCCACCCACAGGAGCACAAAATGGCAAAAGACCAGGTCAAAAGTAGAATCAGCAAAAGGTAACCGGCTGCCATCACCACAGGTTAAAGCAGCAGCCGGAGCATATCCTGCCGCCTGGGAAATCGCCGAGAAATCAAGATCCAGACCATACAACCCTTCTGAAAATGGGAAATCAGAAAGCAGGGCACCTGTCCCACAACCCAGGTCGAGAACACGCTGCCCGGCCTGTAAACCCGCTTTGTTAAATAAATAAGCACGCAGTTGCTCTGTCCAACGCGCTTGCTGAAGATAACGGGCATGCCAATCCATGCAACTATTATAAATCCTGACAAGAGGGTATAGTTTACAAAAACCTCACAAACCGAAACTCAGCCCCTGCTCAGCCAGCAATTTCCTGCCACCTGAGGACAAAATCGGCCTGTCTTGCCGTTTCTGGTGAGCATGGTTGCCGAACCGATTTTGGAACTTCACGCCACCACTCCGCGAGCTGTCGCAGAGCCTGCCTGCCAGTATAACCGTGGCGTACCAGGTAACACCCAACAACTGTCCCCGTGCGCCCAATGCCGCCAAAGCAATGCAGATACACCTTGCGCTCCTCGTCAAGCGCGGTATCGATCGCATCCAGAATGGCGCTCATCATTTCAGCTTCTGGCAAACCATAATCGCCAATCGCAAAGCGCAGACATTTTATATCGCTGGCATAATAACCGGCCTCTTCACGCAACAGAAACTCATAGTCTTCCATTTCGCCCAGGCACGTCAAGTTGATGAACGTATTAAATCTGGCTTCAAGAAAAGCATCCAGGCGCCGGCGGGTGGATGCGGCGGAAAAGTGTACACCGGGGTATTCCCCTGCCAGCATTCGCCCAGGAATAACCCAGTAAGTTTCCGGGATGGGACGGATCGGAAGCGGGAGCGTGCGTGCAAATAGATTTTCAGACATTCAACCTGCCCAACTTGATCGTGGTTTCTGCCCGCAGACAGCAGAGTTGGAATATTGTGATTTATCTATAGTGTATCCACAAGCAGGAAAAATATCAACCTCGCCCCCACTCATTTCTTTAACTGCCAGGGTGGAGTCCAAATCAGGACAGTATTTTCAGCAAAGGCAGATAAGGTTGAAAAACCGGGACAGGCATCTCGCCAAAAGTACTCAATACAGATTCTGCCGCCCTGTCCAGGAGCAGGGCGTATCTTTGCACATCCACGCTCCTGCGATCCAGCTCACCACAACCGTAAGCCCAGACACCCGGCTTGCCGCGCGTATAAACAAAACGCACCGTCTGCCCGGGTGCAAGTGGATGACCGTTTTCAAGCAGCAGCCGGGCTGCACGCGCCGAAGGCGAAGCCGATTTGTAAGCTGAAATATCCCGGCTGAGACGCAGAGTAACCAACAGGTCCGCCAGGGGTACCCGTCCAGTTTTTAGATCTTGCTTGGCCTTCTCAATCAAAGCCAGCGCCTTGGGCAGGGTTTGATTGACCTGCGCCAACGTGCCCGCCTGACCCAGGCACTGCAGCAGGCTTAACTGCGTCTGCGCCACCCAGGGCGGTGTATCATGCCTCCGCAGCTCTATACCGCGATATTTGATCTCTCCGTCCTGGAATACCCCAAAATAACGATTGGGAACCGGGATGCGCACGTCCTTCCGTGAAGACAGAAATGCCACCCAACGATAGACACCATCCATGGCAATCCCGATCCCCGTTTTAGCGGCAATCGCCTGCAGCAAGGGCTCAAAATCAGCCGCTTTCTGACAGCCGGATTTTTGAACAAAAAGACAATCCACATACATGTGCAGCACCAAAAAACCCATATCTTCGGCAGTATCCTTGGCCTGCAGCAGCAGCTCACGACTGATGCTGGTGACCGCTTCGTGCGATTCGATCTTACCAAAGCGGGCGTTTTTATAACCCAGGTAGCCAAAACAAACCACCAACAACCACTTGAGGGCCGCGGACCGCGCCTTGATGTTTTTCGCCCGGCAATCACGCGGGTGGAGTTCGGAGAGCATCTGCTTCAACGCCAGGCGCTTTTGCAGCAGCGGGCGCAGCGTCTGCGGTACAAGACCCGGTTCCTGATGCGTAACCGGGTGAGCAGACGCATCAGCCGCCAGCGCTGTGGTTTCAGGTGAAATATTAAAATTCACCATGATGGACGGGTACATCGAAGCAAAGTCAATTTGGGCCACATCCGCATGCACGCCCACCAATGGCTGGTAAATCATACCGCCCTTATCGGCCCGGATCAACTCCTCCAGGTTTTTTGGCGCTTCGGCTTGCTGCTTGACCACCGGCACGAGCACGCCGGTACGCAGGGCTGTCAGCATTTGCATGGCAGTGATGCCTGCACCAGGGGATTTGCGCGCCATTTCCTGCACTCCCAGGCCCGTCACGCGTGCCTGTTCCAACACCCCTTCCAATCCATATTCGTTAAATAACATCGCATTGCGTCGGTCGATATGCCAGCGTCCGTACAGGTGAGTCTGCGCACCGCGGTGAACAACCTGCCCATAGGCAAAGTAACTGTCGGCTTTCCGAGTCAGGACTTCGCGGGCCGGATCACGATTAGGATTAATCGTCAGCCTGGGGAACAACCAGGTATCTCCATAATCCGTCAGGATCAGATCCGGGTCAAACTGGCGCAGCAGCAGCCCCAGGGCAACTTCAAAGGCACGTCGGGGTTCCAGGTCCAGGCTGTATGCTACACGCTCATAAGCAACCCGTAGTTGCTGTGGTGGTTTAAAAGCTGGGTCAGTCTCAGGGCTGAGTTCCAGGATCCGCAGCGGCAGGGGCAGTGGCTCCAACTCCCAGGGGCTATCCAGCGCGCTGACCCTGCTAACACGGTTTCCCAGGCATTCGACTCGGCAGCGCCCCAGCAGACCAACACCCGTGCGAGCCGCAAAGCGCAGCGAAAGCGGAATGTCTGCATCATACAGGTCCAATCCTGGAAACTGCTGCGAGAATTCAACGAACAGGCTGGGCAGGTCAGCCGGACAGGCAAGCGTGATTGAAAGCAAATCGTGCAGCCCGGTAAACAGATCGCGGCGCGAGGTGCGGGCCAGGCTGGCCTGTTTATCCTGCAAAAAGCGCCAGGCCTCACGTAAACTGACCGAAGCCCCGGCCGCATAGAACGTAACCGGAAAATCCATCCGCAGCGGCAGGCGCTGCCCATCATCACACAACAACCAGAGTGCCAGCCCGGTCTCATCCGGATACAGGTCAATCAACCAGCCGGTCTGTTCTGTCATCGATCCCCCTGTTTTTTAGCTGATCCAGTTCCTGTCGCAAAACCGACACCTCTTTGGCCTGTTCAAGCAGGATGGCCAACAGCGCCGCCTCAAAAGGCAGCAGCGCATCCGTTTGACTGATGGCAGCCGTATGGCGCCGGGCAGCGGCAAACAAACCGTCCAAAATATACTGATCGCTGCGACGCAAAGTACGCCGGAAGCGTACAAGCGCCGCCTCGGTATCGCTCAACTGCTGGGTGATGGTGGGAAGCGTGCGACCCATGTGGATCAGAGCTCGAAGAGCGTAGGTTGGCAGATCTGCGCCAGTGGCTCAGACTGCAAAAACAGTTGCCCGGCCCGTGCGCAGACCTCATCCAATAGAAATTCACGTCCTGGCAGCAGCCTGGGAGAAATGCTCACCACCAACGGAGCTGCCTGGCATAAACGCTCCAAATGGAAAAGGCACTGGCCCAATAAACGCCGGGCTTCCTGTGCTTGCACATGTTCATCCTGAAAAGTAGCCAGCAAATCCAGCACCAGGTGCGGCTGCCTTAAAGGCGGCGCATCCTCCAGCAATGCCAACACTTGGTAACAGGTGAAAGCACGCCGGACAAATAAGCGCCGAGCAGCGCGCTCCACATCCACGGTCTGCTGGCGTAAAAGCTGCGCTACCCGGTAAGGTTGAAAACGGTTACCACCATCCAGAATGGTCAGGGGGCCACGCAGGGCCAGTTGGGCGGCCAGGCTGGAAATTGGCTCACGGGCGGCATGCGGCGCGCAGATCACGATCAGCGTACCTGGGTTAAGGGTTGAGAGAATGTCCATACAGCCAGCATATCCCACATCCAATATAAAAAAAATCCCCTGCCAGGGTGAGGTGCGGGGGGAAACGTAGGCTACCCCTATCAGGGGAGGCAGGGCTGGCAGTTCAAACCGGGAAACGCCTATATCTGGGCATCCCATTTACTAAAATCCCAGTCTGCTAACAGCACGCGCAGCGCGGGCTTGCTATTGACGTTAAACTTGATCTGCGTGTTGCGGCTATGTGTGCGGATGGTCTCGACCGAAAGCCCCAGGATCGCCGCAATTTGCGGATTGGTATAGTCCAGGCAGGTCAAGGCTGCCACCTGCTGCTCACGCGGCGAGAGAGAATTCCAACGCTGCCAGAGATCATTCGCAGAATCGTGTTGACTGAGCGCCTGGCTAAGCAGCTGCTCGGTGAGTTCTTCGGGGGAACGCTGTTCTTGTTGGGCCAGGTCCGCAATGCGCAGTTGAATGTCAGATTTTAGGTTATAAGTATGCGGTGTTGGGGCCTGCAGAAAACCAAGCAAGTACAGCAGGCGTTGAAAGAAAGACATATACTACATTATACCGAACATTAGTTCTAACTGCGACACGTATTTACACGACTTCCACCTTGCTGTGCAACGAAGGCCAATCCATGCACTGCCCCGCAAGTGGTGTTTCTCTTGAACCTACACCAACCACAAGCCTCGCTACCA